>NZ_FXUI01000004.1:0-355927 GCF_900182875.1 Novosphingobium panipatense
TTCACCGTCTCCGTCATGACTCGTCTCCGCTGCTGACAAATCCATCATCAGCATCTCAGATTCGAGCCTCCGAGGCTCTGGCAGTCATGGGGTCTTTGATAGGCCTGCGCGTTCAGCACAACGGGGCGAGGGAAGAGCGCGTGATCTCTGGTATCGGTAGAGTGGCGATCGGGCTTGCGTGTCTGCTGGTTCCTCTTTCCCTCTCATCCTGCAATCGTCCCGCTCACCCGGTGGAGGAGCAAACGGTCGTCAACCCGGACGAGTGGCCGAGCTGGGGCCGCACGGGAAGTGAGACACACTATTCCCCGCTGGACGAGATCGACACCGGCAACGTGGGCAAGCTCAAGCTCGCATGGCATTTCGATCTGGAGCCGGGCTACACCCCATCGACCCCTCTCATGGCAGAAGGCAAGGTGTTCATCACCACGGGGCATTCGCATATCCGGGCTCTCGACGCCGTGACCGGCAAGCCGCTGTGGGAGTACGATGGCGGCACGCGGGATCGTGCCACATCCTCTCTCCAACTGACATGGGGCAACAAGGGCATCGCTTACGATACCGGGCATGTCTTTTTGGTGACCACGGATGGCTTCGTCATCTCCCTGGACGCGAAGACGGGCAAGGAAGTCTGGAAGACGATGGACTTCCCTGACACTGCGCCGCGTAACGCAAACGGGGCGCCGCGCGTATTTGGCGGGAAGGTCATCACCGGCTTCGGGGGCGGCGACATCAGTCCGGCGCGCGGCTTTGTCAGCGCGTACGATGCGGCGACCGGCAAGCTGGCCTGGCGGTTCTACACCACGCCGGGGGATGAGGTGACGCCCACGAACCGCAAGGCCGAAGACCTCATGCGCAGGACGTGGCCCGGCGGATGGAAAAATCCCGACGGCACCCGGCGGGGCGGTGGCGGAACCGCGTGGAACGCCTTCGCCTACGATGCGGATCTGCGACTGGTCTATCTGGGCGTTGGCAACGGCTTTCCCTACAACCAGAAGCTGCGCAGTCCGGAAGGGGGAGACAACCTGTTCCTGGCCTCTGTAGTGGCCGTCGACGTCGATACCGGCGAATACCGGTGGCACTACCAGATCTGCCCTGCCGAACAGTGGGACTGCACCGCGACCGCCGACATGACCCTCGCCACGGTCGAACTCGAGGGCAAGGCGCGCAAGGTGCTGATGCAGGCGCCGAAGAACGGCTTCTTCTACGTGCTGGACCGCGCGACGGGTGAATTCCTGTCCGCCGAGAAGATCGCCAAGGTGACCTGGGCCGAGCGGATCGACGCAAAGACCGGCCGTCCGATCGAGAACCCCGGAATTCGCTACAACGGCAAGCCCGGCATGTTCGAGATGTGGCCCGGGCCGACCGGCGCCCATTCGTGGCAGCCGCAGGCCTACAGCCCGCAGACCGGGCTCGTCTATGTTCCGATCATGGAACTGCCTGCCCTCATCGGCGAAGGACAGGAGGGCGGCGGCGAGGTTTCGGCGGGCATGGGCGTGACGCTCATCCCCGAAGTGGAACTGCCCGGCGGCCACAAGAGCTACCTCAAGGCCTGGAATCCGGCCACTCAGGCGGAAGCCTGGCGCGTGGACCTGCCGGGCACCTGGCCGGGCGGCGTCATGGCCTCGGCCGGCGGCCTGGTCTGGCAGGGCCAGATGGACGGCAAGTTCGTGGCCCGCGACGCGAAAACGGGCAAGGAACTCTGGTCCTTCAAGACCGAAAGCCCCATCGTGGGCGCTCCCATCACTTACCGCGTGAACGGCCGGCAATACGTCACGGTTCTTACCGGAGCGGGCGGTCAGGGCGCAGGGATGCAGACCCTGGGCAACGCGATGTACCGCACCGACTATCGCCTCCCCCGCCGCGTCCTGACGTTCGCGCTCGATGGTCGGGACAGCATTCCGCCTTTCGAGGTGCCCCCACTGGTTCCCGTGTCCGATCCTGACTTCAAGCCCGACCTTGCCCGCGCGCAGGCCGGTGCCATGCTGTTCGGCACCCGCGCCTGCATCGTCTGCCACGGCTGGAACGCCGTCGCCGGAGGCGCCGCACCGGACCTGCGGTACTCGCCGGCGATCACGGACGCCGCGACCTTCCGCACGATCGTGAAGGACGGCGGCTTCAAGATGAACGGCATGCCCCCCTTCCCGCAGATCACCGATCCCGAACTGGAGACTCTGCGTTTCTACCTGCGCTCCCGCGCCCAGTCTGCGCCTGCGGAACAGAAGGCACTGCTGGAAAAGGCAAAGGCCGCGCGCCGGAGCAACGCCAAGCCGCAGGACTTCGCGGGCAAGTGGAACATCACGATCCAGTCACCTGTGGGGCCGCAGAAGGCGATCATGGACCTGAATGTCAGCGGCAACGTCATCACCGGCAAGGTCGTCGCCGAACAGGGTTCGGTAGACCTTGCCGGCGGGTTCAAGAATGGCCGCGCGAAGCTTGAGGGCAAGGCGTCCATGCCGATGCCGATCACCATCACCTACGACGTGACGGTCCGCGATGGAGAACTGACCGGCGACAATTCGAACGGCCCGTTCGGAACATTCCCGGTGACAGGCGTTCGGTGACGGCGCGCGCCAGAACCGAAAACGGCCTCCCGGCGAACCGGAAGGCCGTTCTCGGTGGAACTTTAGCCCCTTACTGGCAGGCCAGGCACTCGTCGTAATCGGTGGTCGAGGCCGCCAGTTCGAACTTGGGAAGCTCACTGGTATTGTCCGCTTCCACGCCACCTGCAAACCCGGCGCGCTGAACCGACTTGGAGCGGAGATAGTAGAGCGACTTGATACCCCTTTCCCAGGCCTGGAAGTGCAGCATCATCAGGTCCCACTTGTCCACGTCCGCAGGGATGAACAGGTTCAGCGACTGGGCCTGATCGATGTAGGGGGTACGATCCGCCGCGAATTCGAGCAGCCAGCGCTGGTCGATCTCGAAGCTGGTCTTGTACACGGCCTTTTCCTCGGACGTGAGGAAGTCGAGGTGCTGGACCGAGCCGTTATGCTCGAGGATGGAGTTCCACACGTTGGTGGAATCCTTCGACTTCGACGCCAGCAGCTTCTGGAGATACGGATTCTTCACCACGAAGGAGCCCGAGAGCGTCTTGTGCGTGTAGATGTTCGCCGGGATAGGCTCGATGCACGCGGAGGTGCCGCCGCAGATGATCGAGATCGACGCCGTGGGCGCGATCGCCATCTTGCAGCTGAAACGCTCCATCACGCCGGTATCGGCCGCGTCGGGGCAAGGCCCGCGCTCGTTCGCCAGCAGCATCGAGGCCTCGTTGGCCTTTTGATTGATGTACTGGAACATCTGCAGGTTGAGCGCCTTGGCCATCGCGCTTTCGAAGGCGATCCCGCGCTTCTGCAGGTACGAATGGAAGCCCATGACGCCCATGCCGACCGAACGCTCGCGGGCGGCGGAGTACTTGGCGCGCGCCATCTCGTCCGGGGCCCGGTCGATATAGTCCTGAAGGACGTTGTCGAGGAAGCGCAGCACGTCTTCCACGAAGCGCTTGTCGCCCTTCCACTCTTCCCAGGTCTCCAGGTTGAGCGAGGACAGGCAGCACACGGCCGTGCGGTCGTTGCCCAGATGGTCCCGGCCGGTGGGCAGCGTGATTTCCGAGCACAGGTTCGACGTCGACACCTTGAGGCCAAGATCGCGGTGATGCTTGGGCATCGTGCGGTTCACGGTATCGGAGAAGACGATGTAGGGCTCGCCCGTCGCAAGGCGCACTTCCACCAGCTTCTGGAACAGCGAGCGTGCATCGACCTTGCCGCGCACGGAACCGTCACGCGGGCTGCGCAGCGCGAATTCCGCACCGTCACGGACCGCTTCCATGAACTCGTCCGTCAGCAGCACGCCATGGTGCAGATTGAGCGCCTTGCGGTTGAAGTCACCCGACGGCTTGCGGATCTCGAGGAACTCCTCGATCTCGGGATGAGACACGTCGAGGTAGCAGGCTGCCGAGCCACGGCGGAGCGACCCTTGCGAAATCGCCAGGGTCAGCGAATCCATCACGCGCACGAACGGGATGATGCCGCTGGTCTTGCCGTTGAGGCCCACGGGTTCGCCGATGCCGCGCACCGCGCCCCAGTAGGTGCCGATGCCGCCGCCGCGTGACGCCAGCCACACGTTTTCGTTCCACGTTGCGACGATGCCTTCGAGGCTGTCATCGACGGAGTTGAGGTAGCACGAGATCGGCAGGCCGCGACCGGTTCCGCCGTTCGAGAGAACGGGAGTGGCCGGCATGAACCACAGGCGCGAAATGTAGTCGTACAGCCGCTGGGCGTGCGCCTCGTCGTCGGCGTAGGCGTCGGCGACGCGGGCGAAGAGATCCTGGTATTTTTCGCCGGGCAGCAAGTAGCGGTCGTCCAGCGTTTCCTTGCCAAAATCCGTCAGCAGCGCATCGCGCGACGGGTCGGTGACGATGGAAAAGCGCCGCGCATTGATCGTCTTGGAATCAACGGGCTTCCGGGATGCGGAGGGAGCCGGCGCAGCTGCGGCCACAGTCTTTTCCATGGTGACGGCCCGAGCCTCCTTCTTTGCGCGAGGGGCAGGGTCATGGGAGGCGAGAAGCGCCTCCATGTCGACCTGTCCGGTCTCCGCATAGTTCACATCCGAATCAGACACGTGTCCGTCGCTTCCGTTCCTGAAATCCACTGGTGCGCCCCCAATGTGCATTCAAATTGATGTCGAACCGCGCCATGCGGCCCAAGCTGCTATTCCGGACGAGCCAGCCGACCGAACCCGACTGCGCGAATAAACCTTTCGGATATCCACGCCGCAGGGCCGGTACGAAGAGGGAGGCCTATCTCCCTGCCGGACCGCCGACGCGCACCTGAAAAAGACACTCCTGCAGACCTGAGGCGCGCCAAAGCCGGCCTTTTGGCTCCAGCGCGACGTCCCTAGGTGTTGAGGCCCCTCGATCGGCGCGACACAACCTATAGTGCCCTTTCCGCCGGAAGGTTCAAGAGGGAGGCGTCACGAACCTTCACCCTCCCCTGCCGTGCGCAGACGCCGAACACGCCTCGCGACGCGCAAGGTTTCTGCCACCTTCGAGATGCGCAAGAGGATGAATCGCCTCCCGTCCCGCTTATTTTTCCACATCAATTTGCCGACGAGCGGAATCGCGCTTGCGGTGAATGGAGCGCCGTCAAGCCTCCTAAAGCAGCTATCCCCGCGTGCAGCCACCGAAGCGGCGGAAAAGCCTTTCGCACGCAGGGACGGCAACCCTCAGAGGGGCCAATGTTTATAGCTGTGCTACCCTGCCAGGGTACAAGCGATCAGACACCGCGAAGGGGGTTTCTCAAGGTCATGCTCAACATCATCGGCGCCATCATCAGCGGCCTCGTCATCGGCGCTCTGGCGCGCTGGTTCTATCCCGGAACCGTTCCGATGAATTGGCTCACGACGATCCTGCTGGGCATCGGCGGCTCACTGCTGGCCGGTCTGGTGACGAGCCGCGGCAGCCGCGATTTCAGCCGCGCAGGCTGCCTGGCCTCGGTCATCGGTGCCATCGTGCTGATATTCCTGGGTCGCCTGCTCCACATCGGCTGAGGCGCTTCACGGCGCGGTTGCCTTTGAGAGGCCGCCGCGCCGGAACTGTCGTCAGGGCACCAGAACCGTGTCCATGGGCTCCGCATCGGCCGCCGGGAAATCCAGCGTGTAGTGCAGGCCCCGGCTTTCATGACGCTTGAGCGCGGACTCCACGATCAGCTCCGCGCTCTGGAGCAGGTTGCGAAGCTCGATCAGATCGGTCGAAACCCGGAAATGCCGGTAGTACTCCTCGATCTCGCCGTTCAGCATCTGGATGCGGTGCATGGCGCGCTCCAGCCGCTTGGTCGTGCGCACGATGCCGACATAGTTCCACATGAAACGCCGTATTTCCGTCCAGTTCTGCTTGATGACGACTTCCTCGTCGGAGTCCGTCACGCGGCTCTCGTCCCACACCCGCACGGGCGGAGGCGCTTCGAAGGTTTCCCAGCGCGCCATGATGTCCGCTGCGGCCGCCTCGCCGAATACCAGGCACTCCAGTAGCGAATTGGAGGCCAGACGGTTGGCGCCGTGGAGACCGCTTTCCGTGCACTCCCCGGCCGCATAGAGACCCGGCAGGTCCGTCCGCCCGTCAAGGTCGACCAAAATGCCGCCGCAGGTATAGTGCTGCGCCGGTACGACCGGGATCGGCTCGCGCGTCATGTCGATGCCGAGCCCGATCAGCTTCTCGTAGATGTTCGGGAAATGGGACTTCACGAATTCGGGAGGCTGGTGGCTGATGTCGAGGTGGACACAATCGAGGCCGAAGCGCTTGATCTCGGAGTCGATCGCACGGGCCACGACGTCGCGCGGGGCAAGCTCCAGCCGCTCCGGGTCGTAGAAGGCCATGAACCGCTTGCCGGTGCGCGGGTTGATGAGGTGTCCACCCTCCCCGCGGACGGCCTCGGTGATAAGGAAGTTCTTGACCTGAAGATTGTACAGGCAGGTCGGGTGGAACTGCATCATCTCCATGTTTGAGACCCGCGCGCCCGCCCGCCAGGCCATGGCGATGCCGTCCCCCGTCGCCCCGCGCGGGGCCGTGCTGAACTGGTAGACGCGCCCGGCACCACCGGTTGCCATTACCGTGGCGCGGGCCGTGAAGGACTCCACCCGACCCGTTTCCTCGTTGAGAGCGTAGACGCCCCAGACGCGGCCCGAACCGGAATAGCGCTGCTCATGCCGCCCGGTGATGAGATCGATGCAGGAGCGGCCCGCGAGCAGGGTGATGTTGGGGTGCGCCTCAGCTGCCTGGAGAAGGGCCTGCTGCACCGCCCATCCGGTGGCGTCGGCCACGTGGACAATGCGCCGATGGGAATGCCCGCCTTCCCGCGTGAGGTGAAGCGCCTCCCCTTCCATGTTGAAGGGTACGCCGAGTTCGACCAGCCGCTGGATCGCGTGCGGCGCACGCTCGATCACGAATTCCACCGTCTCGCGGCGGTTGAGACCGGCGCCGGCCACCATCGTGTCGCGTATGTGCTCGTCGAACGTGTCGCCGGCGTCCAGCACGGCGGCGATACCGCCCTGCGCCCAAGCGGTGGAGCCCCCGGTGAGCGTGCCCTTCGCAAGGACCGCGACCTTGACCTTCTCCGCCAGCGCGAGCGCCGCCGTAAGTCCGGCCGCACCGGAACCGATCACCAGGACATCGAATGCGCCGCCGGCGCTGGATGGCGTTTCCATGACCCGCCTCCTAGCCGCCGTGCCCGCCTCACCGCAACTGTTTGCGCGGCCGCGTCGCCAGGTAGCGTCCAAGCGCAGCAGCAGCCCGGCGACGAGGCAGCTGGCTCAGCCCGCGGCGCGCGCCTGGCTGGTGAGCGTGACGAACACGTCCTCGAGGTCGGCTTCGCGCGTGCTTACATCGACGATGGCAAAGCCTTGCGCCTGCAAGGCGGACATGATCTCGCCGGCGTTGGCGCGATCCTGATCGTAGGTGATCTCCAGCACCCGCTCGCTCGCCTGTACGCATTTCACGAAACCGGGGTGCGAGGGCAATTCAGTGACGTCACGGTCAAGCGTGAGCACGATGATCTTCTCCCGCGCCATGCCGACCAATTCGCGTGTCGGCTTGTTGGCGATCAGTTCACCGTGGTTGATGATCGCGATCCGGTCGCACAACTCCTCGGCTTCTTCGAGGTAATGCGTCGTGAGCACGATCGTCGCGCCCTCGCGGTTGAGCTCCGTCACCAGCTCCCACAGCTGTCGCCGCAGTTCGACGTCGACGCCTGCCGTGGGTTCGTCAAGGACGAGCACGGGCGGCCGATGCACCAGCGCCTTCGCGATCAGCAGGCGGCGTTTCATGCCGCCCGAGAGCGTGCGGGCATAAGCATTGCGCTTGTCCGCAAGGTGGACGGCGCGCAGCAGATCCTCCGAGCGACGCAGCGCCTTGGTGATGCCGTAGAGGCCGGCCTGGATCTCCAGCACCTCGAACGGCGTGAAGAACGGGTCGAAGACGATTTCCTGCGGCACGATGCCGATCGCGCGCTTCGCGTTGCGCTGGTCGCGATCGATGTCGAAGCCCCAGATGTCGACGGAGCCGGACGTTTTCATGACCATCCCCGCCAGGATGTTGATGAGCGTCGACTTGCCGGCTCCGTTCGGACCAAGCAGCCCGAAGATGCCCCCTTCGGGCACATCGAACGAGACGCCCTTGAGCGCCAGCTTTCCTTCGCCGCCGCCCGCCGGGGCGTAGCGCTTCACAAGATCACGGATGGCGATGGCAGGCGAGGATGTGCTCATGAGGGCAGCATGTGGGCCATGATCGTCCGCGCGTAAAGCCCTGCGGATCGGCCGCTGCCCGGAACGTGGGATCGAAACATGTGCGGCTTCCGAACGTAACTAGCCTGTGTCACGAAAAGGACGATCGATGAGAAAACTCGGCATGGTTGCCCTTGCATTGGGCGCATCTGCCATCCTTGCAGCCTGCGCAAAGATCCCGCGCCCGGGCCCGGTCGGCAACCGGGTGGTTCCGGAGCCCGCGAAGCCGGTCTCCGCAGACCGCTACATGGGCCGCTGGTACGAGCAGTTCCGATACGAAGCCTCGTTCCAAAAAGGGATGGATGGCGTCTTCGCCGACTACAGCCTGAACCCGGACGGTTCGGTAAAAGTGGTGAACAGCGGTCGCAAGGGCGGGCCCGGCGGGACGCTGAAGGTTTCCAGGGGCAAGGCCAGGATCGTCGATCCAGACACTGGAGCCAAGCTCAAGGTTTCGTTCTTCGGTCCGTTCTATGGTGACTATTGGGTACTCGATCACGGCGACGCCTACGAGTGGTCGATCGTTGGCGAACCTTCGGGACGCTACCTGTGGGTCCTCACGCGTGAACAGCGCCCGAATGCGGTGATGCTCGCCAGCCTTGAGGCGCGGGTGAAACAGCTTGGATATGACTGGTCGCTGATCCGCCGAACCCGTCAATAATGACGATCGCCTCGCAAACGAAAAAGGGCGGTCGCGAGACCGCCCTTTTCGGGGTAATTTGGGTAACTCGGGTATCGTCTCCCAGCCTCGAATCAGGCGAGGGTGAGCGCGAAGACCAGCGCGCTGGTGCTCAGCGCGGCTGCGATCCCGACCGTCCAGTGGACGAGGGTCATATAGAACTCCTGCATTTCTTCTTGTTTTGTCGCAAACAGAGCACTGTTGAACGCGTTCATGCTGCAGGTGCGAAATAGGATGCGTGCGAATTGTTGCAAATGCTCAAGCAACAATATTGCTTGCGTTTCCTGCAACCGCCGCAGGAGCGTGATGCTAGGGAACAACCGGTATCGTGGGCTCGCCAAGCGGAGTAGCGCCTCACGTCGATCAGACCACTTTGGTTGCTGCCATCCTGATGGACACTGGACAGCGCGCGCCCGCGCGATTACGTGCCCGCCATGAGTATCCAGACCTCCGAATCCGTCCTGATCGTCGATTTCGGCAGCCAGGTGACGCAGCTCATTGCGCGCCGCGTGCGTGAAGCCGGCGTCTACTCCGAGATCGCACCGTTCAACGCTGCCGAGGAGGCGTTCCATCGCCTGAACCCGGTGGGCATCATCCTGTCCGGTTCGCCCGCTTCGGTTCTGGATGAGAACGGTCCGGGAATCCCGGAGGTCATTCTGGAAAGCGGCCGCCCGATCCTCGGCATCTGCTACGGCCAGCAGTCGCTCATGCACCAACTCGGCGGCGAGGTACTGGCGGGCGACTCGGGCGAGTTCGGCCGCGCCTTCATCGAGATTGCTGACGAGTGCGCCCTCTTCAACGGTCTTTGGAAGGTCGGAGAAACGCACCAGGTCTGGATGAGCCATGGCGACAAGGTCACCAGCCTCGCTCCGGGTTTCCGTCCGGTGGCCTCCAGCCCGGGCGCGCCCTTCGCGGTCATCGCGAACGACGAAAAGCGTATCTACGCGATGCAGTTCCACCCCGAAGTCGTGCACACGCCCGATGGCGGCAAGCTGCTCAAGAACTTCGTACGGCATGTCTGCGGCCTTGCCGGTGACTGGACCATGGCGGAGTTCCGCAAGACCAAGATCGAGGAAATTCGTGCGCAGGTCGGCAGCGGACGGGTGATCTGCGGCTTGTCCGGCGGCGTCGATTCGGCCGTCGCGGCAGTGCTCATCCACGAAGCCATCGGCGACCAGCTGACCTGCGTCTTCGTGGACCATGGCCTGATGCGCATGGGCGAGGCCGATCAGGTCGTCAGCCTTTTCCGTGGCCACTACAACATCCCGCTGGTCCATGTGGACGCCTCGACGCTGTTCCTGAAGGGCCTGGAAGGCGTCACCGACCCCGAAGCCAAGCGCAAGTTCATCGGCAAGACCTTCATCGACGTCTTCGAGGACGAGGCGAAGAAGATCGGCGGCGCCGAGTTCCTCGCGCAGGGGACGCTGTACCCCGACGTCATCGAAAGCGTTTCGTTCACCGGTGGCCCCTCGGTCACGATCAAGAGCCACCACAACGTCGGTGGCCTTCCCGAACGCATGGACATGAAGCTGGTCGAACCGCTTCGCGAGCTGTTCAAGGACGAAGTCCGTGAACTGGGCCGTGAACTGGGCCTGCCGGAGATCTTCGTCGGCCGTCACCCGTTCCCGGGGCCGGGCCTGGCGATCCGCATCCCCGGCGAAGTCAGCCGCGAGCGTTGCGATATCCTGCGCAAGGCGGACGCGATCTACCTTGAGGAAATCCGCACCGCCGGCCTTTACGACGCCATCTGGCAGGCCTTCGCGGTGCTGCTGCCGGTCAAGACCGTTGGCGTCATGGGCGATGGCCGCACCTACGACAACGTCTGCGGCCTGCGCGCCGTCACCTCGACCGATGGCATGACCGCAGACATCTATCCCTTCGACGCCGGCTTCCTCAGCCGCGTTGCCACCCGCATCATCAACGAGGTGAAGGGCATCAACCGCGTGGTTTACGACTACACGTCGAAGCCGCCCGGCACCATCGAGTGGGAATGATCCGGGCAGCGCTCTGAAGCGCTCCCAGCACACCAAGAAGGCCGCGACCTGCAAGGTTCGCGGCCTTCTTCGTTGAGCGGACGTCGCCTTCAGTAGTCGAACTTCACCGTGACGCCATAGGTCGCCGGAGCGGCGCGGTTCGTCGTAGCGCCGAGCCCGGTCGAGATCTTCTGCTGGAAGTACTTGGTTCCGGTGATGTTCTTGCCCCAGATCTCCACGCCCCAGCGCTCGTTCAGCCAGTAGGCCACGGAACCGTTCAGCAGACCGTACTTCTTCTGGCGAAGGACGCCGTCGGCCTCAAACGGGAAGCCGCTGTTGTAGTTGCCCAGGAGGTTGAACCGCAGCGATCCCGTTTCATTGACCGGGATGCTGTAGCTCGCTCCCAGACTGGCGGTGAAGTCCGGAGCACCAGGGGTCTGGAAGCCCGACACGTTGCCGAAGCAGGTCGTGAAGCCGCCGGTGTAAGGCCCCGTCACGGTTCCGGGATCGGCGGTGCCCGGTGCGTCGCAGACGGCGGGGTTGGGATAGATGACAGGTGCCAGGTATTCCGACCCGGGCTTGCCGAAGTTGCTAAAGCGCGAGTCCAACCACGTGAAGCCGCCGAAGATCCGCAGGTTGTCGACCGGCGCCGCATCGAACTCGACGTCGAGGCCATCCACCTTGACCGATGCGGCGTTCAGCAGGACCGCCGCCCCCAGCGCTCCCGCAGCGGCGGAGCGGATCTGGTAATTTGAGATGTCGTAATGGAAGACTGACGCGTTCAGGCGGAGCCGGCGGCCGAACAGCTCCGACTTCACGCCCGCCTCGAACGCGTTGATGAACTGCGGTTGCACAGCGGGATTGGTAGGGCTCTGCAGCGAGTACGTTCCCGCCTTGAAGCCGCGGTTGTACGATGCATAGAGGCTGACATCATCCGTCAGTTCCTGGCGAATGGCGGCGCGCCAGGTGAACTTGCCGTAGCTGATGCGATCTTCGGTTGGTGTGAACGGGCCGAGGGCATTGTTCACCACCACGTACTGGCCACCGCCGAGGTTGCGGGTGTCCTTGGTGTAGCGGACACCGCCGATGACCTGCGTGGTGGGGGTGATCTTGTAGCTCAATTCGCCGAACAGGGCGTAGGAATCGGTATCCAGCGTTGCGTCGATGAACGTGCCGCCGTTCACGCCCCCCGCGCCCAGCCCCCGAAAACGCGACGCGTTGTCGACTTCCGAGCGGAGGTAGAAACCGCCGACCTGCCAGCTCAGCGGATCCGTGGCCGCCGAGGCGAGGCGCAGTTCCTGCTGGTACGCCCGTGACCCCGAAACGAACGAGATGCGCAGCCAGGGCACCTGAGTGGCGTCGACATCGAAGTCGGAGTCGTTCTCGCTGTCACGCAGCGAACTGATGCTGGTGAGATCCGCGAACCCGAGGTCCGCCTCAATCGTGCCGCTGACGCCCCAGGTTGTCAGCTTCGTCAGCGAGTAAGTGTCCGAGGCGGTATCCATGCTGCCGATCGAATAGATCGGCCCCGTCAGGCCACGCACCGGGAAGTCTTCATCCACCGACCAGCCGATCGAGGTGTTGTCGTCCATGTCGTAGTAGTCGCCAGAAAGCGTGACCTTGACTGCGTCGCTCGCGTTCCAGACGAGCTTGGAGCGTGCGCCCCAGTACTGCATCTTCTTGATCTCGCGATCGAGAGTGACGTTGCGGCCCCAGCCCTTGGCCTGGTTGTATCCGGTAAGGGCAAGGTCCATGCTCAGGTTCGCGGCAATCGGACCACCGACGTAGAGCTTGCCCTGCGCGGTTTCGTAGTTGCCGTAGCCGCCCTCTCCCTCCGCCTCGAAAACCTCGCCCGGCTCCTTGGTGATGATGTGGATAAGGCCACCGAAGGCGTTGCGCCCGAACAGCGTGCCCTGTGGTCCCTTCAGAACCTCGATACGCTCGATGTTGTTGAACTGAGTGACGGTGCCGGAAAGATCAGGAATGTAGACGCCGTCGACGTAGAAGGCATTCGACCCCTCATCACCGACGGAGGCGTTCGTCGTGCCCACGCCGCGCACGAAGAAGAGGCCGCTCGCGCCCGACCGCTGGAAGTTCACAGAAGGCACAACCTGACTGAGGCTGTTGGTGTCGTTGACGCCCGCCTCGCTCAGCGTGTCGGCGGTAACGGCCGCGATGGCGATGGGCACTTCCTGCAAGTTTTCAGCACGGCGCTGGGCCGTCACGATGATTTCGTTGAGGCCGTCCTGTGCCGGTTCAGGCGTGGCCGCTCCGGACGGTGGCATCGACTGGGCAAGGGCGGGAGCCCCGAGGAGAGCGAGAGCACTGGTGGATACAGCCGTAAGGCGGACGCGAAGGCGCTTGTCACGAAAAGCCATGATGTTCTCTCCTCCATGACGCCGCAGTATCTGCAATCTCTGCGGTCGCCGTATGCGGGGGCAACGAAGCGGTGATGTCGGACCCGTGCCGTACATCCGCCTGCCCTCCCCTGGATTGTACACATCATGACGACTGTACACCTGTCAAGTATGGCGCGTTCGCCTGGACGGCGCTTGCATTTGCCTGGAGGCGCACCAGCGCTCCGCCGTCCGTGAAAAGAGCCGCCGCGCGGCTCCATCGCCGATGCGATCAGTCAGGTTCGTATATCTTGAGGGTCGCCTCGACGAAGGCGCGCAGGCCTTCATGCCCCTCCTCCATCCCGACGTTGCCCTCGATCAGCATGGCCCGCGCGAGGGCGGAAAGCAGAGCGGAAAGCGCCGGCGCCGTCATCGGAGCATCCACGAGCCCGCGTTCGGCGCTGATGCGCTCGATCAGGTCCACCTGGATGGCCCGGAAGTTCTCACCTGTTTCGCGCATGGCCTCGCGCAGGCGGGGGTAGATCTTCGCGAGCGCCACGTATTCCATCACCCGCCGGGCCTCCGGCAGGTTGCAGTTCAGGTGCCAGAGTGCATGAAGGGGCCGGGGCCCTGAGAGCGCCTCGTCGTGAAGGCGAAAATAGGTGGCGGACGAGCGTTGAAAAACCGTCACCACCAGATCTTCCATAGAGCGGAAGTAATAGTGGACTAGCTGCGGCTTCACGCCGGCCCGGGCTGCGATGCGGCGGACGGTGAAGGCTGGATGCCCCTCCTCGTCCAGCATGTCGGATGCGGCCTCGATCAGCTTGAGGCGCGTGGCCGCGCTGGTCGATGCATATCCGCGGTTAGCAACCATTCCGGCAATCTATGGGAGGCAAGGCAGAATGCAAACACGCATCTTCAAGCAAAAGGCGGCCGGAATGAACCGACCGCCCGACTGTGCACAGGAATTTCCCGGATTCAGTTCGCCTTGGCGACCTTCCTGTAGGGGACGAATTCTTCAAGCCCCACGAAGCCGTTCCACATGTTCCCGGCATAGCGATCGTGCAACTGCACAGCGTCGAGCCGGCACAGCTGCGACCCGCTTGTGCGCGTCACCAGAATGTCATCGTCGTCGAGTTGCTCCGCGTTCTTCGGGCGGTTCACATAAAGCGTGCCGCCGACCCGATACACGATCGCTGTCTTGTCGATGACGGTGGAATTGCGCGATTGGGAGAGGGAGATGCAGTTCACCGGTTCGCCGGCTTCGCGCCCCTTGAGCAGTTTGGCGAGCTTCTCCTCTCCAGTCTGCTCGGTCCGGGCGTTGGCGGCTGGCATGGCGAGCACCGAAGCGATAGCAAGCGCCCCGGCGAGTGCGAGCTTGTTCATGGTCTTTTCCTTGTTGACGCGCCCCGCGTTGATCCTGCGTCTAGCACGCTTCGACTGAACCGGGCCTGACCGTTTCAGGCGGTTCCGCCCACGGTAAGCCCGTCGATCAGGAGGGTAGGCTGGCCCACGCCTGCAGGAACGCTCTGGCCGCCTTTCCCACAAACGCCGACGCCGCGGTCGAGTTCCAGATCGTTGCCGATGCCCTTGACCCTGGTCAGCACTGAAGGCCCGTCGCCGATCAGCGTGGCGCCCTTGATCGGCGCGCCGATCTTTCCATCCTCCACCAGATAGGCTTCAGTGCAGGAAAACACGAACTTGCCAGAGACGATGTCGACCTGCCCGCCGCCGAAGTTCCTGGCAAAGATGCCTTTCTTCATGCCTGCGAGCAGTTCGGCAGGATCGTCCTTGCCCCCCTTCATGAAGGTGTTGGTCATGCGCACCTGCGGCGCGTGTGCGTAGTTTTCGCGGCGGCCGTTGCCGGTCGGCTCTACGCCCATGAGCCGGGCGTTCAGCCGATCCTGCATGTAGCCCTTGAGGATGCCGTCCTCGATCAGGACCGTTTCGCGCGTCGGCGTCCCCTCGTCATCGATGGTGAGGGAGCCGCGCCGACCGGGAATGGAGCCGTCGTCGACGATGGTGACGCCCGGAGCAGCCACGCGTTCTCCGATGCGGCCGGAGAAAGCGGAGGTGCCCTTCCGGTTGAAATCGCCCTCCAGGCCGTGACCGATGGCCTCGTGCAGGATCACGCCCGGCCAGCCTGGTGCCAGCAGCACGGGAAACTCGCCTGCGGGGGCATCGATGCTTTCAAGGTTCACCAGAGCTGTCGCGAGCGCTGCGTCGATGCCCTCGTTCCAGTTTTCCGGCTTGAACAGGTCGTCGTAGAGATACCGGCCGCCCATTCCGAACGATCCGGTTTCGCGCCGGCCGTTGCTTTCCGCCACGATAGACACGTTCAGCCGGACGAGCGGACGCACATCGGTGGCGATGTAGCCGTCGGGGCGGACGATCTCGACAACCGACCATGAACCGGCGAGGCTGGCGCTGACCTGCGCGACGCGAGGATCACGGGACCGCGCCGCCGCATCGATCGTCTCCAGCAGACGCACCTTCTCGGCGAAGGGGATGAGATCGAGAGGCGATGCCTCGGTATAGAGCTTCGCGTTGGTGCGCTGAGGCGGCGGGGGACGCAGGCCCGTTGCCGGGTCCAGCAGGCGCAGCGTCTCTCCGGCACGGCGTATCGCGGCTGCCGAGATTTCGTTGGCGTGCGCAAAGCCGGTCATCTCGCCGGAAACCCCGCGAAGGCCGAAGCCCGCATCGCGCGAATAGTCGGCCGTCTTCAGGCGACCATCGTCGAACCCGAAAGCCTCACTGGCGACGAACTGCATGAACAGTTCGCCGTCTTCGCAGGACGTGAGTGTCTCCGCCGCCAGCGCCTGCGCGTCTTCAGGCGAAAGTTGGGTGTAAAGGAGCGAGCGCGGGTCGGTGATGGTCATGCCCTCGATATAGGAGGCATGAGCCGCGCCGCAAAGACTGGATCAGGCCGCCTGCTGGTCGGCCGGCCCGCCCTTCAGGACGAAGCGCCGGTCGCAGTACCCGCACTCGGCAAAGCCCTTCTCGTCGATTTCGAGCCAGACGCGTGGATGGCCGAGAGCGGCCCCGGCGCGAATGTCAGTGGCCCCGTCGCAGAAGACGCGGTGGGATTCGGTGAGGACGGTTTCGGGCGGGTTGTTCATAATCACCACGGATTACCAAGGGTGGCAGGGGATTTCCAGATGGGAATGTCATCGCCGCCCCGAACCTCTCCGGGGCGGTCACGACGTTTTCCCCGGCTCAGGCGGGGATGGCGAGCGCACCCGCCTGCTCCACGGCTGCCGCCACGGCCTTTGTCCGCGTATCGGCGTCGATCGCAAGCCCCTCCGCCACGACGAAGACGGGATCCTGGATGCCGACGAAGCCGAGAACGGCACGCAGGTACGTCTCGGCGTGCTCGACTGCCGCTGCCGGTTGGCCGTCTCCATAGTACCCCCCGCGCGCCAGGGCGATGAAAACCTTCTTGCCGCCCGCAAGACCGACCGGACCTTCCGCCGTGTAGCGGAAGGTCTTCCCCGCGATCAGCACGCGGTCGAACCAGGCCTTGAGCTGGCTCGGGATCGTGAAGTTGTACATCGCCGCACCGATGACGAGGACATCGGCGGCAAGGAACTCTGCAAGTTCCGGCGTACCTTCGGGATTTCCGAGGACGTCGAGGGTGAGGTGAGGCAGCGGCTCTGCGACAAGGTCACGGTGTACCACCTCGAGCGAGGGATCGGCGGCGCGCAGGGCGGCGACGATGGCGCCCGAAACGGCTCGGCTGGCGGAGTTTTCACCCGTGATGCTGGAGTCGATGTGCAAGAGCTTCATGGCTGCAGACCTTTTTGATGGGTATTGAGGGAGAGGTTCGTGTGCAGATGTGGTCACGCCCATGTATGGTCCAGCCCACGCCGGACCAAGCCCTGATCTGCGCACCCTTTCGGCTTCCTATCGCACCGCGCTGCCTTCCTGCCGCCGAGCGGCGGTCGACCGGCTCCCGCTCCTCGCCGCGACCTTGTGGATAAACCCCGGGGCGGTGCCGGTTTTGCTTGGGTTTACCCCCCTCAATCCCTATATGCTCGCCATGGCTAGCAGTGACGAGACCCCTGCCGAAAACGGCAAGAACCAGAACTCCTACGGCGCCGATTCCATCAAGGTCCTCAAGGGCCTCGACGCGGTCCGCAAGCGCCCCGGCATGTACATCGGCGATACCGACGATGGCTCGGGTCTGCACCACATGGTGTTCGAGGTTTCCGACAACGCCATCGACGAGGCGCTGGCGGGTCATTGCGATCTGGTGCTGATCGAACTCAACCCTGATGGCTCGGTATCCGTGGAAGACAACGGACGCGGCATCCCGACCGGCATTCACGCCGAAGAAGGCGTGTCGGCAGCCGAAGTCATCATGACCCAGCTTCATGCGGGCGGTAAGTTCGAAAACACCAGCGACGACAACGCCTACAAGGTTTCAGGCGGCCTTCACGGCGTCGGCGTTTCGGTGGTCAACGCCCTTTCGGAATGGCTCGAACTCACCATCTGGCGCGATGGCGAGGAACACTGGATGAAGTTCGCCAACGGCGATGCGGTAGCCCCGCTCGTCGTCAAGGGGCCTGCTCCCAAGGTGGATCGCAACCCGGACGAGAACGGCTTCAAGAAGGGCACCCGCGTCACCTTCCTCGCGTCGACCGACACGTTCAAGAACGTGACCGAGTTCGATTTCGACAAGCTGGAGCATCGCTACCGCGAACTCGCCTTCCTGAACTCCGGCGTGCGCATCCTGCTGCGCGACAAGCGCCATGAAGAGATCAAGGAACACGACCTGTTCTACGAGGGCGGGATCGCGGCCTTCGTGAAGTATCTCGACCGCAACAAGACCGCGCTGCTGGCAGAGCCGATCGCGATCTCGTCCGAGCGGGACGGGATCGGCATCGACGTGGCGCTGGAATGGAACGATTCGTATTACGAAAACGTCCTGTGCTTCACCAACAACATTCCGCAGCGGGACGGCGGCACTCACCTCGCCGCCTTCCGTGCGGCGCTGACCCGCACCCTCAACAGCTATTCGGAAAAGTCCGGGCTGCTGAAGAAGGAAAAGGTTTCGCTCACCGGCGATGACATGCGCGAGGGGTTGACCGCGATCGTCTCCGTCAAGCTGCCCGATCCCAAGTTCTCGTCACAGACCAAGGACAAGCTGGTCTCCTCCGAAGTGCGCCAGCCGCTCGAAAGCCTGATGGCCGATCGCATGAACGAATGGCTGGAGGAGAACCCCGCTCACGCCAAGGCGATCGTCCAGAAGATCATCGACGCAGCCGCCGCTCGCGAAGCCGCGAAGCGCGCCCGCGAACTCACCCGCCGCAAGGGCGCGATGGACATCGCCTCCCTGCCCGGCAAGCTGGCCGACTGCCAGGAGCGTGATCCTTCCCTGTGCGAACTCTTCCTGGTCGAGGGTGACTCGGCAGGCGGTTCGGCCAAGCAGGGCCGCGACCGCAAGACGCAGGCAATCCTGCCCCTGAAGGGCAAGATCCTCAACGTGGAGCGCGCGCGGTTCGATCGCATCATCTCGTCCAAGGAAGTCGGCACGCTGATCCAGGCGATGGGCACTGGCATCCGGGACGATTTCAACCTCGAGAAGCTGCGCTACCACAAGATCGTCATCATGACGGACGCTGACGTCGACGGCGCGCACATCCGCACCCTGCTGCTGACGTTCTTCCACCGCCAGATGCCGGACATCATCCGCGCCGGGCACCTCTTCATTGCCCAGCCGCCGCTCTACAAGGTCGCGAAGGGCCGCAGCGAAGTCTATCTCAAGGACAACGCCGCGTTGGACCGCTATCTGGTGGAAGCCGGCCTGAACGGGCGCCTGCTCGAATCGGACAAGGGCGCCCGCTCCGGCCCTGATCTCGAAGCGCTGGTCGAACACGCCATCCGGTTGCGCAACCTCATGGCCTTCGTGCCGCGCCGCTACGATCCCACGATCATCGAAGCGCTGGCGCTCTCCGGTGCCCTCGAGCCCGACCTTTCCGCCGACGCCCGCGGTGCGGCACTGGCGAAAACGGCGAAATGGCTGGATCGCGGCGACACCGAAGCCCGCTGGTCCGCGCGATTGACGGAGGACGGCAACGTCGAAGTCGAGCGCCTTTGGCGCGGTGTCACCGATCACCACAAGATCGAAGCCTCGTTCCTCGTCAGCGCCGAGGCGCGCAAGCTTGCCCGTCTCATGGCCGAGAGCGCCGATGTCTACGAAGGCACCGCCCGCCTCGTGCGCGCTACCGCCGGATCGGCCGAGCCTCAGCCCGAAACGCTGAACACGATCGAGGTCGAAGGCGAAGATGAGCCGGTCGCCGCGCGTCCGGCAGCAGGGGCCGACGTGATCACCCGGCCAAGCCAGCTTCTCGAACTGGTGCTGGCCGCAGGGCGCAAGGGTTTGTCGATACAGCGCTACAAGGGGCTGGGTGAGATGAACGCCGATCAGCTGTGGGAGACCACGCTGGACCCGGACAACCGCGCGCTTCTGCAGGTCAAGGTCGAAGACGCCGACGTCACGGACGAGATCTTCACCCGGCTCATGGGCGACATCGTCGAGCCGCGCCGGGACTTTATCCAGGAAAACGCCCTCAACGTGGCAAACCTCGACGTCTGATACGCGATGCCGGCCAGCCCGTCCCTCCAGAGAAACGGGTTGGCCCATCGATCGCACAGGTGCAAGGGTATGCGGCAGCCCTGACCCGGATGACCGGGCCGGAGAGCCCGGTCCCGGCAGAAAGCGTCGTGCTTACGCCTGCAGCAGCTCGGGAAGTTTGCCAGACATTCCCCGCGCCTCGTCCATGAAGAAGCGCTTGAGCGTGGGGATCCGCTGCACCGCTCCCATGCCGAGGCGGCGCACTGCACTTGCCGTGCGCCCCGGCACACCGAACAGGCGCGTGAGCCCATCGGTCACCGACATGACCATGAAGGTATCCAGGCTGCGCCACTTTTCATAGCGCGCCAGCAACTGCGCATCGCCCGGATCGAGCCCGAGGCGCATGCCTTCGCTCAGCACTTCGACAAGAGTACCGACATCGCGAAGGCCGAGGTTCAGGCCCTGCCCGGCGATGGGGTGCATTCCATGCGCGGCATCGCCGATCACGGCAAGCCGCTCCCCCGTCACCTTGCCGGCATGGTGGAAACGCAGCGGATAGCTCATGCGAGGCGCTGACAACGAAATGGTGCCAAGAACACCGTGCATCCGTTCAGCCACCTCGTTCACGAACATCGCGTCCGGCATGGCGATGACGCCGCCGGCGTCCTTCTCGCCGACCGTCCAGACGAGGGCGCTGCGATGACGCCCCTGTGCGTCGTCCAGCAGCGGCAGCAGGGCGAACGGACCTTCGGGATAGAAGATTTCCCAGGCGGTATTGCCGTGCGGCTTTTCGTGGAACAGACCGGTCACCATCGCGCGGTGATCGTACTCCCACTTCGCGAGGGCGAAACCCGCCTCATCGCGCGTCGGAGACTGGCGCCCTTCGGCAGCTACAAGAAGCGAAGCGCGCAGAACGCGCCCGTCGGCAAGCTCCACCTCCACGCCGTGCCCGTCGCGGTCGCGGCGGATCGCTTCCGTGCGGACATGCCAGGCGATGTTCGGCTCATCCCTTGCCGCATCGAAAAGGGCGATCCGCAAGTCACGGTTGGCGAACATGCGCCCGAGGCTGCCTTCCTCCGCCTTGGGCGTGAAGTCGATGCGGCCGGGCTTCATGCCGTCCGTCACGGCAATGGAATCGATCGGACAGCCCAAGCCGTCCAGCCGGTCGGCAAGGCCGATGTTGGTGAACAGGTTCCAGCTCGCCGTGGATATGGCGGACGCGCGTCCGTCGGCACCCTCTGCGACCAGATCGGCGGGATCCGCGCGGTCGATGACATGGCTGGTGATGCCTACGCGCGCGGCGGCGAGTGCCAGCGTCATGCCGACAAGTCCGCCACCCAGGATGATCAGGTCGCGGCGCTCAGCCGCGGCAGAGATATTCGAGTCGTTCATTACCCGCAGCTATCGGCCTCCCCGGCGTAGATGTCGAGACACCTGCCGTCCCACGTGCCGGCCGGTGCCTTCAGGCCGACGAGAGCGGCCAGGGTGGGTGCGATGTCCACCGTCTCCACCGGCTGCGCCTGTTCCATGGGCGACAGGCCGCTGCGCCAGAAGAGCATCGGCACCCGGCGGTCATAATCCCATGGGCTGCCGTGCGTGGCGGTGTAACCGGGCTGGGGCTTCGTGCCGGGCACGACGGCGCGCCGGGTCATCATCAACACCTCGCCCGAGCGCTCCGGGTCGAACGACCCGGCAACCCGCTGGATCTCGGTCCAGTCCTGCGGGTGGCCGCTCGGCACCTCGACCGCCTTCAGCTCTTCGGCGGTGTAAACGCCGGAGATCTGCGGATTGGCCTTGAGCTGGGCAATCAGGGTGGCGACCGCCTCGCGATGCTGCTCGACGGTCAGGGTCGCGTTGACCCAGATGTCACCCGAACCGCCTGCGCCGTAGAACAGCGGCCCTTTCCGCGGCACGATCCCGGTCGCCTGTGACACCGAGGCCGACAGAGCCGAAGCGGTAAGCGCCGGGTCAAGTCGGCTGGCTTCCGGCACGCCCTGCAGCTTCATCCTCTCGGGTGCGTCCGCCCCGCCGTGATCGGCGCTGAGAACGACGGCATAGTCGAGGCCGCGCTGGTCGAGTGCGTCGAGCAGTCTGCCGATGGTCTGGTCCAGCACCGCCATCTGAATGCACATCTCCACGCCCTCGTTGCCATAGGCATGGCCGACCTTGTCCGTCGCCGAATAGCTGACGGAAAGCACATCCGGCACGGCATCCTTGCCTAGCGGCATCTCGTCCAGCAGGCGAATAGCCATGTCCGTGGTGACTTCATCGGTGCGAGGGCTATTGAAGAAGCCCTTGGCGTCCCCGGCCGTCACCGGAAACCGGTACGTGCCGATGGTGAAGCCGCCCATGTCGATGGCGCGGTCGACGCCGCGGCACCAGTCAGGCGCGGGAAGTTCCGGGGCGCCGGCATTGATGGCGGTCGCAAGGGCGGTGTTCTGCGCGACGGCGGCAGGCGATACCCGCCTGCCGTCGTACGTGACGAAGCGGTTGCCGCGTATCCAGTACGCCGCGTCCGTGGTGTGACCACCCATCATCACCACCGCGCGATCCTTGAACGAGACGGCCGCGTTGATGGTCGCCGGATCCTTCTTCTTCAAAAGATCACCCAGCGTCGGCGCCTTGAGATGCATCGGGCTGACGACCGGATTGTCCGAATCGCTCTTCGGGTTCGTCTCGTCTTCGGAGCAGTAGACCTTCTTGTCAGCGCGACCGATCCCCGGGACGAACCAGTCGTTCGCGATGATGCCGGTGCGGTTGGGATGCACGCCGGTCAGCAGGGTGGAATGTCCGGGGCATGTTTCGGTCGCAGCGTGCGACTGGAAACCGGATGGAAACACCGCCCCCTGCAGAAGCCGCTTCAAGCCCTTCGAGTAGCGCTCGCGGTATTGCTGGAACAGGTCCGCGGAGAACTGATCCACCGAGATCGCAACGAGCAGCCGGGGCGGCGCTTTCGGGGCAGGCGGAGCTGTCGGCTGCTCGGCCGGCGCGGCCTGCTGAGCAGCGGCGGGAACGGCCGAGCCAATCGCGAGCGCAGCGGCAAGCGGAAGTAACGGGAGGCGCATCGAAGCGAGGTTCCTTGAAAAGTCTGCGCGTTAGGGGCAGATGCTGGATGACCGGATCGCGGCCTGAGTGCAAGGCCCTCAACCCCACGGAGCATCATGCAAGCGCGCCGCTATCGCCACGTTATGACGCTGCTGTGTCATCTTCTGGCTTTTCTCTGCCTTTCCGCACCTCTGGCCGCGCAGGCGCAAACGAGGGCGAACCACATTGCGGCGGAGCTGATTGCCGGGCCCGTGCTGGACGGGCGGGCGACCTTGGCGATCCGGATGACACCGGATAGCGGTTGGCACGGCTACTGGCGCAATCCCGGTGACGCCGGGCTCGGCATGCAGCTGGAGTGGGATCTTCCCCAAGGCGTGACGGCCGGGGAGCCACGCTACCCCGTGCCGGCGACGCTGCTGGTGCAGGGCCTGATGAACCATGTCTATGAACGCGAGTATGCCGTGCTCGTGCCCCTCACCGTGGCCAGCGCTTCGCGCTCGCTGCCGGTCAGGGTGAAGGCGCAGTGGCTGGCCTGCACTGACCAGATCTGCGTTCCCGAACGCGCGGAACTTGCCACTGAGATCAGGCCCGGCGCGGCTCATGATCCACGCATGGACGCGTGGACCCAGCATCTGCCCGCACCGCTCGATACGACGGCGACCTTCGAGCTGGACGACCGGGAACTGCGGCTGGCGGTACCCCTGCCCGCCTCGGTCCCACTGCAGAGCCCTCACCTCTTCATTCAGCAGGACAAGCTGGTCGACTATGCGGCGCCACAGGCCTTCAGTCGGAAAGGCGACTTGCTGCTGGTGACGATCCCGCGGGCCCGGTTCGATCCGCGGGAGACGAGCGCTGTGGACGCTGTCCTCAGGCTCGATGCCGCCGGCAACGGCATCGCTCTGAGGGCGAGCGTCGGGCAGGTGCCGGGCGGCGGAACCGCTGTTGCCGGCAGCAATGCTCCGGCCCTGCCGCCCTTGCCATGGCTGCTGCTCGCGGCTCTTGCGGGCGGGCTGCTGCTCAACGTGATGCCCTGCGTCTTCCCGATCCTCTCGCTCAAGGCCCTGAGTCTGGCGCGGGCGGGGGAGAGCGAGGCCCATGCACGGGTCGAAGGGGCCGCCTATGCCGCAGGCGTCGTCGCCGCGTGCATGGGACTGGGCGGGGTGCTCCTGATGCTCCGGGCGGGCGGTGAGCAGGTCGGCTGGGCGTTCCAGCTGCAGGAACCGGGTGTCGTCATCGCCCTGTTCGCGCTTGCCGTCGCCATCACTGCCAATCTTCTCGGAGTGTTCGAGTTCAGCGTGCCGGGTTTTGCCAAGGCGGGCTCGCCGCAGGGTGCCTTCGCCACCGGCCTGCTTGCCGCTTTCGTCGCGACGCCCTGCACCGGTCCGTTCATGGCAAGTGCCATGGGCGCCGCACTCCTGCTCCCCGTCGGCCCTGCCCTGCTGCTCTTCGCCATGCTGGGGCTGGGAATCGCGCTGCCCTTTCTTGCCGTCTCCTTCGTGCCCGCCCTGCGCGCCCGTCTCCCGCGGCCCGGCAAGTGGATGGTCACCTTCCGCCGCGTCATGGCCGTGCCGATGGGGCTGACCGCACTCGCCCTCGCATGGCTGATCTGGCGTCTCGGAGGGCCCACATCGCTTGCCTATGTGACGGTGCTGGCGGTGCTGGTGCTAGCTCTTCTCGGCCTCGTCGGCAGGGCGCAGCGCAGCGGCAGGCGCGCGCTTCTCCCGGCCTTCGCCACGCTTGCTGTGCTGGCGGTGGGCGTTCTGACGATGCCCGACCCGGCGCCGCAGTCCCGGCCGGAGGCTTCCATCCTCAAAGCCCAAGTGTTCTCGCCCGAGGCGCTCGATCAGGCCAGGCGTAGCGGCAAACCGATCTTCGTGTACATGACCGCTGACTGGTGCCTTACCTGCAAGGTCAACGAAGCGGCGGCCATCGAGCGGGAGGAGACGCGGGCCGCGTTCCAGAAGGCGGGCGTCATCGTCCTGCGCGGCGACTGGACCCGCCGGGATCCGGCGATCACCCGCTACCTGACCGAGCGGGGCGCAGCGGGCGTGCCGCTGTACGTGTGGTACGACAAGGAAGGCAGGGCAGAAACCCTCCCGCAGGTGCTCACCCCGGCCGTGCTGGAGCAGAAGGCCGGGGTTTGAGCGGGCTACTTCTTCGGCAGCTCCGGAGCGATCTGCGCAACCTTTTCAAGCTGGGGCCGCACGCTCTGCATGGGGCCGACCACAACCACGCTGAGGCCGTCTACGGGAAGCTCCCGCTTGGCCGCCGTCTGGAAGTCGCTCGCCGTCAGGGCATTGGTACGGCCGACGAAGCCGTCAAGGTAGTCGGCGCCAAGACCCAGTACGTCGAGGGTGGAGAGCCGCATCGCCAGTCCATCGCGCGAAGACAGGCCAAGCACGAAGGTGCCGTTCATGTAGTTGCGGATCCCCTGCACTTCGGCATCCGTGGGCAGCGTGTCCTGCATCACCCGGATCTCCTTGTAGATCTCCGATATGGCTGGTCCGGTTGATTCGGCGGTGATGTCCGCATCCTCCACCCAGCTGGTGCCCTGCACACGCTGCATCAGCGCCGCTCCAGGCGAATAGGTGTACCCCTTGTCCTCACGGATGTTGCGCGTGATGCGTGAGGAAAAGTAGCCCCCCAGAAGCGTGCTGGCTGCCCGGAAATCGACATCGTAGCCCTGCTGGTCCACGCGCTTGCCGATCCAGACGGTCGACTGCGGGGCTCCGGGCCGGTCGATGAGGACGACCTTGGCGGGCGGTGCAGGGGGAGCCGCCACCTGCGTCGGTGGGGCGCCGGGCATCCAGCTCTGGAACGCCTTCTCCACGGCCGCGCGAACAGTTGCCGGATCGAACCGCCCGACCACGTAGAGGTGCGTGCGGGTCGCACCGAAGTTTGCCTTGTGAAACGCCTTCACCTGATCCAGCGTGTAGCCCGAAAGCTGCTGCGCGGTAGGGAAAGTGCGCCCGTACGGGTGGTTCGGGTAAAGCGCCGCCGCAAACGCTTCGGACGCGATCGAGCCGGGGGTGGATTTCGCCACGGTCAGCGTACGGCCCAGATCCGCCTTGACCTTTTCCAGTTCCGAGGCCGGGAAATCCGGCCGCTGCAGAACGTCCGCCACCAGGCCGATGGCGGCCGGTGCCGAGTCGCTGAGGACGTCGATCATCGCGGAGGTCGAATCCGGCCCCGTCGTCAGGGAGAGATTGCCGCCCATGCCGGCTGCGGCCTCGGCCAGCTGGTTGGCATCGCGTCCCCCCGCACCCTTCTGCATGAGGGTGCCGGTCAGATCGGCGAGCCATACATTCTGTCCGTCATCGATGTTCCCGGTTCGCACGGTGGCGAGGATCGTGACCTTCGGCACGTTGCCGTGCTGCGCCATCGTCACCTTCATGCCGTTGGGAAGCGTCAGTTCGGTGAGGGGCGGGAGCGCAAAGGGCTTGGCAGGGGCGGCGGCGGGCGGCGTCTCCCGCGCCAAGGCAGGCATGGGGACGATCGCCAGCGCCGCCAGCGGAAGGACGAGATTGCGGATCTTCTTCATCGTTCGCTCCTTCACTTCGTGGCGGTGGTGGTGGCGGTGGGGACCGCAGCGGCCTCGCCGCTCGGTGCGGCCGCGCCCGGCTTCAGGCTGATGATCGTGCGGTTGGTGGGTCGCAGGTATTCCCGCGCCGTCTTGCGGATCAGTTCGGGCGTGACCTGACCGATCTCCGCCTCCAGCCGGTTGATGCGTCCCGGATCGTCATCGAACAATGCGAAGCTGGCGAGCAGGTTGACGAGGCCGAAGCGGTAACCGTCTCCCAAGGTATCGTAGAGCTCGGAGCGGGCCTTGGTCTTGGCACGGTTCAGTTCCGTGGCGCTGACGAGGTTATCCTGCAGATCCTTCACCACGGCATCCACATCCGCGAGGATAGCGTCGTCCGTCACGTCGGCGCCATGGATCAACGTCCCGGACCAGAGCATCGGTCCGTTGTAGTCGTAGGGGCTGCCCAGCGGCCAGTTGATCCCGCCCGAGACGTTGCCGGTATAGCCCTTCTCGTTGACCAGCACCTTGGTGAGACGGCTGTCGGCGCCCTGGATCAGCATCAGGTCGATGAGCCGCATCGCCGCCCATTCGGGTGTGTTCTTGGGCGGGACGTGATAGGCCCAGGCAAGCGCCGGCTGCGGAGCGAGCGCATCGGTCTTGACCGCGCGCTTCTCCTGCGTCTGGCGAGGCTCGGAGATGTCGGGGAACTGGAGATTCCTGGAAGCCGGTATCGGGCCGAAGTACCTCTCCACCCAGCCCATCACCTGCGCCGGGTTGACGTCTCCAGCGACCACCAGCACGGCATTGTTCGGCGCGTAGTATTCGTCGAAGAACTGCTGTACGTCGCCCAGGGTGGCCGCGTCGATCTCCTTCAGGTCACCGTAGAAGTTATGGGCGTTGTACCAGTTGGTGTTGGCCAGCTGGGGCAGGTCCAGCCAGGGGAAGCCGCCGTAGGGCTGGTTGAGGACATTCACCTTGACCTCGTTCTTCACCACACCCTGCTGATTGGTGAGGTTCTCCTGCGTGATGGCGAGGCCCTTCATTCGGTCCGCCTCGGCCCACAGGAACGTCTCGGTCGTGTTGCTGGGGATCGCCTGATAGTAGTTGGTGAAGTCGAACCGGGTGGATCCGTTCAGCACGCCGCCGTTGGCGTTCACCAGCCCGATGAACTCCGCCTTACCGAGGTTCTTTGAGCCCTGGAACATCATGTGTTCAAACAGGTGCGCAAATCCGGTGCGATTGCGCGGTTCAAGGCGGAAGCCGATGCCGTAGTAGACCCCGATGGTTGCGGTAGGCACGGAGCGGTCCGGTGAAATGACGACCTTCAGGCCATTGGCGAGCTTGTGATACTCGACCGGCACCTCAGCCTTTACGGGAGACAGGGCTGCAACGGCCCCGGGCGCCGCCGACGCTGCGGGGGCGATCACCGCCGCCAGTGATGCGGCCGCAAGGAAGGCGGCTCGGTAGATGCCGAGTTTCATGGCGATGTGTTCTCCCCGAAAGTCCCTGTTGATCGAACGGCGCCCGGCCCCGTCCGGACGTCCTCGGCCCGGTCCGCAGCCTTGCGACGAAACCAGACTAGCCAGCGCTCAACGGATTACAATCATCGATCTGCGGGCGATCCGCGCCGCTACCGGACCCGAGCGCCGGACGCGATCAGAACCCTGCGCCGGCTGGCCAGTTTCGCCCCGCAAGCCCCATGACCTTGAACAGCTCGCCCATCTGCTCGGGCTGGATCAGGCGATCCCGAGCCGTCGCGATCGCCTCGGCATGATCGGGAGCGGCAGCGCTGAGCTGGGCCGCACGCATTTCGATGCCGAGCGCGCGCAGGAAATCCCCCTGCGTGGCCGTACCCAGATGACGCGCCCCGTTCGCCAGCGCCACATCCTTCATCGCGGCGAAGTCGACCAGACAGGTAAGGTCCGCCTCACCCGGCATTTCAAAGGGATCGACCTTCCGGTGCGCGCGAATTGCCTGCAGCGTGGATCCGGTTCGGGGTTCGGCATAGCCGTAGTCGATCAGCAGGGCCGTGCCGCCCTGCGCCTGCAGGCGCCGCGCGACTTCGTCGACCACCGCAGCCGCACCGGGACAGGTTTCGATGAGCGTCTGCTCGGGCTCATCGCGCCAGCGCTCGGGAACGGCGGCGTCCATCGGCCGGTCCCCGGCGACCGGCACGAACCGGTCGTCCCGAAGGCCCACCATGCGTTCACGCCATCCTTCGGCCGTCCTGACCATCTGACGCACCGGCAGCGCGTCCAGGAATTCATTGGCAACCAGCAGCAGCGGCGCATCGTCGGGAAGAGTGTCGAGATCGTCGTGCCAGCGTGCATCAGGCACGATCCCCGCCTGCACCTGGCGCAGGGCCGCGGACCCTTCGACCAGATGAACCGTCGGATTCAGCCCCTGCCTTCGCATGACCCGCAGCGCGTCGCGGGCCAGCGTGCCCCGGCCGGGGCCCAGCTCGACGTAGTGTACCTCCGCCGGTGCTCCGGCACGCGACCAGATGTCGACCAGCCACAACCCGATGAGTTCGCCGAACATCTGGCTGATCTCGGGGGCAGTGATGAAGTCACCCGCGCCGCCAAGCGGATCCTTCCCGGCGTAGTAGCGGGCGTTCGATTCGCCCATGTACTGCTGCAGGGTAATGGGCCCGCCATTGGCGATCAGCCGGCGAAACACCGCCGCCAGCGGTGGCTGCGTCATCAGGTGATCTCGATGGGGCGCCGCATGGACAGCTCCGGACGGCCGAGCGCCCGCGCGACCAGGAACAGGCCGAGCAGGATCAACGGAACCGTGAGCCACTGTCCCATCGAGAGGCCGGTCGCCTGCGCGAAGCGCTGGAGCTGCGCATCCGGTTCGCGGAAGAATTCGACCAGGAAGCGGGCGGATGCGATGCCCACCGTGAATACGCCGACGAGCAGGCCGGGACGATAGCGGGCACGGCTCTTCCAGAACAGCGCGAGCATGACCACGATCATCAGCGCGCCTTCCAGGGCCGCCTCGTAGAGCTGGCTGGGATGGCGTGGAAGCGGCCCGGCATCCGGGAACACCATGGCCCAAGGCACGGAGTTGGGAGCGACGCGGCCCCACAATTCGCCGTTCACGAAGTTGGCAAGGCGGCCGAACAGCATCCCGAACGGCACACAGACGGCGATGTAGTCCGCCACGCGCACGAAGTTCAGTTGGTTGCGCCACGCGACCCAGGCCATCGCGAGGATGACGCCGATCAGGCCGCCGTGGAAGCTCATGCCGCCGTGCCACAGCTTCAGAAGTTCGGCGGGATGAGCCCACAGGCTTGGTATTTCGGAGCTGCCGCCAGTGTAGAAGGTGGCGTAGCCGAGCCGGCCACCGAGAATGATGCCGATCGTGCAGTAGAAGAAGAGATCATCGGCGTGCCGCTGGGCAAGCGGTGCGCCGGGAGCCTTGATCATGCGGCTGAGGTGCCAGTACCCCAGCACGATGCCGGCGAGATAAGCCAGCGAGTACCAGCGAAGTTCGAAACTGCCGATGCGGAACAGGTAATTCTTCAGACCGAGATTGACCCAGTAAATCGGTTCGGCGGCTTCGCTGGCGGCAGCGGCAAGCATTGTCAGAGACAAGTGATGGACCTCGCGTGGTTCATGTCCTGGCAGGCCGGACGGCCTTCTGTCTGCGGCTTCTGGCATAGCCTGTCACGCGATGGTAGCCGCCAATTCATTTTCGTGCGCTACTGCGTACACTTGCCCCCGCTTCCCCTGGGCAACGCCAGTCACTAGATCAAGGCTCTATGCGCAGCGTCATTCGAATCCCCTCCCCCCGATCCGTCATCGACAGACGGGACCTCGTTTCCCGGATTGACGCGGTTGTGGCCGCGCAAGGCGCGGTGAAGGGCCGCAGGGCCATTGTGGAACTGCTGCGCGGTGCATTGGAAGACGGCCGGGAGGAAATCGCTCGCCGCCTGGTGGAAAAGCCCTCTGCCGGACACGAGGTCGCCGAGGCGCAGGCGTTCCTCACCGACCAGCTGATCCGTGTCGTTCATGATCACGTCGTCGCAAACGTCTATCCCGCCAGCAATAGGTCGAAGGGCGAGCGCCTGACGATCATGGCAGTCGGCGGGTATGGCCGCGGCGAAATGGCGCCGCACTCGGACGTGGACATCGCCTTTCTCACGCCAATCAAGCAGACCCCGTGGTGCGAGCAGGTCATCGAGGCGATGCTGTACTTCATGTGGGACCTGTCGCTGAAGGTCGGCCATTCCAGCCGCTCCATCGACGATATGGTTCGCATGTCGAAAGCGGATCTGACGATACGGACGGCGATGCTGGAAGGGCGCTACGTCTGGGGCGATCAGGAGCTCTACGAAGAGGTTCGCCAGCGCTTCTGGCGCGACGTCGTGTCAGGCACGGAGCGCCAGTTCGTGGTTGAGAAACTGGCCGAGCGCGAGGAGCGGCACAAGCGCATGGGCGACAGCCGCTACGTGGTCGAGCCCAATATCAAGGAAGGTAAGGGCGGGCTGCGCGACCTCCACACGCTCTACTGGATCGGCAAGTACATCCACAAGGTCCGCTCGCCCGCCGAGCTGGTGGACGTGGGCCTGCTGACCCAGCGGGAGTATCGCGCCTTCCGTCGGGCGGAGAACTTCTTCTGGGCCGTGCGCTGTCATCTGCACACCATCACCCGACGGGCCGAGGATCGCCTGACCTTCGACATGCAGCGCGAAGTCGCGGCCCGGATGAACTTCTCGGACCGGCCCGGCAAAAGCGCGGTCGAACGCTTCATGCAGATGTTCTTCCTTCAGGCGAAAGTCGTGGGCAACCTGACGGGAGTGTTCCTCGCCCAGCTCGACGAACAGTTCGCCAAGCGCCAGCCTCGCGGCCTGCTTGCCGGGTTCCGCGCGCGCGAACGCCTGCTGCGCGGCTACAAGGTCTTCGGCGGGCGGCTGCGGGCTCCTTCGGACGACTGGTTCGCGATGGATCCGGTGCGAATGATCGAGATCTTTGTCCTCGCCGAGCGGGAGGGGCTGGAGATCCATCCCGAGACGCTGCGCCTGATTTCCAGGGACGCCGCCCTGATCCGTGACGAGGTGCGCAACGACCGGCGCGCCAACGACCTGTTCATGGAGCTGCTGACCAGCCGCCGGAACCCGGAAGCGGCCTTGCGCAGCTTCAACGAAGCCGGCGTCTTCGGGCGCTTCGTCACCGAATTCGGCCGCGTTAACGCGCAGATGCAATTCGACATGTACCACCACTACACGGTGGACGAGCACACCATTCGGGCGATCGGCCTCCTGTCCCGCATCGAGAAAGGCGAGTTGATCGGCGATCATCCGCTCAGCCACGAGATCATCCACAAGATCCGCTCACGGCGCGCGCTTTACGTGGCCGTCCTGCTTCACGACATTGCGAAGGGGCGTCGCGGCGACCACTCGATCCTTGGCGCGGAGATCGCCCGGAAGCTGTGCCCCCGCTTCGGTCTCAACGAGGAAGAGACGGAGCTTGTCTCCTGGCTTGTACGCCAGCACCTGCTGCTCTCGGCCACCGCCTTCAAGCGCGACCTGTCGGACGCCAAGACGATCACGGACTTCGTGGAAGTGGTGCAGTCAGTGGACCGGCTGCGCCAGCTCACTGTGCTGACCATCGTCGATATCCGCGCAGTCGGCCCCGGCACCTGGAACTCCTGGAAGCGACAGCTGATCGCGTCGCTGTATGGCGCGGCGGAGGAGCGCCTGCGCCTCGGCCACGCGGAATTCGGGCGCCCGAGGCGGGTCGAGGCGAAGAAGATGACGGTGCAGGCGCTGGGCACGGAATACGCCGCGCTGATCGAACAGGTGGGCGGCACGTTCAACGACGCCTACTGGATCGCGGAGCCCGAGGATGTCATCGCACGCAACCTCGTGCAGCTCGCGGCGCTGGACGACCAGCCGCTCTCGATCGCAACCGAATACTACCCCGCGCGCGGTGCGACGCTGGTGACCGTGATCGCCTCCGACCATCCGGGGCTGTTCTATCGTATTGCTGGTGGCATCCATCTGGCCGGCGGCAACATCATCGATGCGCGCATTCACACGACCAAGTCCGGCCGCGCCGTCGACAACTTCCTTGTCCAGGATCCGCTCGGTCGCCCGTTCATGGAATATGCCCAGCTGCGACGGCTGGAACTGACGATCGAAAACGCGCTGGCGAACCGCATCAAGATCCTGCCGCAACTGGTCGCCAAGCCCGACGCGCGCCCCCGCGCCGACGCCTTCGACGTGCGCCCGCGGGTCCTGTTCGACAACAAGGCCTCGAACCGCTTCACCGTCATTGAAGTCAATGCCCGCGACCGTCCGGCCCTGCTCAACCGCCTCGCTCATGCCCTGTTCGAATCCAAGCTGATGGTTCACTCCGCCCACATCGCCACCTACGGCGAGCGGGCCGCAGACACCTTCTACGTGACGGATCTGCTGGGAGAGAAGGTCACCGCCCCCACTCGCATACGCATGATCGAGCGCCGCCTGCTTGAAGCGGCCAGCGAACCGTCGCTTGAAGGGGCGGCGGCCTGAATACGTTCCGGCGGACAGCCCGAGCCCCAGTTCCTCCAACGGAGAAGAAGCATGAAGCTTGAAGACAAGGTCTGCCTCGTTACCGGCGCGGCAAGCGGCATCGGCAAGGCCATCGCTGAGAGGTACGCCGCCGAAGGGGCGCGAGTGGCGATTGCCGATCTCCACGGGGACTCAGCGCAACGCGCGGCCGACGCGATCCGAGCTGCGGGCGGGAAGGCCATGGCCGTCGCGATGGATGTCACCAGCGAGGACCAGGTCAACGAAGGCGTCGCCCGGGTGGTGGAGGCCTGGAACACGGTGGACGTCCTCGTCTCGAATGCCGGCATCCAGATCGTCAATCCGGTCGAAAGCTTCTCCTACGCCGACTGGAAGAAGATGCTGGCGATCCACCTCGACGGCGCCTTTCTCACGTCCCGGGCCGTCCTCCCGCACATGTACGCGCAAGGGTCCGGCTCGATCGTCCTGATGGGTTCGGTCCACTCCAAGGAGGCGAGCCCCCTCAAAAGCGCTTACGTGACGGCCAAGCACGGGTTGCTCGGTTTGTCGCGCGCGATCGCCAAGGAAGGCGGCAAGAAAGGTGTTCGCACAAACGTGATCTGCCCCGGCTTCGTGCGCACGCCGCTGGTCGACAAGCAGATACCGGAGCAGGCAAAGGAACTGAACATCACCGAGGAAGACGTCGTGAAGCGCGTCATGCTCGGCCAGACCGTCGATGGCGAGTTCACCACGGTCGACGACATCGCCGAGGTGGCCCTGTTCTTCGCCAGCTTCCCGACAAACGCCCTCACCGGCCAGTCCCTGGTGGCGAGCCATGGCTGGTTCATGGAGTAAGCCGGGCTCATGAAAGAACGGCGCGCGCCCACCGGACGCGCGCCTTTATGCCGTCAGCCGATCAGCGCTTCGGCGATCTGAACCGCGTTCAGCGCGGCGCCCTTGCGCAGGTTGTCGTTCGACAGGAACAGCGCCAGGCCATTCTCCACGCCCGGATCGCGACGCACGCGGCCGACGAAGACCGGGTCCTTGCCCGTTGCGTCCAGCGGGTTGGGAACTTCCGTCACCACGACGCCGGGCGCCGCGGCCAGCAGTTCAAGTGCTCGCTCGACGCTGATCGGTCGCTCGAACTCGGCATTGATCGAAAGCGAGTGCCCGGTGAAGACCGGCACGCGCACGCAAGTACCGGACACCGGAAGCTCCGGGATCTCCAGGATCTTGCGGCTTTCGTCGCGCAGCTTGATCTCTTCCTCGGTATATCCATCCTCGGCGTAGACGTAGTTCAGCGGCACCACGTTGTGCGCCATCGGCACCGCCCACTTTTCCGCTTCCGGAAGCAGCGCCGCCGCATCACCGGCGGCCAGATCACGCGTGCGGTCACCCACGTGTTCGATCTGCCGGGCCAGCACGTCGATACCCTCAAGCCCGCCGCCCGACACCGCCTGGTAGGTGGAAACGATGAGGCGCTTCAGCCCGGCCTCGTCATGCAGCGGACGCAGCACCGGCATGGCGGCCATGGTCGTGCAGTTCGGGTTGGCGATGATGCGCCTGGGCAGGTCGGCCAGCGCGTGCGGGTTCACTTCGGCCACGACGAGCGGCACGTCCGGGTCGGAGCGGAAGGCGGAGGAATTGTCGATCACGATGGCACCGGCGGCTGCCGCCTTGGGCGCGATCGCCTTTGCAGTCGAACCGCCAGCGGAGAACAGCACCACGTCGAGACCGGCGTAGTCGGCTGTCGCGGCGTCCTCGACGACGACGCCGTCGATCTCCTTGCCGGCGGAGCGGGCGGAGGCGAAAAGGCGAAGCTGGCCGATCGGGAAGTTCCGCTCGGCAAGAATTTCGCGAATCATCGTGCCGACGAGGCCGGTCGCACCAACGACGCCGACGTTGAGCTTCTGACCGGGAGCGAACTTATGAACCATGACCTATGCGTCTCCTACTTCGGGGAGCAGCGCGAGGGTCTTTTTCTCGATCTTGAAGAGAACCCCGCCTGCCGGTGCGGGGTGAGTGTCCGTGTGTGCGTTCAGATCATGCACACCGTCGACACCCACCGCGCTGACGCGGCGGGTTTCGAGGTGGTAATAATGATCGGCGTGGCGAACATGTCAGCGCCATTAGCGGCAAGTACCCGCGCTGTAAACCGCCATTAAATTGCGCCGCCGAATCTCACGCCGCAGCGCGCAGGCGTTGAAGCGCCTCTTCGCGACCGATCAGGATCAGCATCGCGCTCATGTCAGGCCCGTGGTCCATGCCCGTAAGCGCCTGACGCAGCGGCAGGAACAGCGCCTTGCCCTTGCGCCCGGTCCGGTCCTTGAGGGTGCCGGTCAGTGCCTTCCAGACGCCATCGTCCCAGCCTAGACCGGCCAGTGCCTCGGCTGCCTGCGCGCAGAACGCACGATCCTCGTCCCCGAAGGGGGGAGCGGCGACGGGCCCGGTTACCACGGCCCACCAGTCACCGGCATCAGCCACACGGCCGAGGTTAGGGCGAATGGCGTCCCATGCAGCCGCATCCATTCCCTCGGGCAGGCGGCTCGCAACGGCGCTGAACGGAAGGCCATGCACGACCGCAGCGTTCACACGCTCCAGTTCGGCTTCGTCGAAGCGGGCGGGAGCCCGGCCGAAGCGCGAGAGGTCGAAAGCGGCGGCCAACTCGTTCAGGCCCAGCGCCGGATCGACCGGATCGCTTGTGCCAAGCCGCCCCAGGAGCGCCACCAGGGCAGCAGGCTCGATCCCCGCGTCGCGGAAATGCGCCGCGCCCAGCGATCCCAGCCGCTTGGAAAGCTTGCCCTCGGTTCCAACCAGAAGCGCTTCGTGTGCGAAGTCCGGCACCTTGGCGTCAAGGGCGGTAAACATCTGGACCTGTGCCGCGGTGTTGGAGACGTGATCCTCGCCGCGAAGAATGTGCGTCACGCCCATTGCCACGTCATCTATCACGGAAGGCAGCATGTAGAGCCACGAACCGTCGGCGCGTCGCACGACAGGGTCGCTCATTTGTGCGGCATCGAACTTCTGCACACCGCGAATGCCATCGTTCCACTCGATGACTTCGTCATGGTCGAGCAGGAAGCGCCAGTGGGGCAACTCCCCCGCCGCCATCTTCGCGGCCTTTTCTTCCGATGTCAGCTTGAGCGCGGCGCGATCGTAGATCGGCGGCAGACCGCGCCCCAGCAGGACCTTACGACGCAGTTCCAGCTCATGCGGCGTTTCCCAGCACGGATAGACCCGTCCTGCGGCCTCCAGCCGGGCAAAGGCTTCCTCGTAGATGGCGAAACGCTGCGACTGCCGCTCCTCGCCTTCCGGTTCGAGGCCCAGCCAGGCCAGATCGGCGCGGATCGCGTCCACATAGTCTTCGCGGGAACGTGCGGCATCTGTGTCGTCGATGCGCAGGAGAAAGCGCCCGCCCGCCTGCTTTGCCAGCAGGTAGTTGTGCAAAGCGGTGCGGATATTGCCCACGTGCAGGTGGCCGGTGGGCGAAGGAGCAAAGCGCGTTACGGTCATGCCGGTGCGATTAGGAGCCCCTGCGCGGCAGGTCAATTTCGCCACGCTGCCGGGCCGATCACCGTGCCCTGCAGATACAAAAAACCCTCCCGGTCGGGAGGGTTTTCTGTCCGTCGTCGAACGGTCTTTCCATCATTCCGGTGTGGACCCGGACCGGAAAGCGGCGGGGACCGGCACGCCGAAGCAAGTGCCGAGTCCCCACGCCGATTACATCGCCTCGGTCGCAGCCTCGGTCGGCACGTCGGTGGCGTCACCGGTCATCAGCTCCTCGGGAGCCGTCTCAACCGAATCGGTGGTTGCTTCGGTGGTGGGCTCACCGCCGCAAGCAGCGAGCGACAGAGCGGCAACCGACGCGAACGCGGCGAAAGCAATCTTCTTCATGCGAATCCCCTTGCATTGTTTGGCGCACAGGCCAACGCTTGCAGGCAAGCCTGCTGCGCCATTCTTTAGACGAGACAATGGTGCAACGCAAATAGGAATAAAACACACGCGAATCCGCGGATTTCCTAAGGGTTGCGCACATATAAAGATATCTTTATATGATTGCCGATGCGGATCGACCCCCTCCTGAGAGCTCTTTCTGAGCCGACGCGCCTGCGCATCATGCGTCTGCTGGCGCACATGGAACTCGCGGTCGGAGAGCTTGCGCAGGTACTCGGACAGAGCCAGCCGCGTGTCTCGCGGCACATCCGGATCCTGTGCGATGCAGGGCTGGCGGAGAGACGCAAGGAAGGGAGCTGGGTCTTCCTTCGCAGCGCCGTGAGCGAAAGCGACGTTCCCTCGATGGGCAGCGCGGCAGCCCAGCTGCTCGCGCTCGCCGAGCGGGACGACACGCAGTTTGCCGCACGATGCACAGAGGACCGCCGCCATCTGGCGGCGATCCGCGCCGGCCGGGAGGCAAGCGCGCAGGCCTATTTTGCGCGTCATGCGGCGGAATGGGACACCCTGCGGCGGCTCCACGGCGCGGACGAGCCGGTCGAGGACGCCCTCCTTTCGGCTCTCGAGGGCGAATCCCTCGGCGGACTTCTGGATGTCGGCACCGGCACCGGTCGCATGGCGCAGCTTTTGTCCGCGCGCGCAGGTCGCGTTACCGCGCTCGACAAGAGCCCCGAGATGCTGCGCATCGCCCGGGCACGGCTTCAGGACCTTCCGGCGGAGAAGGTGGACCTGGTGCAGGGGGACTTCACCGCCCTTCCCTTTTCGGAGGATGCGTTCGACACGGTGCTGTTTCATCAGGTGCTGCACTACGCCCAGGATCCCGGCATCGTGCTTGGCGAGGCCGCGCGCGTGCTGCGCCCCGGCGGCCGCATCGCCATCGTCGACCTTGCCGCGCATGACCGGGAGGAGTTACGCGAACGGCACGCTCATGCGCGCCTTGGTTTCTCGGACGAGCAGATGCTGGCTCACCTTGTTGCCGCCGGCCTCACCCCCACCTCACCCGTCGCCCTGCCCGGCAGCCCCCTGACCGTTAAGATCTGGACTGCCCGGCGCGATGGTGTAACCGCCCGCCCCGTCGCGACCGCCGACGAGAACCGAAAGACACTCTGATGACTGCTGCTCAACGACCGGCCGAGGCGCCCCTTTTTGCAGGCCTACCGGGAGACATTTCCGTCTCCTTCGAGTTCTTTCCGCCCAAGTCGGAGAAGATGGAGGAGCAGCTCTGGCAGGCCATCACCCAGCTGGCGCCGCTTCAGCCCAGCTTCGTTTCAGTGACGTACGGCGCCGGTGGTTCCACGCGTGAACGGACCCACGCGACGGTGGCGCGGATCGTAAAGGACACCGCGCTCGTCCCCGCCGCCCACCTCACCTGCGTCGCGGCGAGCAAGGACGAGATCGCGGAAGTCGTGGACCAATACTGGGACGCAGGGGTGCGGCACATCGTTGCCCTGCGCGGCGATCCGCCGCCGACCGATGGCGGCCGCTTCGTACCGCATCCGCAAGGCTACGCCAGCGCCGCCGAACTGGTGGCGGGCATCAAGGCCCGGCATGACATCGACATATCCGTCGCCGCTTACCCCGAGACGCACCCCGAGGCGGTGAGCGCGCAGCTTGATCTGGACAATCTGAAGCGCAAGCTCGATGCCGGCGCCAACCGCGCGATCACGCAGTTCTTCTTCTCCACCGATGCGTACTTCCGGTTCCTCGACAAAGCGCTCGCCGCAGGAATCACCGCGCCGGTTCTGCCGGGAATCATGCCGGTCACCAGCTTCTCGGCCATCCGACGGATGAGCGGCAACACCGAGATTCCCGGCTGGCTGGAAACGATGTTCGACGGACTGGACGAGCGCCCCGGCCCTCGCGCACTCGTCGCGGCCGTTGCCGCCGCGGACCTGTGCAAGCGCCTCTACGAGGGCGGCGTACGCGACTTCCACTTCTACACCCTCAACCGCGCCGAGCAGGCCTACGCGATCTGCCAGCTTCTCGGCCTGCGTCCCAAGGAGCCTTGCGCATGAGCGCACGTGACACCTTCCTCGCCGAAGCGGCCAAGCGAATCCTCATCACCGATGGCGCGTTCGGCACCGAGATCCAGAACTGGAAGCTTTCGGAGGCCGACTACGCCGGTGATCTCGGCCTCACTCACGAGCAGAAGGGCAACAACGACATCCTCGCGCTGACCAAGCCCGAAGTGCCGGAAGCCATTCACCGCGCCTACTTCGAGGCGGGCGCCGACATCGCGGAAACCAACACTTTCTCCGCGAACCGCATCAGCCAGGCCGATTATGGAGCCGAGCATCTCGTCCGCGAGATCAACATGGAATCCGCCCGGCTGGCCCGCCGCCTTGCTGACGAATTTCAGGCGAAGGACGGCCGCCCGCGCTTTGTGGCCGGCGCGATCGGCCCCACCAACAAGACGCTCTCCCTCAGCCCCGACGTGAACGATCCGGGCTATCGCGAGATAGACTGGGACACGCTGGTCGACGTCTACAAGGAACAGGCTGCCGCGCTCGTCGAGGGCGGGGCGGACTTCATCCTGATCGAGACCGTGTTCGACACGCTCAACGCCAAGGCCGGGATCATGGCCGTGCGCCATCTGGAAAAGGACCTCGGCCGCGAAGTGCCGATCATGCTCTCGATGACGCTGACCGATCTGTCCGGGCGCAATCTCTCCGGCCACACAGTCGAGGCGTTCTGGCATGCCGTCCGCCATGCGCGTCCGATCACGATCGGGCTGAACTGTTCTTTCGGCGCCACGCAGCTTCGCCCTCACGTGAAGACGCTGTCGGAGATCGCCGACACGCTGATCATGATCTATCCGAACGCAGGGCTTCCAAACGAGCTTGGCGCCTACGACGAGATGCCGGATACGACGGCTGGTTTCGTCGGCGAGTGGGCGGTCGCGGGGCAGGTCAATGTGCTGGGCGGTTGCTGCGGCTCAACCCCGGCGCACATCGCGGCCATTGCGCGGAAAGTGGCGGGCATGGCGCCCCGCCCGATCCCCAACCTCAGGCCGGTGACGCGACTTGCCGGGCTTGAACCCTTCACGATGGCGGCCTGAGGTTCTCGTGAACGAGATACCCATCTGGCGCATTCGCCCTGCCGGGCCTGCCGATGCCGATGCGCTTGCGCTTGTCGGCGCGGCGACCTTCCTCGAAAGTTTCGCGGGGATGATCGACGGCGCGGCCATTATCGCGCATTGCCTGAAGCAGCACTGCGCCAAGGCCTATCTCGACTACTTTTCAAAAGGCGCGAAAGCCTGGCTTGCCGAGATCGAACCCGGCGGCGCGCCGGTCGGCTACGCCCTCATGTGCGAACCTGAGATCGACCACGCCACCGAAGGCGACGTCGAGCTCAAGCGCATCTATCTGCTGTCCCGCTTTCAGGGTTCGATGATCGCCAGCGCTCTCATGCAGGCTGTCGTGACCGAGGCGAAGGGGCACGCCCGGCTGCTGCTCGGCGTCAAGGACGACAATCACCGCGCCATCTCCTTCTATGCCAAGCACAGGTTCGAGACCGTCGGCACCCGCCGGTTCGACGTGGGCGGCAAGACCTATGACGACTTCGTGCTCGCCCGCACTCTCTGATCCGAAGAGAATACAAAACAGATGACCGTCTCCCATTCCGGCTCCCGCTTCGTCAACATCGGCGAGCGCACCAACGTCACCGGCTCCGCCAGGTTCAAGAAGCTGATCATGGCGGGCGACTACCCTGCCGCCGTCGAAGTGGCGCGCCAGCAGGTCGAGAACGGTGCGCAGGTCATCGACGTCAACATGGACGAAGGCCTGCTCGACGCGGTTGAGGCCATGACCACGTACCTGAAGCTGCTCGCGGCCGAACCGGACATCGCCCGCGTGCCGGTGATGGTCGACAGCTCCAAGTGGGAGGTGATCGAGGCGGGCCTCAAGTGCGTGTCGGGCAAGCCGATCGTCAACTCGATCTCCATGAAGGAAGGCGAGGCGCAGTTCCTTCAACAGGCCCGCCTCTGCATGGATTACGGCGCCGCCGTCGTCGTCATGGCCTTCGACGAGACCGGTCAGGCGGACACCCGTGAACGCAAGATCGAGATCTGCACCCGCGCCTACAAGCTGCTGACCGGGATCGGCTTCCCGCCCGAGGACATCATCTTCGACCCCAACGTCTTCGCGGTCGCCACCGGCATCGAGGAGCACGACCGCTATGGCCTCGACTTCATCGAGGCCGTAGTGGAAATCCGCAAGGCGTGCCCGCACGTCCATTTCTCGGGCGGCCTGTCCAATCTCTCGTTCAGTTTCCGCGGCAACGAGACGGTGCGCCGCGCGATGCACTCCGTCTTCCTCTACCACGCGATCCCGGCCGGCCTCGATATGGCCATCGTGAACGCGGGCCAGCTCGATGTCTACGACCAGATCGACCCGGCCCTGCGCGAGGCCTGCGAAGACGTCATCATGATGCGGCGCCCGGGCGTCGGTGAAGACGGCAAGACCTCGACAGAGCGCCTCATCGAACTGGCGGAAAGCTATAAGGGGAAGGACAAGGCGGAAGAAAAGGCCGCCGAGGAATGGCGCGGCTGGGATGTCACCAAACGGCTGGAGCACGCCCTCGTCAAAGGCATCGACGCCTACGTCGTCGAGGACACGGAAGAAGCGCGTGCTGCGGTCGCGGCGCGTGGCGGGCGCCCGATTGAAGTGATCGAAGGGCCGTTGATGGGCGGCATGAATGTCGTCGGCGATCTCTTCGGCAGCGGCAAGATGTTCCTGCCGCAGGTCGTGAAGTCGGCTCGCGTCATGAAGAAGGCGGTCGCGCACCTGATCCCCTTTATCGAGGCGGAGAAGGACGCCGGCACCAAAGCCAAGGGCCGGATCATCATGGCCACCGTGAAGGGCGACGTCCACGATATCGGCAAGAACATCGTCGGCGTGGTGCTGCAGTGCAACGGCTACGAAGTGATCGATCTGGGCGTCATGGTCCCCTGGACCAAGATCCTCGAAGCCGCGCAGGAGCATGAGGCGGATATCATCGGGCTTTCCGGTCTGATCACGCCCTCACTCGACGAGATGGTGACCGTGGCCGAGGAGATGCAGCGCGCCGGGATGACCATCCCGCTGATGATTGGCGGCGCGACCACGTCGAAGGTACACACCGCGCTGCGCATCGATCCCGCTTACGAAGGCCCTGTGATCCACGTGCTCGACGCCAGCCGCGCGGTCGGCGTCGCCTCACAGCTTCTGTCGGATACGCAGGCGGAAGGCTTCAAGTCCTCGGTCGCGCTGGAGTACGCCAAGGTCCGTGAAGCGCGCGAAGGCAAGGGCCAGAGCGACCTGCTGCCGCTGGCGGAAGCGCGCGCCAACGCGTTCCCGACGGACTTCTCGCAGAAGCCGCCCGCACCGGTCGCACCGGGGCTGCACGTCTTCGACGATTGGGACCTGCGCGAGCTGGTGGAAACGTTCGACTGGACGCCGTTCTTCCGCGCGTGGGAACTGGCGGGCAACTACCCGGCGATCCTGACAGACGACGTGGTCGGCGAAAGCGCCAGCAGTCTCTTCGCCGATGCGCAGGCCATGCTTGCCTGCATCATCGACGAGAAGTGGCTGACCGCGAGGGGCGTCTGCGCCTTCTGGCCGGCGGCACGCGACGGCGACGACGTCGTGGTCAGCACCGGCTCGCTTGATCCGCAGGTGATCTACGACGCGGTCGAGCTCGGGATTGCCGAAGGGCCGGACTTCATCCGCCTTCCGTTCCTTCGCCAGCAGTTCAAGAAGTCGCGCGGACGGGCAAACTTCTGCCTGTCGGACTTCATTGACGCCAGGGGCGACTGGCTGGGCGGCTTCGCCGTCGCCATTCACGGCATCGAGCCGCATCTGGAGCGTTTCAAGGCCGCGCATGACGATTATTCGGACATCCTCCTCAAGGCCCTCGCGGACCGCTTCGCCGAAGCCTTCGCCGAGCGCCTGCACAGCCATGTTCGCACGACCCTGTGGGGCTACGCACCGGACGAACAGTTCACCAACGAGGCGCTCATCCGCGAGGAGTACAGGGGCATTCGTCCGGCGCCCGGCTACCCGGCCTGCCCGGACCACTCGCTGAAGCCGATCCTGTTCGATCTGCTCAAGGCCCAGGACAATGCGGGCATCGTTCTGACCGAAAGCCAGGCCATGCTGCCCACGGCGGCCGTTTCGGGCTTCTACTTCGCGCACCCCGAAAGCCAGTACTTCGGTGTGGCCCGCATCGGCCGTGATCAGCTGGAGGACTACGCAGCCCGCCGGGACGTGGACCTGCAGACCGCCGAACGCTGGCTGCGCCCCAACCTCGACTGAGCCCCGGCCACCTGCCGCCGAAAGGCGGCGCGTGGCCGTTTTTGATCGAAAGCGCAGCCCGCGACGGCATCAAAATGGCGGAAAGTCCCGCTTCCACGGTTTCCACCTCGGGCGCAGGTCTGCCATAACGCAGCCGTGAACGAAGACGACTGGCCTTTCGAGACGACCTTCTACGGTGAACCCGATGCCGACATGCTGGACATCCACGGTCCTGATGTCGACTGGAGCCCATCGCCCCCGCCTGCGCCGGATGCGGTAGCCAAAGCCCTCCACGACGTCTTCGGCTTCTCAGGCTTCCGGGGGGTGCAGCAGCAGGTGGTGGACCGCGTCCTCCACGGGCGTTCCACCCTGGCGATCATGCCTACGGGCGCGGGCAAATCGTTGACGTACCAGCTCCCGGCGGTGCTTCTTCAGGGCACATGCGTGGTCGTCTCGCCCCTCATCGCACTGATGCACGACCAGTTGCGCTCGGCCCGGGCGAACGGCATCCGCGCCGCCACCCTCACCAGCGCCGACACCGATCGCGGGCAGACGATGGACGCCTTCCGCGCGGGGGAGCTGGACCTGCTGTACATCGCGCCGGAACGGGCCAGCCAGCCGCACTTCCGCGAGCTGCTGTCGTCCGCCCGGGTCGGCCTTTTCGCCATTGATGAGGCGCACTGCGTTTCGGAATGGGGCCACGACTTCCGCCCCGATTACCGGCTGCTTCGCCCCCTGCTGGACGCCTTCCCCAACGTCCCGCGCCTGGCGCTGACGGCGACGGCGGACCATCATACCCGCAGCGACATCCTTGCCCAGCTCGGCATACCGGAAGAAGGCCTGATCGTCGCCGGCTTCGACCGGCCGAACATCCGCTACGCCATTCGCCCGCGTGAAAACGCGATGCGGCAGCTGAAAGCCATCGTCGAGGAGAACCCCGGTCCCGGCATTGTCTACGCGCCGACGCGCGCACGCGTGGAGCAGCTGGCGGAAAGCCTCGCCTCGGCCACCGGTCGCCGGGTGCTGCCTTATCACGCCGGGCTGGATCCCGATGTCCGTGCCCGCAACCAGGCCGCATTCGTGGCCAGCGAGGACATGGTGATGGTGGCGACCGTCGCGTTCGGCATGGGCATCGACAAGCCCGACGTCCGCTTCGTGGCTCATGCCGGCATCCCCAAGTCCATCGAGGCCTATTACCAGGAAACCGGACGTGCGGGTCGCGATGGCGATCCGTCGGTCGCCGTCATGCTCTGGGGCGCAGAGGACTTTGCCCGCGCCCGCCAGCGCCTTTCGGAGATCGAGCCTCACCGGCAGCAGAGCGAGCGACAGCGGCTGGATGCCCTTGCGGGGCTTGTCGAAACGGCAGATTGCCGCCGCGCCGTCCTGCTCCGCCATTTCGGAGAGGACCCGCCGCACAATTGCGGCAACTGCGACAACTGCCTTGAACCCGTGGGCGTCGTCGATGTCACGGATCTGGCGCGCAAGCTGCTGTCCGCCGTCTACCGGACCGGACAGTCCTACGGCCTTGGGCATCTGGAGAAGGTTCTGGCCGGCGTGGCGGACGACCGTGTGCTGCAGCGCGGGCATGATCAGCTGTCCGTGTTCGGCATACTCACGGACGACGAGAAGCCGCTGCTCAAGCCGCTCGCCCGGGCGCTCCAGGCGCGGGGCAGCCTGACTGCTACGGAACACGGCGGGCTGGCTCTCGGCGGCGATGCGCGGGCGATCCTCAAGGGCGATGCGGCCGTGGCGATCGTCGTTCCGCCCAAGCCCGAGCGCAAACGGCGTTCACGCGGGGATACGGCCAATCCAGTCGGCGATCCGCTGTTCGAGGCTCTACGCGATCTGCGCCGTGAACTGGCGCAGGAAGCGGGTGTCCCGCCTTACGTGGTGTTCCACGATTCCACCCTCCGCGAAATGGCCGCCGCACGCCCCGGCTCGCTGGCCGAACTGGGCAGCATCGGCGGGATCGGCGCCCGCAAGCTCGAGGCTTATGGCGACGCCTTTCTCGAGGTCATCCGCCGGCACTGACCGGCAGGGTCAGTCCGCCGTTTCGTTTCCGCCGCCGAACGTGACCGGAATGGCAGTTCGGGCGAAGCGATGCGCGATTCCGCTCCGTTCTCATGGATCAGCACGACGCGCCCCACGCCGGGTGTCGCCACCACGGCGGTGACGCTATCGACCCATTCATGCAGAAGCGTCCGTGCCCGGGCCAACGCAGCAGCTTCCCGCGTCATCGTGCCTGAGGCTTCCAGTTCGGCCTCAAGGTCGAGGATGCGCGTCGTCGCTTCGTCAATGCGGTCAGCGCTCTTTTCGGTCATCGCGGGTCTCCTTGCCTTTGGGCGACTTGGAGACCCGGAGCCTGCCCCGCAAGAGCGATCCCGCCTAGATCGCCCGCGCGGTTACATCGAGGCCGTCAGCCGGATCAGAGTGGGTTGTCCAGCTCGATAATCGCCTCGTCGCTGGTGCGTTGCGTCGTCTTCAGCTGGCGGGCGGCCTTGAAGCTGGCGAGCACCGGGGCATCGCGCTCGTAGATGTCGTTGAAGGCCTTGAGCGTGCCGTCGATCGAACGGGCGAAGGTGAAGTACGTGAGATAGACCGGGAACGTCCGCGTCATCTCAACCTTCTTGTACTTGCCGGCGCGCGAAAGCTCCGCCGCTTCGGCGGCCGGCATCTGGGCGCCGAGAATCGCCATGGTCATGCCCAGCTCCACCGCACGCTCGGTGCGAATGCAGCCGTGACTGAACGCACGAACTTCTGCGTCGAAGTACGACTTGGCTGGCGTGTCATGCAGGTAGATCGCATGCGGATTGGGCATGTCGATCTTCATCAGCCCCAGCGCGTTGTTCGGCCCCGGCTGTTGCACCACCGTAATCACGCCGTCGGCGTTCTTGTAGCCCTTGTAGCCGTTGTTCGCGGCCCAGCGGGGATTGTTGAGAACCTTGGCCCCCAGCCCTTCGCCCTTCACGATGGACTGCGGGACCGTCCAGGTGGGATTGAAGACCACTGCGCTGACGGTTTCCGCCAGCTGGGGCGTTGCGGTGCGGCCAGGCTTGCCCACCACCGTCTTGTAGGTGCGCAGGATCTTGTCCTTCACCACCAGACGCAGCTGGAATTCCGGCACGTTGGTCATGAGGTAGACGGTACCCAGGTCACGAGCGAGCCACCGCCAGCGATCCATGTTCGCCTGGATCAGCGCACGGCGCTCCTTCTGAGCGGCGGGTGTCGCGTTCAGCGCGTCCTTGAGAGCGGCGTAGTCCGGGTTTGTCGGCGCGAGCCGGGCGACGACACCGGAGACGTCATGCTCCGACAGGGCCTGTGCCATCACCTGCTGGGTAGGCATGGTGTCCTGGTCCGGATCGACGGCAAACCACTGGACGCGCGCGGTCATGGGGGTGCGCCCGTCGCGCAGATCCTCGATCAGCCAACCGAAGACGCGGCTCGCCAGGGCGTCCAGTTCATCGCTTTCACCGCGTGCGATCGCGGCCTTGAGAGCGGCGGGCTGGTAGTCCGCCGGAACAAGGCCTTCCTTGCCGATGTACTCGATCGTCTTGAGCAGGGCCTGCGCATCCGAAAGGGTCCAGGGCATCACCGGCTCTGCCAGCGTGACCTCCTGGACGACAGGTCCAGAGCCGGCTGGGGCCGGCAGGCCGGGAGCGGGCGCGTTGACGGTACCGCCCGTTCCGGTACGCCCGGTGCCCTGCGCCGGAGCGGTCGCCGGAGCCGTCGGCACGGACTTGGGCGCTGCTGTCGCGGCAGGCTGCGGGGTCGCGGCGGCGGCCGGAAGCAGATCCTCGGGCAACTGGTTCCTGCCCTTCTGCGCCTGTGCGGCCTGCGCACTCAATGCGAGCAACGCCAACGTCGATGCGACGCCGGAACCAAACCGCTTGAAACTCACCATATTGCCTTGAAACCTGCCCGACTGGAGACCCTGGGAGCCTGATGGAAGAAGAAAGCGCGCCTGCAACGAAAGTTGCCATGCGGGCCGTTCCCGATGTGCCCCTATACGCCTCTTTCTTCAACCATGCGACCTGTCGCTGCGATGAATTGCTTGCGCACAACCTTGCGTCGGGCGACAGGCGAGGCATGGTCGCTTTCCAGCCCCGCCCCGCTGCGCCGCTTGCGCCCGTGCTGGCCGTCGTGGCGGGGATTGCCGCCTTCAGCGTCATGGACGCGGCGATGAAGGCCGCGTCCCTGATGGCCGGCGTGGGAACGGCACTGCTCGTGCGCAACCTCATGGCCACCTTGCTGACCCTGCCGCTCTGGCTGGCGAAGGGGCGTCCGGTGCCCACCCGCAAGGTCGCGCTGCTGCACGTCCAGCGCTCCTGCGTGACCGCTGCGATGGCGGCTCTCTTCTTCCACGGCCTCGTTCGCATTCCGATGGCGGAAGGCATGGCTATTTCCTTCTTCGCCCCGATCATCGCGCTCTGGTTCGCCGCGCTTCTGCTTGGCGAGACCATCCGGCCCAACGCCGTCCTTGCCGCCCTGCTGGGACTTGCCGGAATGATCGTCATCGCTGCGGATCGACTCGGAGCAGGCGAATATGGCCCCGATGCGGTGGAGGGCACGATCGCCATCCTGCTGTCGGCCGTGCTCTACGCGCTCAACCTTGTCATGCAGCGCAAGCAGGCCATGCTGGCGGGGCCGGTGGAGATTGCCCTGTTCCAGAACATGAACGTGGCGCTGCTGCTGCTGGCCTTCTCCCCCTTCTACTGGACCATGCCCGATGCCACGAGCCTTGCCTGGGCGGGGCTGGGCGCGGTGCTCGCGACGGCGGCTCTTCTTTTCCTTTCATGGGGCTATGCTCGGGCCGAAGCGCAGGTTCTGGTCCCTCTGGAATATACAGGCTTTCTGTGGGCTGCGCTGATGGGCTGGCTTATCTTCGGCGAACAGCTCGGGATGGGCGTGCTGGCCGGAGCGGGCCTTATCGTCCTCGGTTGCCTGATCGGCACGCGCGGGACACAAAAGGACACCTTGGGGTAACCGCTCTACCCCTTGACGTTGGTCCCCCAAGCGCGCATCGGCGGCGCGACGAATCCGCCTGTCGCACTGCAACACGGTAAAGGAGCGCCGCGAGGCAGCCCGCGAGAGGCATCACACAAGGGGATAAAGCCCACTATGACTCAGGTCGGACAGGACTCGCTCGGCACCCGCAGCACCATGACCGTCGGCGGCAAGGACGTCGCCTACTACTCCCTCAAGAAGGCTTCCGAGAAGCTGGGCGACATTTCCCGCCTGCCGTTCTCGATGAAGGTCCTGCTGGAGAACCTGCTGCGCTTCGAGGACGGCGGCTTCACGGTATCGACCGATCACATCCGCGCGATCGTCGACTGGCAGAAGAACCCCGCTACCGGCGCTGAAATCCAGTACCGCCCGGCGCGCGTTCTCCTGCAGGACTTCACGGGCGTGCCCTGCGTGGTCGATCTTGCCGCGATGCGCGACGCGATCGCAAAGCTGGGTGGCGATACCAGCAAGATCAATCCGCTGGTTCCCGTGAACCTCGTCATCGACCACTCGGTCATGGTTGACGAGTTCGGCCACCCCAAGGCTTTCGAAGAGAACGTCGAGATCGAGTACCAGCGCAACATGGAGCGCTACGACTTCCTCAAGTGGGGTTCCAAGTCGCTCGACAACTTCTACGCCGTTCCCCCGGGCACCGGCATCTGTCACCAGGTCAACCTCGAGAACATCGCCAAGGCCGTGTGGTCGAGCGAGGACCAGAACGGCCAGCTCGTTGCCTACCCCGATACCTGCGTCGGCACCGACAGCCACACCACCATGGTCAACGGTCTGGGCGTACTGGGCTGGGGCGTGGGCGGCATCGAGGCTGAAGCCGCGATGCTCGGTCAGCCGGTCTCCATGCTCATCCCCGAAGTCGTCGGTTTCAAGTTCACCGGCGAGCTGAAGGAAGGCGTCACCGCCACCGACCTCGTGCTCACCTGCACCGCGATGCTGCGCAAGCATGGCGTTGTCGGCCGTTTCGTCGAATACTTCGGCCCCGGCCTCGCCTCCCTCTCGCTGGCGGACCGCGCGACGCTGGCCAATATGGCGCCCGAATATGGCGCGACCTGCGGCTTCTTCGGCATCGACGACAAGACCATCGACTACCTGCGCCTGACCGGCCGCGAGGAAGAGCAGATCGCCCTCGTCGAAGCCTATGCCAAGGAGCAGGGCTTCTGGATGGAGCCGGGCGCTGCCGACCCGATCTTCTCCTCGACCCTCGAACTCGACCTATCGACCGTGGTGCCCTCGCTTGCAGGTCCGAAGCGCCCGCAGGACTGGGTTTCGCTGCCGGAAGTCGATGATGTGTTCAACGCCGACATGGCCGCGACCTACAAGAAGACCCCGGCCCGCGTGCCGGTCGAAGGCAAGGACTTCGACATCGGTGACGGCGACGTCATGATCGCGGCCATCACCAGCTGCACCAACACCTCCAACCCGAGCGTGCTGGTCGCCGCCGGCCTCGTCGCCAAGAAGGCCGACGAACTCGGCCTCAAGCCCAAGCCCTGGGTCAAGACCTCGCTCGCCCCCGGTTCGCAGGTCGTCACCGATTACCTCGAGAAGGCTGGCCTCCAGTCGCACCTCGACAACATCGGCTTCAACCTGGTCGGCTATGGCTGCACCACCTGCATCGGCAACTCCGGCCCGCTGGCCGAGCCGATCAGCAAGGCGATCAACGAGAACGGCATTGTCGCCAGTGCGGTGATCTCGGGCAACCGCAACTTCGAAGGCCGCGTGTCCCCGGACGTGCGCGCGAACTTCCTGGCCTCGCCGCCGCTGGTCGTTGCCTACGCCCTCAAGGGCACCGTGGTGGAAGACTTCATCAACACCCCGATCGGCACCGCCACCAAGGGTGACAAGGAAGGACAGCCGGTGTTCCTGAAGGACATCTGGCCCACCAACCTCGAAGTCGCCGACACCATGACCGCCGCGGTCGACCGCCAGATGTTCCAGGCCCGCTATGCCGACGTCTACAAGGGCGACAAGCACTGGCAGGCGATCAACGTCGTGGGTTCGGAAACCTACTCGTGGCGCGCCGGTTCGACCTACGTTGCAAACCCGCCCTACTTCGAAGGCATGGAGATGACCCCGGCTCCGGTGACCGACATCATCGAAGCCAAGCCGCTCCTGATCCTGGGCGACTCGATCACCACCGACCACATCTCGCCGGCTGGCTCGATCAAGGCGGACAGCCCGGCAGGCCAGTGGCTGATGGAACATCAGGTCGCCAAGCAGGACTTCAACTCCTACGGTTCGCGCCGTGGTCACCACGAAGTCATGATGCGCGGCACCTTCGCCAACATCCGCATCCGCAACGAGATGGTTCCGGGCATCGAGGGCGGCATGAGCCGCTATGGTGAGGAAGTCGGCGCGGTCTACGACGTTGCCCAGAAGCACAAGGCCGACGGCACGCCGATGGTCGTCGTGGCGGGCAAGGAATACGGCACCGGCTCTTCGCGTGACTGGGCTGCCAAGGGCACCAACCTGCTCGGCGTGCGCGCCGTGATCGTCGAGAGCTTCGAGCGTATTCACCGCTCGAACCTGGTCGGCATGGGCGTGCTGCCGCTTCAGTTCAAGGACGGCGAGACCCGCCACACCCTGGCCCTGAACGGCGACTGCAGCTTCACGATCAAGGGTGTAGCCGATCTCAAGCCGCGTCAGGACGTAGAGGTGGAAGTGACCCGTCCGGATGGCACGTCGTTCACCTTCACCGCACTGTGCCGCATCGATACCGCCAACGAAGTGGAATACTTCAACAACGGCGGCATCCTGCAATACGTGCTGCGCAAGCTGGCGGCCTGATAGGTCCATCTGGCCGAAAAGCAGAAAAAACCCCGTCCGGTACGAACCGGGCGGGGTTTTTCGTTAGTCGCCGCTGTGCTTCACACGGTGCCGTCCTGCGTCCGCTCCTCGGTCAAGACCCAGGCGCGCAGGCGCTCCTTCAAACCGACCGGCATCGCTTCTGGTAGATCCTCCAGCGCGAAGAACCGGGCCTGAACGATCTCCCGCCCGTCTGCCTGCGGCGCTCCGGCGGCACGACCCAGGACGACCCGGACCATGTTTCGGCTTCCGTGGAAGTCCTCTGCCCGCACCGCAAGGAGCCGGGCCTGCGAAAGGAGGCAGCCGGTTTCCTCACGCAGTTCGCGCGCTGCGGCTTCAACCGGATCCTCGTCCGGTTCGATCCCGCCACCCGGAGGCATCCATCCGGAAGCTCCGTAGGAATGGCGAACCAGCAGCAGCCGGTCCTTTTCGTCCAGGGCGATCACTCGCACCCCGTGGACCTGAATCCTGAACAGGCGCCAGATCGGGACGCGCACCCGGTGCGCTATGCGATAGAGCGCCCGGTGCAGTGGCGCCGGCAGGAATGTCAGCAAAAGCAGGTCACGGGCGCGCGCGATGCGGCAAGGAACCGGGCGATCGGCAGGTCATGCGCGCCGGCGATGGCGCCGTCCAACACGGCCCGCTTGTCGGCCCCGCGGATGACAAAGACAATTTCGTCGCTGTCGAGAAGCGCCGGCATCGTCAGGCTCAGACGGTCGAAAGGCGCTTCCGGCGGCAGCGGATCGGGCCTCAACCGGCGAACGGGCTGGGCATCATCGGGCTGCGGATCCGTATTCGGGAAGAGCGATGCAATGTGCCCGTCGGCACCCATGCCGAGCCAGGCCAGCGCGAAATGCGGAGGCCGGGCCCCCTCTTCCAGCGGCACCACCGTCGCCCCCGCGGGTTCCAACCGCGCCCGGATCTTGCCGACGTTGCTGGCGGGATGGTCTTCCGCGACGATGCGGTCGTCGCCGGGCCAGACCGCGATGCGCCCCCAGGGAAGAGCGCCGCCAGCCAGGATGTCGAAGATGGGAAAAGGCGTACTGCCGCCCGGGACCGTCACGGCAATGGTCGACGCATGCGACAGCGCCCGTTCAAGGCGTTCCGTCAGCCATGCGGCAATGGCGCTGTCGTCAGCGCCTTCGATGATCTTGATGGTGGACATGGGGGACATCTAGCATCCCCCATCTTCCATCGGAAGTTGTCAGGCGATGATCTCGCGCAGGAACCACGCGCGCTGCTCAGCCTGGTCGGTCCAGTCGTCGATGATGCCGTCCGTGGCGTTATCGCCGGCTTCGCCCGCCAGTTCCTTCGTCGCCTTGAGCGTTGCGACGTAGGCGGTGTTGTCATCGAACAGCTGCTTCACCATGCCCTTCGCGTCGAGGTTGGTGTCGTCGCTATCGTCGATGGAGGTCTTCGCCGCGATCGAACCGATCGATGTCAGCGTCCTTCCGCCAAGCTTTCGCACGCGTTCCGCGATAAGGTCAGTGAGGCCAAAGATTTCAGTCGCCTGCGCGTCGAACAGGAGATGCAGGTCATGGAACTGCGGCCCCTTAACGTGCCAGTGGTAGTTCTTGGTCTTCACGTAGAGCGCAAAGGTATCCGCCAGCAGCCCGTTCAGGCTGTCGATCAGGGCGGCCTTCGAGTTGTCCTTGGAAGTCATGTTTGCTCCTCTCGCTACGGCGATTTGATGCGTTGTGGACAGAAGTATGCGCTGACAACGCACATGGAAAGGCTGAGTTTGATTGCAAAAAGCGATCAGACGAGCGCAAATTCCTGCAGGAACATGGCCACCGTCGCAACAAGCAGCAGGGCACCGGCCAATCGCCGGACCTGCGGCACGACGGGCGAACTCAACAATTCCGGGCGGCGCCACGCGAAGAGCATCAGGACAAAGCCCGCGAGAGCACCGGCCGCCCCAGCCGCCCAGGGTCCGGCCATTCCCACGCCCATGCCGAAGACGAGGAAGCGCGCTGCGTCCATTGCCTGCCGGGCAAGCAGCACCAGCATCAGCGCGCCGAGCGAATTGGTGGGTTCGCGCGGACTGTTCCGCGGCACGAGCACCAGCGATTCCAAGCCCGCTATCCCCAACGCCAGCGCGGCGAAGAGAGTCCGCGCGGGCGGCGGAAGCTGCGCCAGCATGATCGTGGCAAGGTAGGCGGCGGCGGCGGCAGTGGCGACGGTGATGACCATCGCCACAACCAGCACGGCGGGCCTGCGGCCCTGCCGCAGAGATAGCCCGGCGACCGTGAGCTGGTCCCGTGCACCGAAGCCCGCAAGCAGGGTCGCCACGAAGGTCAGGTAGAAAGCGGACATCAGATCTCCGTCATGCCCGCCTCACAAAGGACCGCCGGACCCTCAGCCGCCCTTCTGGCAGGCGATGATCGCCGTGATGACGTTAGTCGTATCCTCGGGATCGCGGACACAGACGGTGTCGAGCCCCATCGCCTTGGCCGGATAGTCGTTGCCGCCCGGGAAGATGGCGTCGCCGATGAAGAGCATGTCGGCTTCGGCTACACCGCTGTGCTCGGCGAGACGTTTGAGCCCCCAGGCCTTGTCGACGCCCGGCTGGGTCACGTCCACCGATGTGGCTCCACCCAGATTGATGGAGACGCCCGGCAGGCGCTTCACCAGATCGGCCTGTATCACCTTGCGCTTCGCGAAATCCGGGTCCCAGGCTTCCTTGGCGTGCAGCGGCGCCTGCTGCCCCAGAGCGGAGAAGGTGATCTGGCTGCCGCGATCCTCGATCCGCTCTCCCCAGGTTTCCTCCGGCGTGAAGCCGGTTGCCGTCAGCGAGGCGTCGAACGCATCGAAGATCTCCTTCTTCTGTTCGTCAGTGAAAAGCTCGGCGTAGATGGCGTTCCACGTGCCATCCTGATGGCGGTAGAGCTTCGCGCCGCTGGTGGGCAGCATCCAAAGTCGGGAGAGGTCGGCATGGGCGGGGAGACGGCTCGCCACCTGCTTGTCGAACTGCGGCCAGTCGCCGCCGGAAATGACGGCCACCTGCGCGACGGTGAGAAGTTGCGCCAGCAGTTCCGCCATCTCGTCGGTCAGCGGCTGCTTGCTCAGTGCCAGGGTGCCATCAAGGTCGAATGCTACAATCTTCTTCATTCCAGATCCTTCAACAGCGTTCTTGCCGGTCTGATATCCGAAAACGCCAAATTGTCACCGTCTTCGAGAGCGGGAAACGGATGCACCAACGCCTCAGAACGTCGCAAGGTGGAAAATGGCCTTTCGCGTCAGCCGCTGCAATGCAGCAGGAAAAGCCGCGGTTCAAACAGGCGAAATCCATAGTGGAACACTCCGCCGCCCTATCGGTTGACGAGGGTGCAATCGCGGCGCAGCATGCGTCCGGACCTTTTGGCTGCCTCTTTTCCCGAGGCATAAACCTGGTGCAAGGCGGAATATAGATGACCTCTTCGAGCGACGGCCCGTCACCGGCGGCGCATCGAGTGTCCGGTGACAGTGCAGGCCGTGCACTTGAGATGCCTTCGCCGCTTTCGCTTGCCGGGACCGCGCTCTTCCTGGATTTCGACGGCACCCTCGTGGAAATTGCCGAGCACCCGGACGATGTGCGGGTCTCCCCGCGCCTGCGTGGGCTGGTGGAAGAGCTTTCACGGGCGCTCGACGATCGGCTCGCGATCGTGACGGGTCGCTCCATAGCCGCGCTGGAGAGCCTCCTTGGCCCGGTGGAGGTGGCCCTTGCAGGATCGCACGGCGGTGAATTCCGGCCCGGTGGCGGACAGCCGACGGAGCCGCTTGCCTCACCGCTGCCCGGCGCGGTCGTGGGGGCGCTTCAGGCTTTTAGCGAAAGGCACGGCGGCTTGCTGGTCGAGCCCAAGCCGTTCAGCGCAGCCGTGCATTATCGGCACCATCCAGAGGCAAGGGACGCGCTGCTGCTGCAGGCACAGGAGCTTGCCGCCACGTTCGACCTCGAGGTCAAGCACGGCAAGCAGGTGGTGGAAGTGACGATGCCAGGCTCCGACAAGGGCAGTGCCGTCGCCCGGTTCATGCAGCTTCCCCATTTTCGCGAGGCGCGTCCCACCTTCCTCGGCGACGACGTGACAGACGAGGACGCTTTCCACGTCGCCCGCGATCTGGGGGGGCGCGGCATTCTCGTGGGCGCGCCGCGCCCCACCGCCGCCAGCTTCCGTCTCGATAGCGTGACTGCCGTTCACGCCTGGCTCGAAACGGGGCTTCACGCTGCTGCTTTCAAGGGAGAACCGCCCAGATGACACCGCTCTCACCGACATCCCTCGAACTCTGGCCGATCGGCAACTGTCAGGTCAGCGCCCTCATCGATGAGGCCGGAGCGTTCGTGTGGGGCTGCGTGCCCCGGGTGGATGGCGACCCCACCTTCTGCGCGCTTTTGCGCGGGGATGATGGGAAGGATGCCGGCACCTGGCGGTTCGAGCTGGAAAACCAGGTGTCGGTGCACCAGCACTACCTGCGCAACACGCCGATTCTCGTGACGCGCCTGGAAGATGCGACCGGCGGGGCTGTCGAGATCCTCGACTTCGCGCCGCGGTTCGAACGTTCGGGCCGCATGTATCGCCCGGTCGCCTTCGCCCGCATCGTCCGCCCCGTATCCGGCTCTCCGCGCATCCGCACGATCCTTACCCCGATGAGCGGCTACGGCGCCCGCCTCGCGCCGATGACGCAGGGGTCGAACCACATCCGCTACCTGGTCGAACGCAACGCCATGCGCCTGACTACCGACGCCCCCGTCGGGTACGTCCTGGACGAACGCTGGTTCCGACTGGAGAAGGCCCTGCACTTCTTCCTCGGCCCGGACGAGCCGTTCGCCGGCAACGTGGAGCACGATCTGGAGACGATGCTCCAGCGCACAGCGAACTACTGGCGGCTGTGGGTCCGCGGGCTTGCCACGCCGCTCGATTGGCAGGATGCGGTCATCCGCGCCGCCATCACCCTCAAGCTGTGCCAGCACGAAGAAACGGGCGCCATCGTCGCGGCACTCACCACCTCCATCCCCGAAGCGCCCGGAAGCCAGCGGAACTGGGACTACCGCTACTGCTGGATTCGGGACGCCTACTACACGGTCCAGGCCCTGAACCATCTCGGCGCTCTCGACGTTTTGGAGAAGTACCTCCGGTACCTGCGCAACATCGTCGCCGATGCGCCCGACGGGGTCATCCAGCCGCTCTACGCCGTCAGCGGGGCGAAGGAAATCATCGAGTGGGAGGCTGCGGACCTCCCGGGATACCGCAACACCGGTCCGGTGCGCATCGGCAACGCCGCCTACTATCAGGTACAGAACGACTGCTACGGCCAGATCGTCCTGCCCTCCATTCAGGGCTTCGTGGATCAGCGGCTGCTGCGCATCGCCAACGAGGACGATTTCCGCAGCCTCGAGCAGGTCGGCGAGATGGCGTGGAAGACTCACGACATGCCCGACGCCGGCCTGTGGGAACTGCGCACGCGCACGGCCGTCCACACGTATTCGAGCGTCATGAGCTGGGCTGCCTGCGACCGGCTGGCCAACGCTGCCCACTACCTCGGCCTTGACGACCGCGCGACGTTCTGGCGCCAGCGGGCCGATGCGGTGCGCCGCAACATCGATGCGGGTGCCTGGCACGAGATCGAGGGGCACGAGGCCGGCGGTCATTACGCTGCGAGCTTTGGCGGCTCCCAGCTCGACGCAAGCCTCCTGCAGATGGTCGAACTGCGCTACCTTGCGCCCGAGGACCCGAAGTTCAAGGCCACCCTGAAGGCAGTTCAGAAGGCTCTTCGCCGGGGCGAACACATGCTGCGCTACGACAGCGAGGATGATTTCGGGCTTCCCGAGACCGCCTTCAACATCTGCACCTTCTGGCTGATCGAAGCCCTGCATCGCAGCGGGGAGGATGAGGAAGCGCGTCGCATCTTCGAGGCCATGCTCGGCCACCGCACCCGCTCCGGCCTGCTCTCCGAGGACATGGATTTCGAAACTGGGGAACTGTGGGGGAACTTTCCCCAGACCTATTCGCTAGTGGGTATCATCAACTGCGCCGGGCAGCTGTCCCGGTCCTGGCGGGACTGGCGCTGAAAAAGCGGCGGTCGTTCCGCCTTTTGCGCGTCGCCCTGCCGGGCCCGCCGCGCACATCAAACGTTCTCGGGAGCGAGGGGAATACACGCCATGGGCCGCCTGATCGTCATTTCCAACCGGGTCAGTGTACCCAGCGCCGCAGGCGCCGCGGGCGCACAGGGCGGTTTGGCCGTAGCGCTCAATTCCGCGCTGCGCGAACATGGCGGCATCTGGTTCGGCTGGTCGGGGCAGGAAACGGCCGAATTTACCGGCCACCTCGACATGCAGCGCAACGAGGACATAACGACCGCCACGATCGACCTCGAGCCTCAGGACATCGACGAATACTACAACGGCTACGCCAACCGCACGCTGTGGCCGCTGTTCCACTACCGCATCGATCTCACCGAATACGACCGCAACTTCAGCGAGGGTTACGAGCGGGTCAACGAGCGCTTCGCCCATTCCGTCTTCCCGCTGATCGAAGCCGACGACCTTGTATGGGTCCACGACTATCACCTGCTGCCGCTCGGATCGATCCTGCGCGGGAAAGGCGTGAAAAACCGCATCGGGCTGTTCCTGCATACGCCTTGGCCCCCCACGCGTCTGCTGGCGTCCCTGCCGTTCCACGAGCGGCTGGTCGCCTCCATGCTGGAATACGACGTCATCGGCTTCCAGACGACGGAGTGGCTGGAGAGCTTCCTGCATTACGTGCAGAAGGAGATGGGCCTCGCGGTAAATCTCGACAATTCGATCGACTACAAAGGCCGGCGGGTCATCGCGCGCGCCTTTCCCATCGGCATCGATTTCGCCGAGTTCACGCAGGCCGCCGCCGGTGAGGAAGCGCAGGAAGCCTGCCAGCGCCTCAAGGCCAGCGTGCGTGGCCGCAAGATCCTCATCGGTGTCGATCGCCTTGACTACTCGAAGGGGCTCGGCGAACGCTTCGAAAGCTTCAGCCGCTTCCTGGCCGATCATCCGGACATGGCCGGTCGGGCCGTGCTCCTCCAGATTGCGCCCCCCAGCCGTGGGGACGTCGCCAGCTACCAGCAGATCCGCGAGGATCTGGAGCGCAAGACCGGGCACATCAACGGTGCTCACGCCGACTTCGACTTCGTGCCCATCCGCTACGTCAACCGGGGCTATCCACGTTCGCAGCTTGCCGGCTTCTACCGGGCGGCGGAGGTCGGACTCGTTACACCGCTGCGCGACGGCATGAACCTGGTCGCGAAGGAATACATCGCGGCGCAGGATCCGGAGAACCCGGGCGTCCTCATCCTCTCGCAGTTCGCCGGGGCGGCAATCCAGCTCAAGGAGGCCCTCCTGGTTAATCCGCATTCGGTAGAACACGTCGCCGAGACCATCAAGCGCGCGCTCGACATGCCGCTGGACGAGCGCAAGCGGCGCCACCAGCGCCTGCTGGCATCGGTGCGGGACGAAGACGTCTTCCACTGGCTTCACCAGTTCGTCGGAGCGCTGGCAAACGACGAGCGCGGACATGACGTCGCACCCGCTAATGACGCCAAGACGCCGGAGGCAGGCACGGGGTCCTGAGCGCGATTCTCCGATGAAGCGATCGCATGCACCGAATTGCCGGTCGCGCCAGCCAGGACAGGGGCAGTCGAACGAAGACAAGCCCCTGATCGCGCCGCGGCCTGCGCAAAGGGATTACATGCAGGACGGCGCGCCGTCAGCGGTTTGACCGGCGCCGGTATTTTGCATATCGCCAGCGCGTCCAAGTCTTTCGGCGCGATCTTGGCCGCGCCTCTTTGCGGATCGGGCAATGCGATGACACGCGACCATACCGTTCTTGTCACCGGCGGTGCCGGCTATATCGGCAGCCATGCCGTTCTTGCCCTTCAGGACGCCGGGTGGCGGGTTGCCGTCATCGACAGTCTGGTAACCGGCTTTCGCTTCGCGGTGCCCGAAGGGGTGCCGTTCTACGAAGGAGACATCGAGGACGCGCCGCTGCTGGCGCGCATCTTCGCCGAACAGGGAATGGGCAACGGCAAGGGCGCGATTATGCATTTCGCGGGCTCGGTGGTCGTCCCGGAATCCGTCGAGAACCCGCTGAAGTACTACTACAACAACACCGCCAAGAGCCGCACCCTCATCGAAGCTGCCGTGACCGCCGGCGTACCGCACTTCATCTTCAGCTCGACGGCGGCGACCTATGGCGTCCCCGAAGTGTCACCCGTGACGGAGGACACGCCGCGTGCGCCGATCAATCCCTACGGGATGTCCAAGCTGATGACGGAGTTCATGCTGGCAGACGTGGCGACTGCCCATCCCCTCAGCTACTGCGCGCTGCGCTATTTCAACGTGGCGGGTGCAGATCCCCACGGGCGGACCGGGCAGTCGACCGTGGGGGCCACACACCTCATCAAGGTTGCGGTGGAAGCGGCACTGGGCAAGCGCGGCCACGTCAAGGTCTTTGGCACCGACTTCGACACCACCGACGGGACGGGCGTGCGCGACTATATCCACGTCTCGGATCTGGCCGATGCACACGTCCTTGCGCTGGAGGCCCTGATCGCACAGCCCCGCCGGTCCATGACCATGAACTGCGGCTACGGGCGTGGCTTCTCAGTCCTGGAGGTGCTCGATGCGGTCGATCGCGTGACCAACCGGAAGATCGACCGCCGCCTTGAAGGACGGCGCGCGGGCGACCCCGCTTCGCTCATTTCCGATAACGCCCGCATCAAGGATACGCTGCCCTGGATGCCGAAGTACGATGACCTGACGACTATTGTGGAGCATGCTCTCAACTGGGAGCGAAAGCTGGCCGAGGTGCGCGGTCACGCCCCTGCCTGACCGCCTGTTCCTGGCAGAACCGCCGCCGGAGGAAACCCGCACCTGCGCGTCCCATTCGCATGCGCATCCCTTTACCGCTGAAGGATTATCGCCTCCCCCACCGTTTTGGGCTAGCGCCTGCCTGCGAGCCGGCATGAGGCGGGGGTAGCAGATGGAGGCAGGCATGACGCGCGAGGGTTCAACCGTTCTGGTCACGGGAGCGGCAGGCTTCATCGGAGCTGCCGTCGCCGAGGCGCTGATGACGCGCGGTCAACCCGTGGTCGGGATCGACAATCTCAACGATTACTATCCCGTTTCACTGAAGCAGGCCCGGCTTGACCAGCTCTCCCGTCGGCACGGCGACCTCTTCCACTTTCTTCCGCTCGATTTCTCCGACATGGCTGCGCTTACCCGGGCCATGGCGCCCTTCTCCTTCCCCACGATCGTCCATCTCGGCGCTCAGGCGGGCGTGCGCTATTCGCTTGAGAACCCACACGCCTACGTAGCCTCCAACCTGGCGGGCCACGTCAACATGCTCGAGCTGGCCCGCGCTCGCCGGGTCGAGCACATGGTCTATGCAAGTTCCAGTTCGGTCTACGGCGGCAATGCGAAGCTGCCCTTCGCGGTGGAAGACCGCGCTGACACGCCTGTCTCGCTTTACGCCGCCACCAAAAAGGCGGACGAACTTATGAGCGAGACTTACGCTCACCTGTTCCGCCTGCCGCTCACGGGCCTGCGCTTCTTCACCGTCTACGGCCCCTGGGGCCGGCCGGACATGGCCATGTGGAAGTTCGCCGAGCGGATCCTGACCGATCGCCCCATAGACGTGTACAACCACGGCGAGATGAGCCGCGACTTCACCTATATCGACGACATCGTGGCCGGCGTCCTCGCCTGCCTCGACCGGCCGCCGCTTGACGATGGCAAGGAAAAGGCAGGCGGCAGCGTCAAGCCGCACGCGCTCTACAACATCGGCAATCACCGCTCCGAACACCTGCTGCGCCTGATCGAGGTGCTGGAGGACGCCTGCGGCCGCAAGGCCCAGCGCAATCTCCTGCCGATGCAGCCGGGTGACGTGCACGCCACATACGCGGACATCGCGGCACTGACGCGAGATACGGGCTACGCTCCCTCCACGCCAATCGAGACAGGCGTGCCGCGTTTCGTGGACTGGTTCCGCAGTTACACGGGCCTCTGACGCGCATCACGCCAACATAGATGCTCCTGACGAAACCTCGCGGCGTCCTTTCCCTTCCTTCCCGCAGCCTCTAAGGCGCTCCTAATTTCCCTCCAAAGAGGTTCACATGAAGATTGCAATGGTGGGTTCCGGCTACGTCGGTCTGGTGTCCGGGGCTTGCTTCGCCGATTTCGGCCACGATGTCGTCTGCATCGACAAGGACCAGTCCAAGATCGATCGCCTGCATGACGGGATCATGCCAATCTACGAGCCGGGGCTCGACGCCCTTGTCGACCGCAACGTGAAGGCCGGTCGCCTGTCGTTCACCACTCACCTGGCCGAGGGCATCCGCGATGCGAGCGCCATCTTCATCGCCGTCGGCACTCCCTCGCGGCGCGGGGATGGTCATGCGGATCTGTCGTTCGTCCATGCCGTTGCCCGTGAAATCGGCGAGAACCTGGCGAACGACGCCGTCGTCGTCACGAAATCGACCGTTCCGGTGGGCACCGGCGACAAGGTCGAACTGATCCTCGCGGAAAGCGGCACTCCGCACCGCGTGTCGGTCGTGTCGAACCCGGAATTCCTGCGCGAAGGCGCCGCCATCGGCGATTTCAAGCGGCCCGACCGCATCGTGATCGGCGCGGAGGACGATTTCGGGCGCGACGTGATGCGCCAGGTGTACCGACCGCTGTTCCTCAACGAGTCCCCGATCCTGTTCACCGCGCGCCGTTCGGCCGAGATCATCAAGTACGCCGCCAACGCCTTCCTCGCGACCAAGATCACCTTCATCAACGAGATTTCCGATCTTTGCGAGAAGGTCGGGGGCGACGTGCAGGATGTGGCGCGCGGCATCGGGCTGGACGGGCGGATCGGCAAGAAGTTCCTGCACGCCGGTCCCGGCTACGGCGGCTCCTGCTTCCCCAAGGACACGCTCGCGCTCCTCAAGACGGCCGAAGACTACGAGAGCCCCCTGCGCATCGTGGAGGCTGTGTCGATGGTCAACGAAAGCCGCAAGCGCGCCATGGGCCGCAAGGTGGTGGAGGCCATGGGCGGGGCCGAAGCCGCACGCGGCAAGCGGGTGGCCATGCTCGGGCTGACCTTCAAGCCGAACACCGACGACATGCGCGATTCGCCGGCGATCGCGATAGCGCAGACCCTCCTCGACGCTGGAGCCAGCGTCGCCGCCTTCGATCCCGAGGGCATGGAGAGCGCCCGACCGCTGATGCCGGACGTGGAAATGGCGGGCGACCCCTACGCCGCCATCAACGGTGCGGATGCAGTCGTCATCGTGACCGAATGGGACGCCTTCCGCGCCCTCGACATGGACCGGGTGAAGACGCTGGCCAAGGTGCCCGTCCTCGTCGACCTCAGGAACATCTACAAGCCGCAGGAGATGCGCGAGGCGGGGTTCCACTACGTTTCGGTCGGCAGGCCCTGATCCTCTGCCACGGGTCGCCGGCGTTGCCTGTAACCCGTGGCACCCCCAGCATCTGCAAGGAGGCCGGGCGGACCGGCTCCCGTCTTCAGGCGTTTTCGCGGATCATCGCGAAGCCATGCAAGAGATGGTCCAGTTGCCCGTCCGGCACCGGCGGGAAGGCAAGCGGCTTCCCAGCCTCGCGAATCGCGCCAATCTGCTCCGCAACGCCTTCGAGGCTCCAGTCTGTCCTGCAGACGCCGCTGTTCTCGGCCACCCAGGCGCGGGCGAGGCGCCCTCCCATGGCGATGTACATCTCGCCCGTGACTTCACAATCCTCATGGCACAGATAGCCCACCATGGGGGCCACCATCTCGGGCTCCATGGGGGGAAACTTGCTGGTGTCGATGCCGTCCGACATTCGCGTCACCGCCGCCGGCACGATGAGGTTGGAGCGCACGTTGGCATGCTGCCCCTCGATGGCCGCTGTGTTCGACAATCCCATGAAGCCCGCCTTGCACATGGAATACGTGACATTGTCCGCCTTGCCGTAGAGCCCGTTGATCGAACTGGTCAGCACGATGCGGCCATAGCGCTGCGCCATCATGTGCGGGAACGCCTCCCGCACGACGTGGTAAGCGCCTTTCAGGTGGACATCGAGTACGGCGGTGAAGTCGTCGTAGGGGAGGCTTGAAAGCGAGCCTCGCCGGACGTTCCCGGCCGAATGGATCAGGATGTCGATGCGGCCGAAAGCCTCCAGCGCGGCATCGATGATGGCCTTGCCGCCCTCCTGCGTTGCGACCGTGTCGACATTCGCGACAGCTTCGCCGCCAAGGGCCCGTATCTCGGCCGCCAGCACCTCGGCCGGGCCTTCCCCGGTCGCATCGCCCGCCATGGACAGACCGGGGTCGTTGACGACGATCCGGCAGCCGCGGCTCGCCAGCAGCAGGGCATGAGCCCGTCCAAGCCCGCGTCCGCCGCCGGTGATCACCGCAACGCGGTTGTCGAAACGCAGGTCGTTCATGGCGCTCTCTCTTCCCGTCTAGCAAGCTCTGCCTGGCATGGGTTCCCGTGTTAGCGCGCCCTCCTGTTCAGGCAACGACCCCCTGAGCCTTCAGGTACGCGATCCGCTCGGGCGATAGATCGAGCACCTCGGAAAGGATCGCTTCGGTGTGCTGGCCAAGCACGGGCGGCGCTTCGGGAATGGGCTGCTCGGTGTCCGTGAAGCGGATAGACCGGTTGACGATGGGAATTGTCCCAAGGCTCGCGTGCTGGGCTTCGACGACCATGTTGCGCGCCTTCGCCTGCGGGTGCGAAAGCGCATCGGTGACGCCGAGGATCGGCGCATGCGGCACTTCGTGCCGGGTGAAGATGGCGACAAGCTCGTCGACGCCGTGGCGGCAGGTGAACGCCGATACGAGGGCGTTGACCTCTTCGCGCGCGTCACGCCGCTTCTCGAGCGTGTCGTACCGCGGGTCCTCGCACAACTCGCCCCTGCCGATCGACTGGCAGACGCGGCCCCAGAAGCTCGGCGTCAGGCACGCGACGACGATGGAACCGTCGCGGGCCGGGAAGATGCCGTAGGGCACCAGGTTGGGATGCTGTGAGCCCACCCGCTCCGGGTCCGTGCCGTTGAAGAAGGCCAGTTGCGCGATGTAGCCGAGCATCCCCATAAGGCCGTCAAGCAGGCTGATGTCGATATGGCGACCGCGCCCCGTCCGCTCCCGCTCATAAAGCGCCGAGAGGATGCCGATCGGGCCATTGATCCCCCCCACCAGATCGCCAAGCGGTATACCCAGCTTGGTGGGCAGCCCGTCGCGCTCCCCGTTCATCGACAGCGCCCCCGACATCGCCTGGAGCACGATGTCGAAGCTCGGCCGATCCCGCAACGGGCCGGTCTGGCCGTAGCCGGAGATCGAGCAGTAGATCAGCCGCGGGTTTATCGCGCGCATCTCCTCCCAGCCCAGCCCCAGCCGGTCCATCACGCCGGGCCTGTAATTCTCCACCAGCACATCGCAGCGCGCGGCGAGGTCGCGCACGAGGCCCAGGCCTTCTTCGCTCTTCAGATCGACGACGATCGACTTCTTGCCGCGATTCACGGCCAGGTAATAGTGGCTTTCTCCGTCCCGGATCGGCGGGAAGGTGCGCGTTTCATCGCCCGTTCCGGGCGGCTCGATCTTGAACACCTCGGCGCCAAGATCGGCGAGCGCCAGACTGGCCGCCGGACCGGCAAGAACGCGGGTGAAGTCGATGACCCGCACACCGGACAGGGGCCCCTTCCAGGGCGCTTCATCGCCCGTCGTCATGCGCGACCTCCGCGTGAGAAGCACGGCGCCGGTAGCATCGCGGCCCTTGGAAAGGCGGGCTTGCCTTCCGTAATCATATCCAAGATCTCTCCTGCCGGTGGCGCATCCTTTCGCCCCGCGGGCTTTCCGCCGCCAAGCTTATGCCCGGCGGCGGTGGAGATCACCCTTTCGCTTACGCGCGGCTCGGCAATTCCGCCACGGCGGTGCCGAAGGCGGAGAGTTCGCCGCGGTGAGTCGTCGCCTTCTGCGCGACTTCCACGTACTTCTTGCCGTTTTCTTCGAACTTGCGGGTCACCTCACCGGTGATGATGATCGCGTCACCATCCGGGTTGTGGCGGCGGATCTGGCAATTCGACTTGTGCAGGAAGCCGTCGTCGCCGATCCAGTTGGTCATGTGGTGCGTCAGCCACGAGCAGCGCTCCGGGCCGTAGTCGTAAGCGCCCGGAGCGCCGACTTCGAGAGCGAAGGCCTCGTCCCAGTGCACGCGCTCGGGACAGTCCGGCACGTTGAAGCGGTTGCGGATGCCAAGGCCCGGGTGCGCCTTCTGCATCTTGTAGGCCAGCTTGTTGGCGCGGATGTAGAGACCGCCCCACCCTTGCGCATAGCAGATGAAGCCGGTGACGGTCATCGGGCCCTTCATCATCGGCGGCAGCTTGTCGCCGACATTGACGTCCTCGAAGTAGCGCGGAGTGGCACCGCGAATCTCTTCGCGGTCATAGATGTCGTAGAACTCGTCGAGCTGCTCCTGCGTGAAGGGCTCAACACGGCCGCGGGCTTCGGTGTACTTGGTGCCGCGCTCGCGCGCCTCGTCGCGGTCGGTGCGGAACACCCAGCTGTCGGCGCCGGCAACGTGGTCGCCGTGCTGGTTGTAGAAGTCGACGTGATAGATCTGCTGGAAAGAGCGGCCGGCAAACTTGGTCTGGTGCTCGACCAAGTCCTTCAGATAGGCCTCGGCCTTGATGGTGTCGTTGCGCAGCACCGGCTTGTGCCAGGTCCAGTCGGCCCCTGCCCACATGGCGTGAACGCCCGAAAGACCGCCGCAGTAGCCTGAGATGATGCGGCTCGTGGTGAACAGGAACGAAGGCAGCGCGACGATCGAGCCGTACTTCGTCTTGGCCGCGTATTCAGGGTCGCACCAGAGCGGATTATCGTCGCCGATGCCATGCGCGTAGTGGCGGATCGCGTCGCGGCTGGCTTCGTAGTTCCAGGGCTCGACGGTGTTCTCGATCTTGACGCCGATGCGCTGGCGCAGATCGTCGAGACCTTCCTCCGTGATCTTGGGGAACTTGTTCTTCGGTTCAGCTGTGGTGGCCATTTTCTCGTACTCTCCTGGATCTCGGATTATGTTCAGCTGACGACTTCGGCGGCTTTCGCGGCCTCGCGGTCCCGCAGCATCTTGCGGTGGACCTTGCCGGCAGGGTTCTTGGGGAGTTCGTCGACGAATTCGACGAGGCGCGGGAATTCGTGCTGGGCCAGGCGCTCGCGGGTGAAGTCCTGAAGCTCACGGACGAAGGCGTCGTCGCCGGGGCGATTGGCGACCACGAAGGCCTTGACCACCTGCCCGCGCTTCTCGTCCGGCACGCCGATCACTCCGCATTCCATCACATTGTCGTGACGGAGCATCGTGTTCTCGATCTCGACGGCGCTCATCGTCCAACCCGCTGAGATGATGACGTCGTCCGCACGGCCGCAGTGATAGAAATACCCGTCTTCGTCCGTCTTCGCGCGGTCCTTGGTGGTCATCCACCCGCCGCCGCGCCACAGCATCAGTTCGCCGATCTCGCCCGGATCGCACACCGATCCGTCAGGGCGCTGCACTTCGAGCTTCTGCCCCGGAACGGCCTTTCCGAGTGATCCCGGCTTGACGGTAAAGTCCTGTGCGCCGGGATAATTGACCAGCACCACGCCGATCTCGGTCGTCCCGTACATGGAGCAGGCAGGAACCTTGAACCACTGGTCGATCCACTCCAGCGTGGCCGGGTCGATAGGCTCGCCGGTGAAGGACAGCTTGTTGAAGCGGAAAGTGAAATCCGCAGCCTTTCCGCTATTCTTCATCATGCGGTAATGGGTTGCAGCCGCCGACATGTTGGTGATGCCGAAGTCATCCAGCGCCTTCATCAGGCGCACCGGATCGAAGCGTCCCGCGAAGGTGCCCGTGGTCACGCCCATCGCCAACGGCGCCAGCGTGCCATGCCAGAGGCCATGCCCCCAGGCCGGGCTCGACGGGCAGAAGAACTCATCCCCGGGACGGATGCCGGTGCCGTAGAGTGCCGCGAACATCAGCGTCACCAGCGTGCGATGCGAGTGCTTCACCGCTTCGGGCAGCTCGCGCGTGGTGCCGCTGGTGTACTGGAACACCGCCATGTCGTTGGCACGAGTTCTGGGCGTGTACGTGGTCGGCAGTTCGGCGATGGACGCAAGGAACGCATCGTCGGCGACGATCACGCGGGGCTTGCCGTCAACCGCGACGGAGCGCGCCAGTTCGGCCTTTTCGGCATTGGTGATCAGGATCGAAGGCTCGCAGTCCCCCACCCGAAGGCGCAGCGCATCGGGCCCGAAGAGCGTGAACAGCGGGACCGAGATCGCACCGGTCTGCATCGCGCCGAAAAGGCAGACATAGAACGGCAGCGAGGGCTCCAGCATGAAGGCGATGCGCTCGCCGGGTTGGATGCCTTCGCGGTCAAGCCAGTGCGCGAACTGCGCGGCACCGGCGGAGATCGTGTCGAAGCTCAACACCTCGTCCACACCATCGGCATGGGCGATCCGGACGGCTGCGCGGCCTCTGCCATCCGCATGGCGGGTGACGCATTCGTGAGCGATATTAAGGTGCTCGCGGTCGCCGTCGAAGAGTTGCCACAGCGCTGCAGATGAGGCGTACGCCTGTGCGTCCGCATAACGCGTGTAGTCGGTCAGCCCTGAAATCACCTTGGCCATCAACCGTCCCGTTCCCTCCCGCTCGATTCGTAGACGCGGGGCTGTTCTTGTGTTCAGCCGCTTCCTGACATGGTGTCCTCCTTCTTGTAAATATTGAATGATGTTCTATATATTGAACGATGAAGAAGGACACTCTTCCCCCGGCCAGTAAAGCTCCGGCCATCGCCCGGGCGGCGGCCATCCTACGGCTTCTGGGAAAGCGGGGATCGCCCATGGGGGTGCAGGCCATTGCGCGCGAACTGGGGCTTGTCCCCAGCACCTGCCTTTATGTGCTGCGCGCGCTCGTGGCCGAGGAATTCGTGGCTTTTGACCCGGATACGAAGCGGTATGCGCTGGATGCCGGAGTGCTTACCCTGGCGCGGGCGTGGTTGCGGCGGGACCGCTTCAATGACCTCGCGCAGCCCGCGCTCGATCGTCTCGCCCGCGAATTCGGCACAACGACCCTCGGGGTGCAGGTGTTCGGGCTCGATCACATCATCGTGACGGCGATGTCGCAGTCAGGGCAGAACTTCCAGCTCTCCACACAGGTGGGGAGCCGGTTTCCCGCACTCGTATCGGCCACCGGGCGCTGCATCGCCGCCTTCGGTGGATACGCGCCGGCCGACCTGAAGTCCCGTTTTGACCAGCTGAGGTGGGACGAGCCTCCTGCATGGGAGGACTGGCTGGCGCAGATCGAGGACGCGCGGCAAAGTGGGGTCGCGGTCGACGCCGGGAACTACCTTTCCGGCGTCACCGTCATCGCGGCGCCTGTATGGAAAGGCGGCCGCCCCAGTCATGCGCTGGTCATGATCGGCATCGGCGCGGCGCTGCGCAGCGAACTGCCGCGCCTGAAAGAAGCCTTGAAGGGAGCCTCCCGGTCTCTTAGCGAACAAATGGAAGAGTGAACGGCCGGAGCGAGGCGCCTCCGGCCATTCCTTCAGGCAGGCTTCCTGCGCAACAGAGTGGTGCGTAGCATCGACAGCGCGACTTCGCCGCGCTGGTTCGTCAGCTCGTGCCGGAACACCACGATGCCCTGCTGCGGGCGGGACTTGCTCTCACGCGTCTCCACCACTTCGGTCGAGCAGGTCAGAGTATCGCCGATGAACGTCGGCTTGGGCGTCACTACCTTGTCGAAGCCAAGATTCGCGACCAGCGTACCGACCGTGGTGTCCGCGATGGAGAGGCCGACAGCCAGGCTGAAGGTGAAGGTGGAGTTCACCAGGATCTGCCCGAATTCGCTGGCCTTTGCCGTCTCTGCGTCGAGGTGCAGCGGCTGCATGTTGTGCGTCATCGCCGAGAACAGGAGATTGTCCGTCTCGGTCACGGTGCGGCTCGGCTGGTGAGTTATGCGATCACCAACCTGCCATTCGTCGAAAAAGCGCCCGGGCATCCTATTCGGTCTCCTCGATCTGGGCGAGCAGCACATCCACCTGCACCTGCTGGCCGGCCACCGCTTCAAGTCTGGCGACGACACCGTCGAACGGCGCCGTCAGAGTGTGTTCCATCTTCATCGCTTCCAATGTCAGCAGCTTCTGTCCCCTGGTGACGGACTGCCCCTGCGACACCTCTACGTGGATCACCTTGCCGGGCATCGGCGCCAGGATCGCGCCCGATCCATCCGCCGTTCCGTGCGCACCATCCCTGCGCCAGGGCGTGAGCAGCCATGCCTGCCCCTGTTCCGTCACGAGCACGCCGCTTGACGGCTCCTCGCTCCCTTCGCCCTCAAGTTCGATCTCGATCTTCTCGCCATCGAGCAGGAACCAGGCGGTGCGGCGCGGCGGGGCGTTGAGGCGCAGACCGGGCGCGATCGTGGTCGGAACAAGCGCCGATGCCGCCGCTCGCAGCGCCTCAGCCGACGGCGCCGGAGGCTCCGCCAGAACCTCGCCATCGCGCCCGATCAGACCGGTATCCACCTTGCCGCCCGCGAAGTCCGCGTGCTGCAGGGCTTTGACGAGGAAGGAAGCGTTGGTCCGCACCGGCCAGACGGCGGTGCCCTCCAGCATCTCCCCGAGCCGCTCGCGGGCTTCGTCCCGATCCTCGCCCCACGCGATGACCTTGGCGATCATAGGGTCGTAGAAGGGCGAAACTTCCGCCCCTTCGTAAACGCCTGTGTCGATGCGTCCGCCTTCGCTTTCGCCGAACTGCAGGAGCTCCAGTCGTCCGATGCTCGGGAGGAAGCCCTTGGCCGGATCTTCGGCGTAGAGGCGCGCTTCCATCGCCCAGCCGTCTATCGTGAGATCGTCCTGCGAAAGCGGCAGCGGCTCGCCGCTGGCGACACGAAGTTGCCATTCGACAAGGTCGACGCCGGTGATCGCCTCAGTCACCGGGTGTTCCACCTGAAGCCGGGTGTTCATCTCCATGAACCAGATCCGATCCGCGCTCAACGCGCCCGAACCGTCGGCGATGAATTCGATTGTTCCGGCACCGACATAATCGACCGCCTTTGCCGCCCGCACGGCGGCCGCGCACAAGGCCTCGCGCGTGGCGGCGTCCATGCCGGGCGCCGGGGCTTCCTCGATCACCTTCTGGTGACGCCGCTGCAACGAGCAGTCCCGCTCGAACAGGTGGACGACGTTGCCCTGCCTGTCCCCGAAGACCTGCACTTCGATATGGCGCGGCGAAGCGATGTACTTTTCAATCAGCACGTGATCGTTGCCGAACGAGGACGCTGCCTCCCGCTTGCACGAAGTCAGGGCGTCCTCGAAGCTTTCGGCGCTCTCCACAAGACGCATGCCCTTGCCGCCGCCGCCGGCCACGGCCTTGATGAGCACAGGGTAGCCGATCGCCGCCGCCTCCCGCGCAAGACGATCCGGATCCTGATCCTCACCCATGTAGCCCGGAGTTACCGGGACGCCGGCTGCGGCCATGAGCTTCTTGGCTGCGTCCTTGAGCCCCATCGCGGTGATCGAGGACGGGTTCGGTCCGACCCAGACGATCCCGGCATCGCTGACCGCCTGCGCGAACTCGGCGTTTTCAGACAGGAAGCCGTAGCCGGGATGGATGGCCTCCGCCCTGGTCTGCCGGGCAGCGTCGAGGATCCTTTCGGCAACGAGGTAGCTTTCGCGCGTGGGCGAAGCCCCGATATGCACGGCGTCGTCCGCCTCCTGCACATGGAGCGCGTTCGCGTCTGCATCGGAATAGACGGCGATCGTCCGGATACCGAGGCCACGAGCGGTGCGGATGATGCGGCAGGCGATTTCGCCACGATTGGCGATCAACAGGGACTGGATCATGGGTGACGCTCCGGGAAACCGTGGCGGGTATGCAGCGCGGCAAGCAGCGGCTCGATCTCGTTCACGAAGCCGCCTTCGGCGAACGCCAGCGCGGGAAGATTCTGGTTCGCTTCGCCCAGAGCGGCGACGACCGCCTCGCGCGGGCGCGGCCAACCGACGCGCACCACCTCGATACGTGTCGAACGCTCCGGAAAAAGGGCAAGAAGCCCCTCCACCGTGACGCAATCCTTGCAGTAGAAGCGGCGACCTTCGTAGTCCGGATCCGCCCAGTCGCAGTCGAGCACGAAGAGCCTGTCCTTCGTGACGTTGGCGGCGCCCGTCACATCCGGAACACCCCGAAGCGGGGTGCCTCCTCGATGGGCGCTTCGAGGCAGGCGGAAAGAGCGAGCCCAAGCACATCGCGCGTCTGGGCCGGGTCGATCACGCCGTCGTCCCAGAGCCGAGCCGTGGCGTAGTACGGGTTGCCCTCGTCCTCGTACTTCTGGCGGATAGGGGCCTTGAAGGCTTCCGCGTCGTCCGGCGTCCACTTCGCCGCATCCCGGTGAACGGTGGCCAGCACGCTCGCCGCCTGCTCCCCGCCCATGACGGAGATGCGGGCATTGGGCCAGGTGAACAGGAAGCGGGGATCGTAGGCCCGGCCGCACATGCCGTAGTTGCCGGCACCGAACGAGCCGCCGATCAACACGGTCAGCTTGGGAACCTGGGCGGTCGCGACCGCTGTAACCAGCTTCGCTCCGTGCTTGGCGATGCCTTCGGCCTCGTACTTGCCGCCGACCATGAAGCCGGAGATGTTCTGGAGGAACAGCAGGGGAATGCGGCGCTGGCAGGCCAGTTCGATAAAGTGCGCCCCCTTCTGGGCACTTTCGGAAAAGAGCACGCCGTTGTTGGCGAGGATGGCCACCGGCAGCCCGTGAATATGCGCAAAGCCGCAGACGAGCGTGGTGCCATAGAGCGCCTTGAACTCGTGGAATTCGCTGCCGTCGACGATGCGGGCGATCACCTCGTGCACGTCGTAAGGGGCGCGCACGTCCTCGGGGATGACCGAATAGAGTTCCTGCGGGTTGTACTTCGGTGGCCTTGGCTCCCGGACGGCAAGATCGTGCCGGTGCGCCGGACCGAGATGGCTGACGATGTCGCGCACGATGGTCAGCGCGTGTTCGTCATCCTCCGCCAGGTGATCGGTCACGCCGGACTTGCGCGAATGGAGATCGCCACCGCCCAGATCCTCGGCGCTGATGACTTCGCCGGTCGCCGCCTGCACCAGCGGCGGCCCGGCAAGGAAGATCGTCCCCTGCTCCTTCACGATCACGGTTTCGTCGCTCATCGCCGGAACGTAGGCGCCGCCGGCGGTGCAGCTTCCCATGACGCTGGCGATCTGGGGAATGCCCCTGGCGCTCATCTGCGCCTGATTGAAGAAGAAGCGCCCGAAGTGATCGCGGTCGGGAAAGACTTCCGCCTGGTTGGGCAGGTTCGCGCCGCCGCTGTCGACGAGGTAGATGCACGGCAGCCGGTTCGCCTGCGCGATCTCCTGCGCGCGGATGTGCTTCTTGACCGTCAGCGGGAAGTAGGTTCCCCCCTTCACTGTCGCGTCATTGGCGAAGATCATGCACTGGCGATCGGATACGCGACCGATGCCCGCGATGATGCCTGCGCCCGGTACTTCGTCGCCATACATGCCGTTGGCCGCCAGTTGTCCAATCTCGAGGAACGGCGAACCGGGATCGAGAAGCCGTTCCACACGATCGCGCGGAAGCAGCTTGCCGCGCGAAAGGTGCCGCTGGCGCGATCGCTCGTCGCCGCCAAGCGCCGCCTTGGCCACGCGTTCGCGCAGTTCGGCCACAAGGGCGCGGTTATGCCCGTCGCGAGCCCTGGCCTCGGGACTGTCGAGATTCACGTTGGTCTGCAGGACCGGCGCGCTCATGCCTCTTCCTTCCTTGCAGTCGGCATCGCGGCGCCGACCGTTTCGATTTACAGCATCTATCTAGACATGCCGCCGACCATGCGGAAATTGAAAGTTTCCGCAGTTCGTCATAGATCGCACCTATGATAGACCAGTACCTGCTGCGCTACTTCCTAGCCGTTGCCGAGACCGGGAACTTCAGCCGGGCCGCCCGCCGCGTGAGCGTGACCCAGCCGACGCTCTCGGCGGGGATTGCCAAGCTGGAGCGGGAACTGGGCGCACGCCTGTTCGATCGGGACCGCCAGCGCGTGGCGCTCACTCCCGCCGGCAGCCGGTTCCTCGTCCGCGCACGGCGAATCGCGGCGGAGTACGAGCACGCGCTTGTCGAACTGAGCGAAGTGACCGACCCGACACTCCTGCGCATCGGTGTCCTGAACACGATTCCCACGCGGCTGATCGAAGGCTGGCTGGCGCAGCACCGCGCGCTCGGCTCCGGCGAGGCGCTGGAGATACTCGACGGTTCGGAGCGCGACATCGCCGAGCGCCTTGAACGCGGCCGCATTGATCTTGCCTTGACAGTCGTGCGCCCGCACCACGCCCGCTTCGCCCCCGAGCTCCTGGCCCGTGAGCGCTACATGATGGTGCTTCCTCCCGGACATCCGCTGGCGGGCGAAGCGGAGGTGCAGGCCGAACAGATGGCCCGTGATCGCATGGCCCTTCGCCGACACTGCGAAGCCCTGCCCGAAATCAACCGTTTCTTCGTCGAGCGCGGGGTGCGACCGCGCTTCGTGCTCAAGACCACAAGCGATGAACGAGTGCTTGCCGTGGTGCGCAGCGGAGGGGGCGTAGGGATGATGCCGGAAAGCTTCGCGGCCGGTCCGGAGCGTTTCGTCCCCGTACGCGACTTCGAACTCATCCGCGAGGTGGGCCTGCTGCACGCCGGCGATGCGCAGGTGCAACAGGGACAGGCAAGCCCCTTCGTCACCTTGGTCCGGCACCACTACGAAAGCGCACCAAGCCCTCCGATCGGGGCTGGATAAGCCCTCTCGCCGCTGCCCGTCAGCCGCCTATGGCCTCCCGCAACTCCGGCATTGTCTTCTGCAACAGCTTCAGGCTCTTCCAGCCTTCCTGCGGCGATAGGCCGCCGAGCAGGGGCTGGAAGCCGATGTTGCCGCCCTCAGCCTGCCGCACCTTCTCGACCAGCATCTGCGGCGTCCACGCGGCGAACATGCCGGCCTGGCGCAGAACGGCGGGATCAGTCATGCCCTTGAACGGCGAACTGGACGCATCGCCTTCCGCCTCTGCCCACTTGGCGTATTCGGTGATGACGTGAACCGCGTGCGGCGCGATCGCCTCCCAGCCTTGATCAGGATCCTCGCACAAGTGCACGGCCAGCGGCAGGCCCGGTCGTGGACGATAGTATGTGCGGGGCCGATTGCCCAGCCGCTGGCATTCCGCGAGGTAGATGTCGACGAGATCGCCCTTCATGGGGCCGAAGCCGACGCCGAACCTGGCCGCGCGCCGCGCCGACGCCGGAACGCCGCCACCGACAAGGATGATGTCTTCGGGCTCCTGCACCGGGCGGGGTCGAACGAAGATCGGCCGGGTTTCCGCACCATCGCCGTGCTCGAACCGCTCGCCCTTCAGAGCCCGGATAATGATCTCGAGCCCCTCGTCCATCAGCTTTGCGCGATCCTTGAGCGATTTGCGGAACATCGCGAATTCGTGGGGTACGTAACCCGCACCGAAGATGACCTTGAGGCGGCCGTTCGACAGGTTATCGACCACCGCCATCTGCTCGGCCAGTTCCACCGGATCGTGCAGAGGCAGGATCACGGCGCCGAGAAGGAAGCGGATGCGGCGCGTGACCGCAGCCATTCCTCCGGCGAGCACGAAAGGCTGCGGCAGATAGCCGTCGTCCGAGCCATGGTGCTGCATCAGCCCGATCTGATCGGCGCCGATCGCATCCGCGAAAGCGGCCATGTCGATCGCCGCCCGGTAAAGGTCGGCTGTCGGTGTCGCCCACTCGGGCGAGCGCATGTCGAACGAGACGGTGATCGTGAAGTCCTTCATCGGCCTGCTCCCATGGCGCTATAGGAAGGATCGTTCCCGTCCCGCCGCGCCCAGTCATGACTGTGCATCGGCGTGACCTCCCGTACGGAGTCGTGGTCGATCACCGCGTCCCGATGATCGATGCGCCAGATGCCGTGGCGGCAGGACCAGCGATCGCAGTAGCGCGCCCAGATCTCGATGTGCCGGATCACTCCCTCACGTACCGCCCGCAGCGTCGCGGTCACGTACGCTTCGCTGCCCGCCTCCATGCCATCGACGGTGATGATGACGTTGGATACCTGGTGCGAGTGGGACTGAAGCTGGCGGTGCGCGGCGCAGATCCACTCGATCGCGTCATGGCCACGCCCGCGAAAGCCGCTTGGCCCATAATCGACGGTCGCATCGTCATGGAAGATCGACTTGCCCAAGGGCACGTCCAGCCGGTCGACGCTGCGGCAGTAGCGGTAGAGCTGTTCGGTGATGGCGAACTTGTCGGCCAGGTCGGCTGGAACGGCAGCACTCATCAGTTCACCCCCTGGCGTAAGCGGCAGCCGCCGCCGCGATCTGCCGGATGCGGTCGCGCCGTTGCGCCGCCGATGTTGCGGAGACTTTCGCCTCGTCGTCCGCCTCGCCCCAGTTGCAGACGGGGCCGTGGGCAAGACGCTCCAGCCCCAGCCGCGCGACCGCATCCGCGTTCGCAAGGTCGGACGGGATGGCCATGCCCCGCGCGTTCAGCAATTCGCGATGCGCCGGTGTGTCCGTCCGGCCCAGCACGTAGCTGAGGACATCGACGCCGTGAGGCTGCAGTTCCGCCCACAGCGATTCGCACAGAACGAGGCCAAAGGCCTTGCTGGCCGCATAGACGCCGATGCCCGGCAAGCCGCCGTAGCAGGCGCCCGAGCCGACCAGGATCAGCCCGCCCCGGCCGCGCGCCTGCATCGGGGCGGCGAAGGCATGAAGGGCGTGCATCGTCGTCATGACGTTGCGCAGGGCCAAGGCGTTCCAGCTGCCGATCGCACCATCGAGGAACATCGCGCCGTTCGGGTCCGCGCCGGCGTTGAGGATCAGCAGCCCGATCTCGCGGCCATGTGCGGTCCCCAGCATGCGCTCCGTCGCATCGTCCCGCGAGAGGTCGATGGAGGCTGTCACGCATTCCGTGCCGTAGGCGGCCTTCAACTCGGCGGCGAGTGCGTCCAGTGGCGCTTCACGGCGTGATACGAGAACCAGCTTGAAGCCCTTTTCCGCAAGTGCCCGCGCAAACGACGCCCCGGTTCCTTCCGAAGCCCCCGCGATGAGAGCCCAGGGACCGTATCTTTCCAGGTACTGTCGATCGTCCATGCCGCATCTCCCTGCGTCGCTGCGGCTTCGGCCAAGGCCTCACCCTGATCGCGCATTGCCCGCGCGGCGTTTTCGTAAGTCCCGCATGCCGAACATCAAGCTCCCCCTCCGCGATGGCGCGCACCTTCGCCCGGGCGATGCCCTACGTGCCCTCCCCGCCGCACGGCATCGCCGCGCCTGGATCCAGCAGTAGCCGCACGACGCCCTGCAGCGCCGAGAGCAGGACCTGCCCTTCGGCTTGCGTGTACTTGTCTTCCAGCGTGACGACTGTTCTGGTCACAGCGGCTCCCGGTTGCTGCCTTGCCGACCGGGCTTTTCAGATGAGCTCTGCTCGCGCAACTCGAACCGCGGCCTTGCCTGCGAGTCAAGCCGCCTTGCGGGATGAGCCGTGCCGCGTATGCCTAACCGCCGATCTGGCGGGCGAGCGACGGAACATCGGCCAAGGCGCGCAGGGCGTCGTTGAGGTGAGTGCAGCCATCCGGACCCCGCAGCTGAGCCAGCACCTCCTCCCGCACATCCGCGAGGTTGCGGCCGACGAGGCGCTGGGTGTTGGCGATCGCGCCGGGGCACTCCGAAAAGGGCAGGATGCGCGCCTCCGGCTCCAGTGAGAGCAGTTCCAGCGTCTCGATGTCGGCAACGGCGCGCAGCAGGTACTCGTGTATGGCGACGCGCCCTCCACCCGGCAGGGAGGAGCTGTCCTGGAAGGCGGAGTCGATGCGCAACACGCCCGCCGCCTCGTCCCGAACGACATCGATGCGGCGCGCGCGGCGGAAGCCGGGGCCCTCATGGTCGGAAAGGGCGTGCCAGCCGAGAGGGTCGGCCGGGTTGCGCAAGTCGCCGGCGTCGGCTGTGGCGACATCGTCAGGGCTTGCGTCACCGGAGACGCCGCTGTTGCCTTCCTGCAGGCCCCAGCAGACATTGACCCGCTGCGCCATCAGTTGTGCGTGCTGGTCCTCTCCCAGCCGCTCGCGCCATTTCGTCCCCCAGTCCGGGTACCACTGCACCCAGGCGAAGGCGCTGACGAGCGCCGTGCCCGACAGGTCATCGAGAACGAGGTAAAGCGGATGCGCCGCCGCCACGAGGTCGGGCATGGCATCGCGCAACAGGCCGCGAAGGTGGCCACCGGCCCGGGCCCCCACAAGCTGATCGAGATTCGCGTGGGAGGGGTTCGCCGCGATGGCGGTGATCGTCTTGTCCTCGGTGAGGCGGGCTTCGTACCGCCCTTCCGCCAACGTGAGCGCGCCCGCTTCCTCGCTGAGGCGGGCGAGTGGCGTCCACAGGTCGCGCGCGGCACCGATGAAGCGGCGCTGCCCCTCGACCCCGTCGGGCCAGGACACGTCGATGCTGCTCGTGCGGCGCACGGAACCTGCTTGGCGTATAGGGGCGGGATTGGCCGTGCTGCGGGGCGGCGGGGCCAGGGGAGAACGCGTTGTCGTCATAGTCATCAGCGACAACGCTGCACCCGGCGACGCACCGGATCAAGTCCTTCGTGGGACACACAAGTCCCCCAAAAGCGAGGATCGCCGCTTCCGGTATGCCCCGCCGCTGAAGCGTGACCGACATGCGGAGAGGCGCGAAACTCCGCCCTCTCCCTTCGTGGGGGCGCTGCCGGGTGCCTTGTCACGCCCCGGCAGCGTCCCTAGACCATGCCGAACCTTTCGCCGCCCGTTCACAGGCGTCGTTACCGGCAAACCACGAGGACCTGCACGAAATGGCCTACACCGACTTCCTGAAGCAGCAGTGCTACATCAACGGCGAGTGGGTCGATGCGGACGCCGGCGCGACCATCGAAGTGACCGATCCGGGAACGGGCGTGGTGCTGGGCACGGTTCCGAAGATGGGCGCTGACGAAACCGCTCGGGCGATAGACGCTGCCGAGGCCGCTCTCCCGGGATGGCGCGCGAAGACGGCGGGTGAGCGCTCGAAACTGATGCGCAAGCTTTACGAACTTATGATGGCGCATCAGGACGATCTGGGCGAACTCCTCAGCCGGGAGCAGGGCAAGCCCCTTGCCGAAGGGCGCGGCGAGATCGCCTATGGCGCAAGCTTCATCGAGTGGTTCGCCGAAGAAGGAAAGCGCGCTTACGGAGACGTGATCCCGGGCCACGCCGCCGATCGCCGCATCGTCGTCATCAAGCAGGGCGTCGGCGTGGTTGCCGCGATCACGCCCTGGAACTTCCCCAATGCGATGATCACCCGCAAGCTCGGTCCGGCGTTGGCGGCGGGCTGCACCATCGTCATCAAGCCGGCTTCGGCCACGCCCTATTCGGCGCTCGCCATCGCCCGGCTGTGCGAGATGGCCGGCATTCCCAAGGGCGTGGTCAACGTCGTCACCGGCAGCGCGGGGCAGATCGGCTCGACTCTCACCGCCAGCCCCAAGGTGGCCAAGCTCACCTTCACCGGCTCCACCGAGATCGGCCGCGACCTGCTGCGCGAATGCGCCGAGACGATCAAGAAGTGCTCCATGGAGCTGGGCGGCAACGCGCCGTTCCTCGTCTTTGACGATGCAGACGTGGACGCGGCGATCGAAGGCGCGATGATCTCGAAGTTCCGCAACGGCGGCCAGACCTGCGTGTGCACTAACCGCTTCTACGTGCAGGACGGCGTCTACGACGAGTTCGTGGAGAAGCTGGCCGCGCGCGTGAACACGATGAAGGTCGGCTATGGCCTCGATGACGGCACCGAAGTCGGCCCGCTGATCGATGTGAAGGCGGTGGAGAAGGTGGAGGAGCACCTGAAGGACGCGGTCGACGGCGGCGCAAGGGTGCTTGCCGGCGGCCAGCGCAACGAGCGCGGCGGCAGCTTCTTCAACCCGACCGTCGTCGCCGGCGTGAAGCCCGACATGAAGCTCGCGCGCGAGGAGACCTTCGGGCCGCTGGCCGGCGTCATCCGCTTCACCGACGAGGCCGATGCCATCCGCATGGCCAACGACACGGAGTTCGGCCTCGCCAGCTATTTCTACGCCCGCGATCTCTCGCGCGTGTGGCGTGTCGCCGAGGCGCTGGAGGCGGGTATGGTCGGCATCAACACCGGCCTCATCTCGACCGAGGTGGCGCCCTTCGGCGGCGTGAAGCAGTCGGGCCTTGGCCGCGAAGGCTCGCATTACGGCCTCGATGACTACATGGAAGTGAAGTACCTCTGCATGGGCATCACGCCCGCCTGACGCCACGATTGGCGCTTGCAGCTCCTCCCCGGCCACCTACGCGGCCGGGGAGGCTGCCGATCAGGCCAGCAGGCCCTCGATCTCGTCGATGGTCGTCTTGAAGTCGGCCACCAACTGACGATAGGGATCGGGCGAGGTCATATCGAGCCCCGCCTTCCTGAGGATGTCCACCGGGTCTGCCGATCCCCCTGCGCGCAGCACATCGAGATAGCGCTCCCGCTCGGCCTTCCCGCCGTTGAGGATGGAGTGCCCGAACCAGGTGCCCGCCGAGATCGACGTGGCGTACTGGTAGACGTAGAACGTGCTGTAGAAGTGCGGAATGTAAGCCCACTCGATCGCATAAGGCTCATCGATCACGAAGTCCGGACCGTGATAGCGCTTCAGCAGGTCCAGGTAGACGCGCGTCAGGCTCTCTCCGGAAAGCCCCTCGCCCGCTTCCGCCATCTCGTGCATCTTCAGCTCGAACTCGGCGAACATGGCCTGCCGGAAGAACGTGCCGCGCATGTTTTCCAGACGCATGCCAAGGTAATAGATCTTCTCTTCCTTCGTTCTGGCCTGCTTGAGCATGTACTCGGTGAGGAGCACCTCGTTGCAGGTCGAAGCGACTTCGGCAGTGAAGATCGGATAGCCGGCGAGGTCGTAAGGCTGCGACGACGAGGCCAGCAGAGAATGCATGGCGTGGCCCCATTCGTGCGCGTAAGTCGAAAGACCCTCGTAGTTCTCGCCAAGGTTCAGCAGAAGGTAGGGGTGCACATCGTAGGCCGAGCCGCTCATGTAAGCGCCGGGCCGTTTCCCGGGGCGCGGGAACGGGTCCATCCACCGGCCCGCCGTGGCCGTGCTGAGGCGCTTGACGTAGTCCGGGCCGAGCGGCTCGACGGCCTTCAGGGTGATGTTGCGCATGTCCTGCAGGGTGAACTTGCGATCCAGGCTGACCAGCGGCGGGTAAATGTCGTAGTAGTGGATGTCCGGCAGGTTCAGCATCCGGCGGCGAAGCTGGAACGAGCGGTGAAGCTGCGGCAGGCCCGCGTTCGTTTCCGCCACCAGCGTGCGATACACGCTTTCCGGCACCGCGCGCGGGGACAGCGCCATGTCGAGGCTGCTCTTGTAATTGCGCGCTCGCGCCTCGAACACATCGCCCTTCAGCTTTGCCGCCATGGCCGCGCCCAAAGAGTTTTCGAACTTGCCCATCTGGCCGTAGAAGGCATCGAACACCTTCTTGCGGTCCTCCCGGTTGGGCGCATCGCGCGTCAGCGTGTAGCCCTGCGCGTTCAGGACCTGCTTGCGCCCGTCGGACAGTGTCACCTCCGGCCAGGGAATGTCGGAGGCAAAAAGCTGCTCGCGGATCGTCTCGGGGCCGGAGAGCGGCGAGGATGCGGCGGCAAGCAGCGCCTCGCCCTTGGCATCCAGCGTATGCTCGGCCTCGCGCAACGTCTGGCGCAGCGAGTAGGCGAAGCGAGCCGCGAGTGTCTGATCGGCGGCGATGTAGCTCTCCACCGTTTCCCGGCCGAGCTTCAGCGTTTCCGGCGCGATCCACGCGGTGGCCTGCCCGAACGCGGCGTAAAGATCGCGGACTTGCGCCGTCCGCTCCTGGTTGGCGGAGATCCGCACGTCCTCGTCCGCGCGGAGCGACGCGTAGACCGCCACGCGCGCAAAGTTGCGGGAGACATCGGAGATGTCGGACAGCGCTTTCGCCATGCTCGCGGCGCTGCTTCCGAAGCTGTCCCTGTAGGCCGCCAGACGGGGCAGTGCGGCCACGGTGGCCTTGCGCGCGGCCTCCCACGCTTCGGGATTCGGATAGAGGTCGGTCAGATCCCACTGCGCCGAGCCTGACGGCGCGGCATGGGCACTTCCCGACAGCAGAGACGGCAGCCCCGAGGCGAGAGGGAGGGCTGCGGCGAGGGCGATGGCGCCCCGACGGTCGGTTTCAATCATCAATGTGTCCCTTGCTCCCCGCGCGTACGACATCACGCAGGTGATGCCCGATAGCTACCCGGTGAGCACGGGGTTGCAAGAGTCGGGCGCAAGGAACGCCGACGCCGATCGAGCGGCGTCGGCATTTCGTCGAGCCGGGAGGCGGGCCGCCCGGCTATTCGATCAGCGTCGGCTCAGGACAGTGCCGCCTTTAGCGCGTCCACCAGATCGGTGCGTTCCCAGGGGAAGAGATCGCCTTCCGGCTTGCGGCCGAAGTGCCCGTACGCAGCGGTCGGACCATAGATCGGTTTGTTGAGGCCGAGGCCGACGCGGATTCCGCGGGGGGTGAGGCCGCCCAGCTTCTCGTCGGCAACCTTGGCGATCGCCTGCTCCAGCGCGGCGTCATCGGCGGTGCCAGTGCCATGCGTGTCGACATAGAGCGACAGCGGCTCCGAGACGCCGATGGCGTAGGAAACCTGGATCGTGCAGCGCTTCGCCAGACCGGCCGCCACGACGTTCTTGGCCAGATAGCGCGTCACGTAAGCGGCCGAACGGTCCACCTTCGTCGGGTCCTTGCCAGAGAACGCGCCGCCGCCGTGCGGGGAAGCACCGCCGTACGTGTCGACTATGATCTTGCGGCCGGTCAGGCCGGCGTCGCCGTCGGGGCCGCCGATCTCGAACGAGCCGGTCGGGTTGATGTGAAACACCGTGTCGGCGGTGATGAAGCCTTCCGGCAGCACTTCGCCTACGACCTTCTTTACGTAGGCCTTGAGTTCGGCTTCCTTCTCGCCCTTGTCATAGCCGGGCGCGTGCTGCGTGGAGACGACCACCGCCGTCGCGGCAACCGGCACGCCGTTCTCGAAGCGCAGCGTGACCTGGCTCTTGGCATCCGGTTCAAGGAATGGTGCCACGCCTGAGTGACGGTCCTGCGCAAGGCGATGCAGGATCTTGTGGCTGTAATCGAGCGTCGCAGGCATCAAATCCGGCGTTTCATCGCAGGCGAAGCCGAACATGATGCCCTGGTCGCCCGCACCCTCATCCTTGTTGCCGGCGCTGTCCACGCCCTGCGCGATGTGCGCGGACTGGCCGTGCAGGCGGTTGATGAACTCGAGCTTGTCGTGGTGGAAGCCGTCCTGCGCGTAGCCGATGTCCTTCACGACCTTGCGAACGGTGTCCTCGATCTCCTTGAGCGCGCCGGGCGCCCACTGCTCGTTCTCGTACACGCCTTTGCAGCGAATCTCACCGGCGAGAACCACCAGTTGAGTGGTCGTCAGCGTTTCACAGGCCACGCGCGCTTCGGGATCCTTGGACAGGAACAGGTCCACGATCGCGTCCGAAATCTGATCGGAAACCTTGTCGGGGTGGCCTTCGGAAACGCTCTCGGACGTGAAGACGTAGTTGCTGCGCATGTCGGTCCTTGGGATATAAAGAAATCTTTATGTGGGCCCGGTCTACCGCTGACGGCGGTCGAGTGCAACCATGCAAACGGCTAGTGCCGCGAGCACTGTGGCCAGCAGAAGCGGCAAGGCGTTGCCGTAACGGGCAAAAAGGGTGGGGCGATGCGCCTGCGGTATGAGTCCGTCGAGGCGCCCCACCTGATGGCGCGGAACGAACGCGCGCACGATCCCGTCCGCGTCGATGACGGCGCTGATACCGGTAGTCGTGGATCGCAGGACAGGGATTCCCTCCTCCACCGCGCGAAGTCGGGCCTGTGCGAGATGCTGCGGAGGTCCCCAGGCACCGAACCAGCCATCGTTGGATGGGTTGAACAGGTAATCGGGCCGGTTCGCCGGATCGATCACGCCGCCACTGAAGATGATCTCGTAGCAGATCTGCACGCCCACCTTACCATAGGCGCCGAAGTCGATCGTTCGCGGACCAGGCCCGGGCTCGAAGTCGAGTTGCCCGGCCACCAGCCGGCTGAGACCGAGCGGCTCCAGAAGCGAGCGCATCGGCAGATATTCGCCGTAGGGAACCAGGTGCGCCTTGGAATACCCTGCCACGATCGCGCCGCTGCCATCGATCGCCGTCACCGAATTGCGGGCAGCCTGTTCGCCGCCGTCCTTGATGACCAGATCCACAGCGCCCGTCAGCAGCAGGCCGTAAGGGCCAACCACCTGTCCAAGACGTCGACGCGCGATTACGGGATCACCCGCGTAAGTATAAATTCGATAGAGGTACTCCGGATAGCCGTCACGCAAGAAGTCGCCCAAGCCTGATTCCGGCCACAGGACCACGCGTCGGTCTCCGGGCGAGCGAGGTAGCGACTGCGCGGCAAGGCGCCGGAAATTGCTTTCGAAGCTGCGCGGATCGTCGATGAACTCCTGCCGGATATCGGGCTGCACCAGCGTATAGCGGATGGCGCCCATACGTTCGCCAGGGGCAGCGGCCTGCATGGCGAGGGAAAGGCCTGCGGCGAGGGCGGCCACGCCGAGGACACCGGCGATCCGGACGGCCATTCCCCGGCCCGCCACCGCCCGGGCAATCACGCCGGGCAGTCCGGCGAGGAGCACCAACACGCCGGACAGTCCGTATGTGCCAATCCAGGGAGTAAGCCATGCAAGCCCCTGGCTCTCGTACCCGCCCAGCAGGGCCACGCCCAGCGGATTCCAGGCGAAACCGGTGAACAGCCACCCGCGCGTCCATTCCGTCACGATCCACGCCGCTCCGAGGGCCAGCACCGTGCGCGCCATGGCCGACGTTCCCGGCGCGGCACCAGGCCGGGCGAGGAGGCGCGCCGCGAGGGCCGCGAAGCCCGGGAACACCGCGAGATAGAGCGCGAGCAGCACCACCGCTATCATGCCCAGCCAATGAGGCATCTGCGCCTGATAGGTGAAGGCCGTGGCGATCCAGTTGTTGCCGAGCGTGAAATACCCAAGCCCGAAGCACCAGCCGAGGGCAAAGACCTGCCTGCCTGTACTTGCGCGAACCAGAAGTTCGAGCAGCCAGGCCAAGGCGATCAGGGTAAGCGGCCACAGGGCGAGGGGCTGGAAGCCACAGGCCGCCATTGCGCCTGCCGCTACTGCCGCAAGCGCACGGGGCACGGGCCGCGGGGGCACGGCCAGGGATAGGGTTTGAAGAAAGGGCGAAGCGTACCGGTCGGACTGCATCGCGATTGGCTTTTAAGCCTGCTCCGGCGCGACGCAAGGGAACTGTACAGATCCCTCATGCCGCGCCGGGCAAAGATGGTCAGCCGTTGACGGCTTCCGGCGCTGCGGCATCGCCTTCAGCGGCGCTCTTGCGGGTGCGCCGGCGACGGGGCTTCTCTTCGGCCACGGCTTCGCCTTCGCCATCCGCAGCGGGCGCAGGCTTCTCGGCGCGCTTGCGAGCGGGCTTCGCCGCGATGGCAGGGGGCAAGGTATCCGCATCGAAGCCGGAAAGTTCGCCCTGCTCCGCGGGAGTAGGCGCGTCGTGTGCCGGCGCCTCGTCCTCTGCCGCCTCATGGCGGGGGCCGCGCGGCTTGCGCTGCTTCAGGCCACGCGAAGCACGGTTGTCACGGACGAAGGGGTTTTCAGCCGGCTCGTAGGGGTTGCGCTCCGCTTCAGCAGACGAACCGGCCGCAGCCTCCTCGCCATTGCCGGCAGGCGCCGAGGGCTCGGCAGCGGTTTCGGCACCGCGCTGGTCGTGGGTTCGCTGATCATGGCTTCGCTGATCGTGACCGCGCTGTTCGCGGTCCTGACGGGGGGCGCGCTGCTCGTTCTGAGCAGCCTGCCCTTCGCCATAGGGATCGTCATAGGAGCCATATTCCTCGCCGTAGTCGGCCTGGCGATGGTCGTCCCGGCGCGGTGCGTTCGGCTGGCGCGCCTCTTCCTGGCGCTGCCGCTGGTCGGCGATGACGCGGAAGTAGTGATCCGCGAACTGGAGGTAATACTCCTCCGTCACGCGGTCGCCGTTCAGATGGGCGTCATGCGCCAGCTTCCGGTATTTCTCGAGAAGCTGCGGTGCGTTGCCCCGTGCCCTGCTGTCGATCCGGTTGGTCTGCTGCCCGCCCTGCTGGCGGTTGTTGCCGCGGCCGCGCCGGCGGTTGTTACCACGATTGTTGTTATTCAAGGGATGACTTTCCTCAAAACCCCGGGCTCGAAAGCCCTGACACACGCCGATCCCCATGAGGCCGGGCTGCCGCACGTCGTAAGATCCCGGCCGACCCCCCGGTCGCCGCGATTTTCCACATCTGCCCTGTCGGGACTTTCACGCCACGACCGCTTGCAAATGATGGAGGCGAACCGGGTATGGGAAATAATCGTCCATTCGGCCGGTTCGCCCTAATCATTAGGGGTTGCGGCATCGAATTCCAAGAGGAAACTTACGCCGGTTGCACGTTTGTCATCGAAAATACGACGACCCGATCCCTTCCGCCCAGATCTCGCCTGACGTGCGCGTGCAAACCGTGCGCGCCTCCGATGGCGATGACGGCCTGAGCCTGCCGGTGGCCGATCTCCACGAGAGCGAGGCCGCCGGGGGCCAGCAGACCCGGCAGCTGCGGGACCAGCACCCTGTAATCGTCCAGCCCGTCTGCGCCGGAAAACAGCGCACCGTGGGGCTCGTAACTGCGCACCGAAGCGTCGAGCGCCGCGTCGTCCTCGACATAGGGCGGGTTGGCGAGCACCAGGTCGAAGCGACCGAGCGCCGCAGACCAGTCCGGCTGGTGCCAATCCGCCGCGAGCAGCCGCGCACGCCCCCCCACAGCAAGCGCAGCGGCGTTCGCGCGGGCTGTCGCCAGCGCCGCCGCGGAGCGATCGATGCCGATCCCTTCCGCCTGCGCGAGGTTGGCGAGGACGGCGAGAAGCAGCGCCCCGGAACCCACGCCACAATCGAGCACACGCCGAGCGTCGGGGCGCTCGGTCAGCGCCGTTTCCACCAGCACTTCGGAGTCGCCGCGCGGGATCAGGACTTCCGGGCCGACGCGAAACGGCAAGCCGAAGAACTCCTGAACACCCCTGATGTAGGCGACGGGTTCATGAAGGGCGCGCCGATCCACAAGCACCGCAAAGCCTTGCGGCTCGGGATCGCGCATGCGGCCAAGGAGCATCTGCGATCGTGTCACCCCAAGCGCATGCGCCATAAGCACTTCTGCATCGAGCCTTGCCGTGTCGCTGGTCGCCGACAGCCGCAGCGCCGCGCCCCGGATCGCTTCCGCGACCGTTGCAGCCGCCATCGTCATGCGAGGCGGAGATGCCGTGATGCCGCCGCCACCTTCAGGCGTCCATCGCCGCGAGCCGCTTCGCCTCGTCCTCGGCGATCAGCGCATCCACCAATTCGGCAAGCCCGGGACCCTCAAGGATTTCCGGCAGCCGATGCAGCGTCAGATTGATGCGGTGATCGGTCACCCGGCCTTGCGGGAAGTTGTACGTCCGAATCCGTTCCGAACGGTCGCCAGAGCCGACCATCGCCTTTCGGGCTTCGGCCTCGGCGCCTTGCGCCTCATCGCGCATCTTCTCGTACAGCCGGGCGCGCAGGACCTGCATCGCCTTGGCCTTGTTCTTGTGCTGGCTGCGCTCGTCCTGGCAGGTGACGACGAGGCCGCTTGGCAGGTGCGTGATACGTACGGCGGAATCGGTGGTGTTGACGTGCTGCCCGCCCGCGCCCGATGCCCGGTAGATGTCGATCTTGAGGTCCTTGTCCTCGATCTGGACATCGACCTCGCTGGGCTCGGGAAGGACAGCCACCGTCGCCGCGGAAGTATGGATGCGGCCGCCGCTCTCTGTCACAGGCACACGCTGCACGCGGTGGACGCCGCTTTCGAACTTCAGCTTGGCGAACACGCCCGAACCCGTGACGTTGGCCACGACCTCCTTGAACCCGCCGACATCGCTGGCGTTCGCACTGACCATCTCGACGCGCCAGCCCTGCTCGGCCGCGTAGCGTTCGTACATGCGGTAAAGGTCGGCGGCGAACAGGGCAGCCTCGTCACCGCCGGTCCCGGCGCGGATCTCCAGCATCGCCGGACGGACGTCGGCCGTGTCCCGGGGCAGCATGGCGATGGCAAGCCGCCGTTCGGCCTCGGGCAGTTCGGCCTTCAGCCGCGCGGCCTCTTCCGCCGCCAGGGCCCGCATCTCCGGATCGGGATCTTCCAGCGCTTGAAGCGATTCCAGTTCCCCCCGCATGGCCGTCACATCGGCGGCCACCTTCGCGACGGGCTCCAGTTCCGCGTAGTCCCGGCTGGCCGCGACGAAGGCGTCGCCCTCCAGCGTTCCCGACGCCAGTCGCGCTTCCAGTTCCGCGAACCGCGCCGCGATCTGCGCCAGGCGGGCGTCGGATACGCTCACGGCCGGATCGACGCCAGCACCTGCTCCACCGCCTGACGCTCGGCGGTCGCCTCGCCCGCACGCAGGTTCACAGTGGGCGCGCCATCGCGGACCACAAAGGACACGATCGCTCGGGCGCCCGACTTGACGGCTTTGTCGAAGCGCTTGCGCGGGCTGCCGGTCGCCAGAATTTCCGCGTCGATGCCCTTGTGGCGCAGCGCTGCCAAAGTCTTCAGCGCAAGCGGCAGCGCGGCGTCATCCTCCACCGCCAGCATGGCGGTGAGCGGCGTTTCGGCAATCCGGCCCCCATCGGCGACCAGCATCGCCAGGCGCTCGATCCCGGCCGCCCAGCCGACCGCAGGCGTCTCCGGCCCGCCGAGGGCCACCATGAGGCCGTCATACCGGCCGCCGCCCAGGACAGTGCCCTGCGCCCCCAGCCGATCTGTCACAAATTCGAAAGCGGTATGCCTGTAGTAGTCCAGGCCACGCACAAGGGCCGGGGCGCGGACGAAGTCCACCGAGGCCGCTTCGAGCCCTTGTGTCACCGCGCCGAAGAAATCCTGTGCCTCGGCGCTTAGAAAATCATCGATCTTCGGGGCGTCCGCCGTGAACGGCTTGTCCCGGGGATCCTTGGAGTCGAGTATGCGCAGCGGGTTACGCTCCAGCCGGTCCTGCGAATCTTCCGAAAGCGAAGCCTTGTGGTCGCGGAAGTAGTCGATGAGAGCAGTGCGCCAGGCTTCGCGGCTCGCACCGTCACCCAGCGTGTTCAGCTGCAGCGTCACACCTTCGGAGATGCCGAGTTCCTTGAGCAGATGGTCCGCCATGACCAGCAGTTCCACGTCAGCCAGCGGCTCGGCCACGCCGATCACTTCGGCGTCGATCTGGTGGAACTGGCGGTATCGGCCCTTCTGGGGGCGCTCGTACCGGAACAGCGGCCCGTGCGTCGCCACCTTGAGGGGGGCATACTGCTTCCAGCCATCCGTCAGGTAAGCGCGGGCGATGCCGGCCGTGAATTCCGGACGCAGGGTCAGAGACTCGCCCCCGCGATCCTCGAAGGAGTACATCTCCTTCGACACCACATCCGTCGTCTCGCCCAGCGAGCGGGAGAACACGGCGGTCTTTTCAAACACCGGCATTTCCACGCGGCGGAAGCGGTAGAGCTTGCGCACCCGCTCGAAGGTATCGACGACGTGGGCGAAAGCCTCGGCCTCGGCGCCGAAGATGTCCTGGGTGCCGCGGATCGCTTGAGGCGTGGAAAGTGCAGTGCTCATTCGCGCGCGCTTAGCCCGATTGGTGGCATTGGGGAAGAGTTCGGCTGCCCTTCAGGATGCAGAAAGGCGCCCGGGAACGGCACCTCAACGGGAATCGATGGTTGCCAAAGGAGGCAACAAGCGCAAAGAACCACGAAATGAAAAGCTTGTTTGCGGGCGTGACCCTCCTCACCTCCCTGCTCCTGTCGACCTCTGTCCAGGCGCAGGCTTCCACGCGACCCTTGCCGATGGCGCCGCCGCTGCCGACGGAGATCCCGGCTGCGCGCGATGAAGCCTATGCCGGCACGATCGATCTGGCGATCGACGCCAGTGACATCACGCGCGGGGTTTACCGCGTCACGCAGACCATCCCGGTCGCCGCGGGCACGCGCGATCTCGTCCTTCTCCAGCCGGGCTGGCTGCCTGGCAACCACTCCGAGACCGGACCTTACGCGCTTCTCGCCGACATCCGCTTCTACGCCAACGGCAAGGAAATCCCCTGGGTGCGCGACACCGTCGCGGTCAACGCCTTCCGCCTCGTGCTGCCGGAGGGGACCACGCAGGTCACCGCGCGCTTCGTCCACACCTCGCCGCTGCAGTCGGGCGAGGGCCGCATCACGATGACGCAGGAGATGCTCAACCTCCAGTGGGAAAAGATGAGCCTCTACCCCGCCGGATACTACACCCGTCGCATTCCGGTGAAGCCGACCGTCACCTTCCCCAAGGGTTGGACCGTGTACACCGCGCTCGACGGCTTCAGCCGCACCGGCGACACGGTGACCTGGAACACGATCGACTACGAGAACCTGGTCGATTCGCCGATCTTCGCAGGCGTGCACGCACAGCGCTGGGATCTGGGCCAGAACGTCTACATGGATGTCGTCGCCGACGAACCCGAGTTCCTGGCGATCAAGCCGGAGAACCTGGAAACCTACCGCAATCTGGTGAAGGAAGCGCTCGCCACCTTTGGCGCCAAGCATTTCGATCACTACGACTTCCTGCTGGCCCTCACAGACCGTATGGGCGGCATCGGGCTTGAGCATCACCGCTCGAGCGAAAACCAGCAGGAGCCCAAGTCCTGGATCAACTGGGCCGAGATGGACTGGGATCGCAATGTGATCTCCCACGAATTCGTGCACAGCTGGAACGGCAAGTTCCGTCGCGGCATCGATGCATGGACGCCCGATTACCAGCAGCCGATGCAGAATACCCTGCTGTGGGTCTACGAAGGCCAGACGCAGTTCTGGGGTTACGTGCTGGCGGCCCGCTCGGGCGTGCAATCGCGCGAGATGGTGACTGCCATGTTCGCGACGGCTGCGGGCAAGTACGCCGAAGGCACGCCGGGCCGCGCCTGGCGCTCCGTCGAGGACACGGTCAACGCGCCGCAACTCAACCGTCGCCGCCCCCTGCCGTACACCTCGCTCACCCGCAGCGAGGACTACTACGTTGAAGGCGCGCTGGTTTGGCTTGAGGCAGACCAGATCATCCGCCAGGGCACGCGCGGCGCGAAGGGCCTGGACGATTTCGCCAAGGCCTTCTTCGGGGTCTATCCGGGCGACTGGAGCCAGCTGACCTACGACTTCGACGAGGTCGTGAAGACGCTCGACGGCGTCTATGCCTATGACTGGGCCACGTTCCTGCGCACGCGCCTCTATGGCGTGAACCAGCCCGCGCCGCTCAAGGGTCTGGAGATGGGCGGGTACAAGCTGGTCTGGAAGGACAAGCCCAACGTCTATGACAAGGGCATTTCCGATGACCGCAAGACGCTGGACCTCACCTACTCGCTCGGCATGACGCTCAACAACGATGGCGAGGTGACCTCGACCTTGTGGGATGGCCCGGCGTACAACGCCGGTGTCGTCAACAAGGTGAAGATCGTGGCGGTGGGCGGCCGCGCCTATTCCAAGGATGTCATGCGCTCGGCAATCACCGCTGCCAAGACGTCCAAGGCGCCGATCAGCCTTCTGGTACAGCGCGGTGAGCGCTTCCAGACCGTCGAGATCGATTACCATGGCGGCCTGCGGTATCCCTGGTTGGAAAGCACGACCGCCGGCAAGTCCAACGGCTTCGACAAGCTGCTGGCGTCCCGCACACGGTAAGCGGCTCGAGGAGCGATCGTCCCGGTTCTGCCGGGACGATTTGATCCGTAATCGGGCTATCCAGCCGTAGATCACCGAAATGGCTGTTGCGACGCAATAAGCCCGACGCTAAGCCGCGCCATCGTGATCCTGGCACGAGCCTGAACAGCGCCAGAAAAGAAGGACCCCTATGCGCATCGACATGATCCCCGTTGGCGATAATCCGCCCGAGAACCTCAATGTCATCATCGAGGTCCCGGTCGGCGGCGAGCCGGTCAAGTACGAGTTCGACAAGGATTCCGGTGCCCTCTTCGTGGACCGTATCCTTCACACGCCGATGCGCTATCCGGCGAACTACGGCTTCGTGCCGCATACGCTTTCTCCGGACGGTGACCCGCTCGACGCTCTCGTCGTCGCCCGTTCCCCGTTCATCCCGGGCAGCGTCGTGCGCGTTCGCCCAATCGCGGTCCTGAACCTGGAAGACGAGCACGGCGGCGACGAAAAGCTCGTCTGCGTGCCGATCGATTCAACCTTCCCGTACTATTCCAACGTCGCGGAAAAAGACGATCTTCCCGAGATCGTCGCGCTTCAGATCGAACACTTCTTCACCCACTACAAGGACCTGGAGAAGGAAAAGTGGGTGCGCGTGGGCACCTGGGGCGGCGCGGCCGATGCACGGCAGATTGTGCTCGAAGCGATCGAGCGGTACCAGGCTTCGAAAGCCTGAACCACGAGTTAGTCCACCCCATGTGGACAGGGGCCGGCAGCCGACGCTGCTGGCCCCTTGCTTTTTGAGGCGCTGCCCTGTTGCCTCAGGTGACCACGCGGCCGCCGTTGACGCCGATGGTCTGCCCCGTCACATAGCCGGACGCTTCGTGGCACAGCCATGCGCAGGCGTTGGCGATATCGCCCGGTTCGCCCATGCGGCGCACCGGGATGGTCTGCAGCAGGACTTCGGTCGGTATCTGGAAGCGTTCCCGGTTGGCTTCCGACATGATCGTTCCCATCACCGAACCTGGCGGGATGTTGTTGACGGTGATGCCGTAAGGTCCGAATTCCTGCGCCATGGAACGCGTCATCGTGACGATGGCACCCTTGGAGGACGAGTAGCAGATCATGTTGATCGCTCCGGTCTGCGCCGAGGACGAGGAAATATTGACGATACGGCCCCAAGCCGCTTCCTTCATGTCCTTGAGCACAAGCTGGCTCATGATCATCGGCCCACGCACGTTGACGGCATAGACCATGTCCCACCGCTCGTCCGTGAGATCCTCGAACGGCGTGAAGTCAGTGACGCCGGCGTTGTTGACGAGGATCGAGATCGGCCCCAGCGCATCCCGGCACTTCGCCACGGCGGCGGCCGCCTGTTCACGGTTGGACACATCGGCACCAAGCGCAATGGCGGTGCCGCCCGCATCCTTGATCGCCTGCACCGTGTCGGCGCACCGCGCCGCATCGAGGTCGAGCACGCCGACGGCGATCCCATCCTGCGCCAGTCGCTTCGAACAGGCCGCGCCGATACCTGCGGCAGCGCCGGTGACGATGGCAACACGGTAAGTCATGGCAATCTCTCCTGAAGGTTTGCGCGAGGCTTACCGACAAATCCGCTTCACAGAAGCCGCCTGCGCCTTCGTTACTGCAGAATCCGCCCCGGCGACGCGCCGCCGGATGGTTGCTTCCCCAGCTTCGCACGCTTCATGATCGACAGCCCCGCTCGAAGCCGCTTATCGTGCGGGGCGCTCGACCATCAATTTCTCCACGGACAGGGAAGCGATGAGCCACGAAACGCTGATTTCAGTTGAAGATCTCAAGGACATGCTGGCGCAGGGCGCCGATGTTCTGGTGTTCGATTGCGAGTTCGAACTGGGCGCTCCCGATGTTGGGCCGGCACTCTACCGGCAGGGGCACATCCCAACGGCTCGCTATGCGCATCTCGATGACGACCTGGCGGCGCCGCCAGACGGCAGCAATGGACGCCACCCCTTGCCGGCACCTGTCGCGTTGAGCGCCTGGCTGCGGGCGCAGGGGCTGCACAACAAGCAGCAGGTCGTCGCATACGACAGCCACGGCGGGGCGTGGGCCGCACGGCTCTGGTGGCTTCTGCGCTGGCTCGGCCATGCCCCGGTTGCCGTGCTGGATGGAGGAAAGCCTGCGTGGATCGCCGCAGGTCTGCCGCTGGACACGGGCGTTGCGCCCGCCACCGCTGCGGGCGATTTCCAGCCGGGTCGGTCGCTCGTCCCCTCCCCCGCGAAGGCGAGCGAGGTCCTTGCCAACATCGAAACCGGCGAGGCCCGGGTGCTCGATGCGCGCGATCCGGGACGCTTTGCAGGCAAGCCGAACCCGATCGACCCGGTGCCGGGGCACATCCCGGGCGCGCGCAACCGCTTCTTCCGCGACAATCTGGATGCGAGTGGCCACTTCCGCCCGAGTGGAGAGCTTGCGGCAGAGTTCGCCGCCCTGCTGGACGACCAGCCCGCCATCCTGCAGTGCGGATCGGGCGTCACCGCCTGCCACAACGCACTGGCCATGGCCGTGGCAGGACTTCCCGCCGGCCGGCTCTATCCCGGCTCCTGGAGCGAATGGATTGCCGATCCTTCCCGGCCGGTCGCGACAGGCATCGACTGAGCGGTATCAGCGGCCGACGAGGGTTCGCCGGCCACCGGCCTGTTTTTTTTTTCCGGTTACTTCGCCAGTTCGGCCTCGATGGCCGCAACGAGCGCCGGATCCTTCGGCTCCACGCCGGGCGCAAAGCGGCCAGCAACTTTGCCGTCGCGTCCGACGAGGAACTTCTCGAAGTTCCAAAGAACTTCAGGGTCCTGCGTGGGCGTCATGCCGTAGCCCTTCAGCCGTTCGCGGAACTCTTCGGCCGGACCCTGCTTGGTGGGCTGCGCTTCCGTGAGGGCCGCGTAGAGGGGCTGCTTGCCCGCGCCGGTCACGTCGGCCTTCGCGAAAAGCGGGAACGAGACACCGTAGTTGGCAGAGCAGAACTGCGCGATTTCCTCATGCGTACCGGGCTCCTGCGCGCCGAAATCGTTGGCGGGGAAGCCGAGGATCTCCAGCCCCTTGTCCCTGTACTCGCCGTAAAGCGTCTCAAGCCCTTCGTACTGCGGAGTCAGGCCGCACTTGGAGGCGACGTTCACCACCAGCAGCACCTTGCCGGCATGTTCGCCAAGGCTGTCGGGCGTTCCGTCGATTCGGGTCAGCGGGATGGAAGCGAGGTCGGCCATTCAAGTTTCTCCCAGGTGAGTGCAGGCGGGTTATGAGGCGCGGGCAAGGAGCGCGCAAGGCGCCGGAAGGACACCCCGCCCCGGCGAGGGTTCATGCCCCGGCGCGGAAGTCGGCGATGACCTCGCCCGCCTCGGACAGTTCCGCCTCATGACTCTCCTCGCGCCATGTCTCGGCGAGGGCTTCCTCCTCCCACTGCCGCATGGCGGGATGGGCCAGCATCGCCTCCACCCAGGCCTGCCCGCCGCCAACATCGAGGCCATAGGTGCGGATGCGGAACGCGACGGGAGCGTAGAAGGCGTCGACCGCGCTGAACGCCTGGCCCGCAAGCCACGGCCCTCCAAAGCGGTCTGGCCCCTCCTCGAAAAGCTCCCGCAGGCGGTAGACTTCCCGGACCAATTCACCGTCCAAGGGGCGGGTCCTGACCCGCACGCCCACGTTCATCGTGCAGGTCGCGCGCAGCCTCGGGAAGCCTGCATGCATCTCACAGACCGCGCTCTGCGCAAAGGCGCGCGCGTCCTCGTCCTGCGGCCAGACACCTTCGTGCCGATCCGCCAGGTAGAGGACGATGCCCAGCGAATCCCAGACGGTCCGCTCCGCATCGATAAGGGCCGGCACCTGCCCGGTCGGCGAGAAGCTGCGAAACGCCTCGTAGTTCACCGGCATGGTGAAGGGTTCGAGCTCATCCTCGAACGCAATACCCAGGGCCTTCATCAGCACCCAGGGACGCAGCGACCAGCTGGAGTAGTTCCGATTCGCGGTGATGAGGGTGTAAGTCATGGAGCACTCTTGTCCCTGCATGCAAATGCGAAGCGGGATAGCGGCAAGCGGTGGTGCTGGCGAGTGCCCGCTTGCCCTTCACTTCGGCGGCTCGCTCCCCGCCGGGTCACGGGGAGGGAAGCGTGGCCTCAGCTTACGTAGTGTGCCGTGGTCTTCGCGGCGACTTCCTCGGCAGTCACTCCGGGCGCCAGTTCGACAAGCCGGAACGGGCTTGCGTGGTCCGGGCGCTGGAACACCGCAAGATCGGTGACGATCATGTCGACCACGTTCTTGCCCGTCAGCGGCAGCGTGCAGGCCGGAATGAATTTGGGATCGCCGTTCTTGGAGGTATGCTCCATGATGACGATGATCTTCTTGACCCCGGCCACGAGGTCCATCGCGCCGCCCATTCCCTTGATCATCTTGCCCGGGATCATCCAGTTGGCGATGTCTCCGTTCTCGGCGACTTCCATGGCGCCCAGCACGGTGAGGTCGATGTGGCCGCCCCGAATCATGCCGAAGCTGGTAGCGCTGTCGAAGTAGGCCGAGTGCGGGAGCTCGCTGATCGTCTGCTTGCCCGCGTTGATGAGGTCCGGGTCCACCTCGTCCGGATAGGGGAACGGGCCGATGCCGAGCATTCCGTTCTCGCTCTGGAGGGTAACGGTAATGCCCTGCGGCACGTAGTTCGCCACGAGCGTGGGGATGCCGATGCCAAGGTTCACGTAGAAGCCGTCCTGAAGCTCCTGCGCGGCGCGCGCGGCCATCTCATTGCGGTTCCAGGGCATCAGGCGCTCTCCCTCTCGCGGGTGGTCGTGAATTCGATCTTCTTGTCGTACGGCGCGCCGGGCACGATGCGCTGGACGAAGACACCCGGCAGGTGGATGCAGTCGGGATCAAGGCTGCCCGTAGGCACGATCTCTTCGACCTCGACGATGCAGACCTTTCCGCAGGTGGCCGCCGGCACGTTGAAGTTGCGAGCGGTCTTGCGGAAGACGACGTTGCCGGTCTCATCCGCTTTCCAGGCCTTCACAATGGCGAGGTCCGCGAAGATGCCTTCCTCAAGGATGTATTCCTCTCCGTGAAACACCTTGACGTCCTTGCCCTCGGCGACCTGGGTGCCCACACCCGTCCTGGTGTAGAAGCCCGCGATGCCTGCGCCGCCCGCGCGCATGCGCTCGGCCAGCGTGCCTTGGGGGCAGAACTCGACCTCCAGCTCGCCTGCGAGGAACTGGCGCTCGAACTCCTTGTTCTCGCCGACGTAGGAAGAGATCATCTTTTTCACCTGCCGCGTGCGCAGCAGCTTGCCGATGCCCTCGTTGTCGATCCCGGCGTTGTTCGATGCGAAGGTCAGGCCCGTTACACCGGAAGCGCGAATGGCGTCGAGCAGGCGTTCCGGGATGCCGCAAAGGCCGAAGCCGCCACTGGCGATGAGAAGCCCATCCTTGAGCACGCCTTCCAGCGCTGCCTCGGCACTGGCGTAGATCTTGTTCATCGAGACAGATCCTCTTCCATTGTTCGGCAGCACGCTAGACAGAGTCTCTCATCACGAATAGCGATTGTTTTTTATCGGTTCCCATAGGCTTTGCTTATACAATGAAGCGCATTGCCCTCTTCCACCTCGAAACCCTGATGTGGATTCACCGGCTCGGCACCTTCGCGGCGGCAGCGCATCGCCTGAACACAACTCAGCCGGCGATCTCCGCGCGCGTCCGGGAAATCGAGGAGCAGCTCGGCGTCTCGCTCTTTCAGCGGGAGGGGCGCCGCATGGTGCTGTCCGCCCGCGGCCGTCGGCTCGTGCAGGCAAGCGAGCCGCTCTACCGCGGGTTGGAGCACGTGCTCCTCGAGGCAAGCGACTTCGCGGGTGCCACGGCATCGGTGCGCATCGGCTCCGGGGAGATCGCCGCCGCGAGCTGCCTGCCCGCCTTCATACAGGCGGTCGAGCGGGACCGGCCGGGTATCGCCATGGAAATCGATCTGGATCTGACGGCCCGCCTGCTCCAGCAGTTGCTGGCGGGAACACGCGATATCGTGTTCCTTGCCGGACCGGTGGCCAGCCCGGGCATGAAGACCGCGCCGATCGGGTCAGTCGAACTGGTCTGGGCCGCAGGGGCACAAGTGGCCGCCGCCGGGGGCTTCGACCAGCCCCTTCCTGTCTGGTCGCTGCCGGATCACTCACCGCTTCACGCCGTTTCACATGAAACATTGGAGGCGCACGGCATCGCCCCCCGGGCGCTTCACACCTGCAACAACGTGCGCGCGATGATAGAGATCGTGGTGAATGGGCAAGGCGCCGCCCTTCTTCCGGAGACCATGATCCGTGACCGGCTTGCCGCAGGAACCCTTCGCGAAGTCCTGCCGCGCCCCCTCCAGCGCGTGCATTTCGAGGCGGCCATTCGCACCCGGGAAAAAGACCCGGTGATCCTCGACCTGTTCGCCCGAGCCGGGCAACTCGCCATCGACCCGGCGGCCTGATTCTATCGAAGCATGTCCGAGAGGCCGGTTGCGGCAACTTCCACGCCGGACCGCTCGTTGCGATCACAGGCGGTCTTGATCCCGATCATGGCGATATCCGCGATCCGGGTTAAGCTGCGTCTCGATCAGAGGGAGAAAAGACCATGCGCTCGATACTCGTCAACGCCGATCGTACCCCTGGAAGCAACGCTCGGATCGAAACCGCCCTGGAGATCGCACGGCGGCACGGTGGCCATATCACGGTGCTCGTCGACACACCGGTCTCACGCTACATCGCCATGGATCCGATGGGGGGCAGCTACGTTATTTCGGACGCCCTCGACAAGGCCCGTGCCGATGACGACGCCGTGGCCGATGCAGCCGAAGCTCATCTGGCGGACGCTGGCGTCCCGTTCGAGGTCGTGCGCTGCGAAGACGATCCCGTCACAGCGTTTGCCTATGCCGCACGCCTGTCCGATCTGATCGTCGTCTCTCGTTCCGGAGGGCTGGCCGGCGACCTTGCACTGCGCGCCCGCGCCCCGGTGCTGGCGGTCTCGGACAGCCCGCTCAGGCTCCCGGTCGGCAGCGCCTGCATCGGGTGGGACGGAGGAGAGCAGGCTGCCGCTGCGCTTCGTGCCGCCGTACCGCTCCTCGCCAGCTGCTCCTCGGTGCGCCTTGTCTGCGTGGTGGGCAAGGAAGGTGCCTTCCCGGCCGCAGATGCGCTGCGCTATCTCAGGCGCCACGGCATCGGCGCAGACTTAGAGGAGCACCAGCGCCAGCAGTCGACTCAGGAAACGCTGGCCCAGGCGGTCCGCGGGGCGGACCTTCTGGTGATGGGCGCCTACGGCAAGAGCCGCGTGCGCGAATTCCTGTTTGGCGGAGTGACCGAATTTTTCCTGAACGAGGACGCGGCGCCAGCCCTTCTGCTCGCACACTAAGCGGACGACGGCGACTCACGGGGGCGCCGACTCGGAGCAAGTGAGTGCTTTCACGAAAGGATACTTAGCAGGGTGAGTAAATGGCGCAGTGCAACAGGCGTGGTTCCCACGGACTTACGCCGCCGCTGCGATCTTCCCTATACGGAAACAAAAATTGAAAGCTGCCTTCCGCCGAAAATCGGCGCAAAACAGGCGTTCTGACATTTAGCGGATACCTTTGTGCAACAATCCGCAAGCTCAGTTGCGTTACTTGCAACAGGCGAAAGTCATTTCGCACTTGCACAAACACGCGGCTTTGGTCATAACGAACCTGCCTTTCAGGCATCCTCTCCCAAAACTTCTACGGCCCGGTCGGCAACGATCGGGCCTTTTTTTGCGCCGCGCCAACCTGGCCGGCCGGGTGCAATCTCTCTCGTCGGGCAAAGCATCATCCACGTGCCGACAGGGGAACCCCATCCTCTTCCAGCGGTTGGTTTGAAATCGCCAGCGGCGATACCTAGCTGAACCTCGCCGCCCGAAACGCCGTGCCTAATCCAGCAAGGACGATGGCCGGATCACGGCTCGAAGGGACGGGATCGAGAAGAAGGGAATCACCGATGGCGGACGCCGACATCAAAACCGAAGATCGCACGCTCAGGCTGCAGGTCGCTGCAGCGCGCCAGGAGGAGAGTGGCCAGGGAATCGCCCGTCTCTCCCGCGCCTCCCTGTCCGAGATCGGCGCCATGGAGGGCGACGTGCTGGAGATTACCGGCAAGGCGGTCACCGTCGCGCGCGCCGTGCTGGCCTACGATGAGGACGAAAGCCTCAGCGTGATCCGGCTCGATGGTCTGCAGCGCGGCAACGCCGAAGTCGGTTCAGGCGATCACGTCACCGTACGTAAGGCGGAATCGCGTCCGGCCCAGCGCGTGGTGTTCGCCCCGGCTCAGAAGGACATGCGCCTTCAGGGGCCCTCGGCGGCGCTCAAGCGCAATTTCTTCGGCCGCCCCATGGTCCAGGGCGATCTCGTCGCCACGACCGGCCAGCAGCAGGTCGCCGATATCCCGCCCCAGCTGCGCCGCATGTTCAACGCCCCGGCTTATGCGCTGACGCAGATCCGCCTCAACGTGCTCTCCACCACCCCCCGCGGCATCGTCCATATCGACGAGAACACCGAAGTGGAACTGCGCGAGGTGTTCGAGGAGGCGAACGACGCCCGGGGCGACGTGAACTACGACGACGTCGGGGGCATGAGCGACACCATCCGCCAGCTGCGCGAGATGGTCGAACTGCCGCTACGCTATCCCGAACTCTTCACCCGCCTGGGTGTCGCGCCGCCAAAGGGCGTCCTGCTTCACGGCCCGCCGGGAACCGGCAAGACCCGCCTCGCCCAGGCCGTGGCCAACGAGAGCGAAGCCAACTTCTTCTCGATCAACGGTCCCGAGATCATGGGATCGGGCTATGGCGAGAGCGAGAAGCACCTGCGCGAAGTCTTCGAGGAAGCGACCAAGTCCGCGCCCGCCATCGTCTTCATCGATGAGATCGACTCCATCGCACCCAAGCGCAGCCAGGTCCACGGGGAGGCCGAAAAGCGCCTTGTCGCCCAGCTCCTCACGCTCATGGACGGGTTGAACAGCCGCGCTCACGTGGTCGTGATCGCCGCCACCAACCGCCCCGACGCCATCGACGAGGCGCTGCGCCGTCCGGGTCGGTTCGACCGTGAGATCGTCATAGGCGTCCCGGACGAAAGCGGTCGCCGGGAGATCCTGGGCATTCACACCCGCGGCATGCCGCTCGGCGAACGCGTCGACCTGAACGAACTGGCGCGCACAACCCATGGCTTTGTCGGCGCTGACCTCGCCGCGCTCGCACGGGAAGCGGCCATCGAAGCGGTGCGTCGCATCATGCCTCAGCTCGACCTCGAAGCGCGGACCATCCCGTCCGCAGTGCTGGACAACCTGCAGGTCATCCGCGAGGACTTCGTCGCTGCACTCAAGCGCGTGCAGCCTTCCGCAATGCGCGAAGTCATGGTGCAGGTGCCGAACATCGGCTGGGCCGACATCGGCGGCCTGGACGATGCACAGCTCAAGCTGCGCGAAGGCATCGAACTGCCGCTGAAGAACCCTGAAGCCTTCCACAAGCTGGGCATCCGGGCTGCGAAGGGATTCCTGCTCTACGGCCCGCCCGGAACCGGCAAGACCCTGCTGGCGAAGGCCGTCGCCAAAGAGGCGGAGGCGAACTTCATCTCGATCAAGTCGTCCGATCTCCTGAGCAAATGGTACGGCGAAAGCGAGCAGCAGATTGCCCGCCTGTTCGCCCGCGCCCGCCAGGTCGCGCCCTGCGTCGTCTTCATCGACGAGATCGACAGCCTCGTTCCAGCCCGCGGCATGGGTGGCGGCATGGGCGAGCCGCAGGTGACCGCCCGCGTGGTGAACACCATCCTTGCCGAGATGGACGGGATGGAGGAACTGCAGTCGGTCGTTCTCGTCGGCGCAACCAACCGCCCGGCGCTGGTAGATCCCGCGCTGCTGCGCCCGGGCCGTTTCGACGAGCTCGTCTACGTCGGCACACCGAACACCGCCGGGCGCGAACACATCCTGGGCATTCACACCGGCAAGATGCCGCTGGCGCCCGATGTGTCGCTGTCCAGCATAGCCGACCGGACGGAGCGCTTCACGGGCGCCGACCTGGAGGACGTCGTTCGCCGCGCCGGCCTTATCGCCATTCGTAAGCGCGGAGCCAGCGTCGACGCGGTCACCCGCGAGGACTTTGAGGAGGCTCTCCAAGACAGCCGCGCAACCGTGACTCAGGAGATGGAAGAGGAGTACGAGCGCATGAAGGGCGAGCTGAAGAAGCGCGCGATGGACATTTCCCCCATCGGCTTCATCGCGCCCGGCATGGTGGAAAGCACCCGCGAGCGGAAGCACTGATCGGATCCGCAAACGCCCGGAAACATCGGAAGAGCCCGGCCGCAAACGCCGGGCTTCTTCTGTTTATGGGCCCGCTGCACCTCTTCTCGTCATCGAAGCGCGGCTTCTGCGTTGATATGTATCAGTTTCCATACGTTCTCAGAAACCTGCCTCATGCTCTCCGGTTGTCGCGTGCAGGATCCTTTGGGAGAATGTCATGATCAGATATACCGGTATCGCTCTCGCCCTCGCGCTGGGTACGACGTCGGCGGTCGCGCAGACGCCGCCGCCCCCGCCCCCTTCCGAGGCGAAGGTCTCGGCCATGCCGTACGTGATGGCTGCAGGGATGAGCGACCTCTACGAGATCAATTCCAGCCAGATCGCGCTGGAGAAATCGCGCGACCCGGCCGTCCGCAGGTTCGCGCAGATGATGATCGACCATCACCAGAAGACCACGGCCGCGACCATGAAGGCCGCGCAGAAGGCCGGTCTGACGCCAACACCGCCCGCTCTCGGCGCCGGGGCCACGGCATCGATCAACGAACTTCAGACCGCTTCAGCCGCTGACTTCGACCGGCTTTACATCGGCCAGCAACTGCCGGCGCACCAGGCCGCGCTGGACCTGCACAAGAGCTATGCCGCCAATGGCGAAGAGGCAGCGCTGAAGGCGAGCGCCCGCAGCGCCGTTCCGATCGTGCAGCAGCATCTCGCCATGCTCCAGAAGATGCAGGCGGGCACCGGAACCGCTTCGGGCATGTGATGAGAGACGACCGGGCGCAGGACGCGCCCGGTCCTTGCCCCGGCACCGCCTCAGTTAGGCTCGTGCCGATTTTCCGTCGATCGCGCGGCGCTCACCGCGATACCGTCGAGCAGCGATGGCGCGGCCGCCACCTCCATCGGAGCGACCTGCAACTGGCGGCGACGCGCCACAGCCTCGGGCATTTCCCTGCGAATCCAGTCCATCATGCTTTCACGAATCTCGCAGCGCAGGTCGAACAGAGTGGGACCATCCTTGGCGCTCATCAGCAGGCGGATTTCCAGTGTCGAATCCCGGCAATCCGTCACCTGCAGAACCTGCGCACGCTTGTCCCAAAGCCGGTGACGCGTGATCTGGCGGACATACTCCTCACGGATCGACGGGACATCCGCTGCGTGGTCCAGGTAGAGGAACACGGTGCCCAGCAGCTGCGATGTGGTTTTCGTCCAGTTTTGGAACGTATCCTCAAGGAACCGGCTGGAAGGCACGACGAGCCGTCGATCGTCCCAGAGGCGCACGACGACGTACGTAGTGCGGATATCCTCGATGCGCCCCCATTCCCCATCGAGGATGACCACGTCGTCGATGCTGATGGGCTCGGTAAGGGCCATCTGAAAGCCCGCGATCAACGCCTTTAGAGCGGGTTGCGCCGCCGCACCGACCGCGAGCGCCGCCACACCTGCCGAAGCCATCAACGTGACGCCGATCTCTCGCACCCCGGGAATCGAGGCCAGCATCCCGGCGATCGTGAGAAAAACGATGATGAAGGTGCCGATGCGGCTGAAGATCGCAAGGCGGGTACGACGCCGCCGCGCGTTGCGGTTGTTTTCGACGGATATGTCGGCGCGGATGACCATGGCCTCCACGCAGGCCCGCAGTACCGCGATCGCGACCCAGCCCGTGAGCAGCGGCATGACGAATGGGGCAAGACGCTCCCACACCGCCTCCAGCGCCGCCGTCTCACGCGCTGCAAGGACGATGCCGATGGAAATGAACGCCCACCGGGTGGGTCGGCACAGGCGGTTGACGACGAGGTCGTCCGACTGGCTGGCGCTGGTACGCGCGATCCGGTGCAGGACACGGAACAGCAGCCGGTGCGCAAGGAGCGCCACCGCCACCCCGAGCGCCGCTGCCAGGAAGGCCAGGGTCAACTCCCCTGCCCAGTCCGGCAATTCTGCGATGGTCTGTTCGATGAAGTCGATCATGGCGGTAGAAACGATGCTGCAGCGCACCAGTTTCGCCGCTCGGCGTGACGGAGGGGCGCCGCATCGGGGTTCGGCGCCCCTGCACGATCAGTGCGCCGCGCCCCAGCTTGCACCGAAGCCGATCTCGATACCCAGCGGCACGTCGAGCGTGACCGCCGGAAGCGCCGCTTCAGCCATCACCCGCTCGATCACCGGAGAGGCGGCCGCGACATCCGCTTCAGGCAGCTCGAATACGAGTTCGTCGTGCACCTGCAGGAGCATGCGGACATGTGACAAGCCCGCCGCCGCCAACGCCGGGTTCATCCGCACCATGGCCCGCTTGATGATGTCGGCGCTGGTACCCTGGATCGGTGCGTTGATGGCGGCGCGTTCCGAACCCTGCCGTTCGGCCTGGTTCTTGGAGGTGATGCGCGGGAACCACGTCTTGCGCCCAAAGAGCGTCTCCGAATAGCCCTTCGCCCGAACGCCCTCCAGCGTTTCATGGATGTAGCGCTGGATACCGGGAAAGCGTTCGAAGTACCGGTCGATCATGGCCTGGGCCTCGTCCGCGCCGACGCCAAGCCTTCCACCAAGCCCCCAACGCGAAATGCCGTAGAGGATCGCGAAGTTGATCGTCTTCGCACGGCCGCGGGTGTCGCGGTCCACGGTGCCGAACATTTCCATCGCCGTGCGCGCGTGAATGTCCTCTCCCGCCGCGAAAGCCTCTTTGAGGCTGGGTACGTCAGCCATGTGAGCGGCGAGGCGGAGTTCGATCTGCGAGTAATCCGCCGCCAGCAGCACGTTGCCCGCTTCCGCAACGAAGCAGTCCCTGATCTGCCGACCGATCTCGGTGCGGATCGGGATGTTCTGCAGGTTGGGGTCGGTCGACGACAGGCGGCCGGTCTGCGCACCCACGAGGCTGTAGCTGGTGTGAACGCGCTGGGTCGCCGGATTGATCGCCGCCTGCAGGGCTTCGGTGTAGGTGGAGCGCAGCTTGGAAAGCTGCCGCCATTCGAGCACCTTCGTCGCCACTACGGCACCCTGTCCGGCAAGGCCTTCCAGCACCGACTGGTCAGTGGAGTACTGGCCGCTTTTGCCCTTCTTGCCGCCCTTGTAGCCAAGCTTCTCGAACAGGATGTCGCCAAGCTGCTTGGGGCTGCCGATGGTGAACTCCTGCCCCACCGTGGCGAAGATCTCCGCCTCAAGCGCGCCGATGGCTTCGGCGAACTGGCTCGACAGTCCGGCGAGCTTTTCCCGATCGACCTTGATGCCGTGACGCTCCATCTGCGCCACGACAGGGATCAGCGGGCGGTCCACGCGTTCGTAGATGCGAGTTCCGCCTTCATAGGAGAGACGGGGCTTCAGGCGGCTGTGCAGGCGCCATGTCACGTCCGCATCTTCCGCCGCGTATTGCGTCGCCCGGTCCAGCGGCACCTCGCCAAAGGGTATCGCCTTCTTGCCGGTGCCGCAGATATCCTTGAACGTGAGGGTGGTGTGCGACAGGTGCCGCTGCGCCAGCTCGTCCATGCCGTGCCCGCCGCCGATGCCGTCCAGAGACCGTCCGGCGTCAAGACAGAAGCTGACGATCATCGTGTCGTCGATCGGATGCACGTCGATGCCGTGGCGCGCCAGCACGTTGAGATCGTACTTGATGTTCTGCCCGACCTTCAGCACCGCATCGCTTTCCAGAAGCGGCTTCAGGCGCCCCAGCGCGACGTCCAGCGGCACCTGCTGCGGCTTTTCAGCGAACATGTCGGTACCGCCATGCCCCAGGGGCACGTAGCACGCCTCGTTCGGCCCCACTGCCATGCTGATTCCGGCCAGATCCGCGCGCATCGAATCGAGCATGGACGTCTCGGTATCGATCGCCACCAGGCGCGCCTGCGCGGCGCGGGCGATCCACTGGTCCAGTTCGGCTTCGGTCGTGACGCAGGCGTAAGCTTCCCGGTTGACGGGTGGCCATTCGGGCAAGGGCTGGCGTGCAGCGCCTTCGGTGGGATTTGCGCCCGCATTCGAGGGCTTGGCGGGGTTGAGTTGCGTCGCCATGGCAGGCGATCCAGTGCCTGCATCGAGCCGCTTCAACAGGCTGGTGAAGCCATGGGATGACAGGAATGCGGCCAAAGGTTCGGGCGGAATGGCATCGAGCTTGAAATCATCGAGCGGCGTGGGAAGGACGCAGTCCTCCTTCAGAGTGACCAGCACCTTGGAGAGCCTGGCCTGCTCGGCCTGCTCGATCAGCCGCTCCTGCAGCTTGGACTTCTTCATGCCGGGTGCGGCCGCAAGGGCGCTCTCCAGGTCACCGTGGTCCTGGATCAGCTTCGTCGCCGTCTTGGGGCCGATGCCGAAGACGCCAGGAACATTGTCCACCGCGTCCCCCATGAGGGCGAGAACATCCCCGACTTTCTCGGGCGGGACGCCGAACTTCTCGATCACCTCCGGGATGTCGATGCGCTGGTTCTTCATCGTGTCCAGCATATCGATGCAACCGCCTTCGAAACCTTCATCCGGCTGGGCGCACTTGCCCACCAGCTGCATAAGGTCCTTGTCGGAGGAGACGATGGTTACGTCCCAGCCGCGCCGGGTGGCGGCGCGGGCGTAAGAGGCGATCAGGTCGTCCGCCTCAAAACCTGCCTCCTCGATGCAGGGCAGGGAGAAGGCGCGGGTCGCCTCGCGAATCAGCGGGAACTGGGGCACCAGGTCTTCAGGCGGTGGCGGCCGGTTTGCCTTGTACTGGTCATAGATGTCGTTGCGGAACGATATCGAACCGGCATCCAGGATGACGGCCAGATGTGTCGGCCCATCCGCCTTGTTGAGGTCCTCGGCCAGCTTCCACAGCATCGTCGTGTAGCCGTAGACCGCACCCACGGGCGTGCCTTGCGGGTTGGTGAGGGGCGGGAGGCGGTGATAGGCGCGGAAGATATAGGCCGACCCATCGACGAGGTAGAGGTGCTGCTTGGAATCCATGGCAAGACCTCTAGCAGCGCCGCACCGCGCCGTCAGCATCGCTCGTTTTGCCGGCTGCGGGGAACTTGGGCCGTCCTCAGGAGTTTTGGCCCAGCGCTTGAAACGTCTCGCCGCGCTTCCTAACCACGGTATCGAGCCCGTCGTAAGGAGGCTCACGCGGCGTTGTCGCCGACGGGGTAATTCGCAAGAAGAGGGATAAGTTAATGCGCAAAATCGTTCTCGTTGCCACGGCCGCCGCTGCCGCCATGTCGCTGGCAGCCTGCTCGGAAAAGACCCAGGACGCCACCGAGGCTGCCGCCTCGTCGGCCGGTAACGACATCGAGGCAGCCGCTTCGGACGTCGGCGATGCCCTCGGCAATGCCGGTGACAAGGCGTCGGAAGCCGCGAACGATACGGCTGACGCAGCCGGGGACGCTGCCAAGAGCGCCGAAAAGACCACGGACGACATCGCCGCCGACGCCGAAAAGGCCGCGAACGACGTCGCCAAGGAGCTGGACGACCACACGGACGGCAACCCGCACACCAACTGATCTTCCGATCATCCAGACGGAAAAGGGGCCTTCCGGCCCCTTTTTCTTTGCCCGCTGTACGCCCGTTTTCTAGCGGGACGCAGTGCGGGGATAGTTCGGCCCCTCCGCGTGGTAGCCGTTGTAGATGGTGCGCGCGATGCTGGCGATGCGCGATTCCCGTCCCGGTCGCCCACCCTGGCCAGTGACGTAGATCGCCACTGCGAACACCCGGCCGTCGGGCGTCTCGATGATCCCCACATCGCTTGACGTGTTGTTGAGCGAGCCGGTCTTGTGAGACACCTGCACGCCTGCCGGCACCCCTGCCGGGATGCGACGCTTGCCGGTAAGGCACCGGCTCATCGCGCCAAGCAGCACCCGACGGCTCGACGGGCTGAGCCACTTGCCCTGGTAAATGCCTGCCAGCATCTTCACCATCGCCTTGGGTGTGGCGCTGTCACGCTTGTCGACGACCTTTGCCGGGTCGATGGCTCCGTCATCACGCACGAGCGTCGCGATGTCCCTGTCGATGTGCCAGTCCTCAATTCCGGCACGCTCCACCCAGGCGTTTACGGCCTTGGGCCCGCCGACCACCTTGAGCAGCGCATCCGTGGCGTAGTTGTTCGACCGTGTGATCATCAGTTCGATCAGCCGTGCAGCACTCATGTACTCACCGGGACGAACCGGCGCGATAGCGCTGGAAAAGGGACGTGACGCCACCGGCACGAGGAGCGGAAACTCGCTCGACAGGCTCCACTTGCCGTTGTCCACGCCTTCGAGGAACGTGGCGGCAATGGCGATCTTGCTGGTGCTGGCCATTGGAAAGCGCTGGTCGCCCAGCACATCCACCATCCGCCCCGAGGTCAGATCCATGGCCGCCACGCCGATGCGCCCTTGGGATGCGTTGGCAACGGCTGCCAGTTGCTGTCCGAAGGGGGACGCGTACGTACGCGGCCCACGCTGGTCAGTACCGAAAAGGTCATCGAAGCTGTTCTGAACTTCGGCAACCTGGTTCTGGCCGCTGAATGTTTCCGCCTGGGTCGCGATCGGCGCGATCCACGCCGCCATCGCCACAGCGACGGCGAATATGCGCCCAATGCCCGCGCTCCACCGCGCGGAAAGTCGGTCTGCCCCGGTCATGCAGCCCACACCCTACCTTTGTCCATCTTTCGAGATGGTTATGCGGATAGCGACGAAACGCCAGCGGGCAGCGACGAACTGCATCGGACTTGCGGTGATTACCCGCAAGCGCACGTTCCTGTCCCGGCACTGGATTTTGCTTGCGCCGGTGAAGGCAGCGGCTTGCCAATGAAAAAGGCCGGAAGGGCGTCCCCTCCGGCCTCTTGTCATGCGAGTGGTTCAGCGGCGCGGATCGAGCGATCCGCCCCGCCGCCCGGAGCCTCTTAAAAGCCCATGTCACCCATGCCGCCCATGCCGCCGGGCATGGCGGGCATTGCGGGCTTTTCTTCGGCGCGCTCGACGATCGCAGCTTCGGTCGTGATGAGCAGACCGGCAACCGACGAGGCGTCCTGCAGCGCGGTGCGCACGACCTTGGTCGGGTCGATGACGCCTGCGGCCTTCAGGTTCTCGTACACTTCGGTCGCAGCGTTGAAGCCGATACCTTCGTCCGACTGGTCGAGCAGCTTGCCCGCGACGACAGCGCCGTCATTGCCGGCGTTCTCGGCGATCTGCTTGACAGGGGCCGTGATCGCCTTGCGGACGATGTCGATGCCGCGGGTCTGGTCTTCGTTGGCGCCGGTGAGGCCTTCCAGGGCACGCGTTGCGTAGAGCAGCGCGGTGCCGCCGCCGGGAACGATGCCTTCTTCAACGGCAGCGCGGGTCGCGTGGAGAGCGTCGTCGACGCGGTCCTTGCGCTCCTTCACCTCGACTTCGGTTGCACCGCCGACCTTGATGACGGCGACGCCGCCAGCCAGCTTCGCCAGACGCTCCTGGAGCTTCTCGCGGTCATAGTCGCTGGTGGTGACTTCGATCTGGGCGCGGATCTGCTCGACGCGTGCCTTGATCTCGTCAGCCGAACCCGAACCGTCGACGATGGTGGTGTTGTCCTTGTCGATGGTGACCTTCTTGGCCTGGCCAAGCATGCCGAGCGTGACGCTCTCGAGCTTGATGCCGAGGTCTTCGGAAATCATCTCACCGGCGGTCAGCGTGGCGATGTCGCCCAGCATGGCCTTGCGACGGTCGCCGAAGCCCGGAGCCTTCACGGCAGCGATCTTCAGGCCGCCACGCAGCTTGTTCACGACGAGCGTGGCCAGAGCCTCACCCTCGATGTCTTCGGCGATGATGAGGAGCGGACGGCCCGACTGCACAACCGCTTCCAGGATCGGAAGCAGCGACTGCAGCGACGACAGCTTCTTCTCGTGGATGAGGATGTACGGGTTTTCGAGTTCGACCGTCATCTTCTCGGGGTTGGTGACGAAGTAGGGCGAAAGATAGCCGCGGTCGAACTGCATGCCCTCGACGACGTCGAGTTCGAATTCGAGACCCTTGGCTTCCTCAACGGTGATGACGCCTTCCTTGCCGACCTTTTCCATGGCCTCGGCGATCTTCTCGCCGACTTCGGTGTCACCGTTGGCCGAGATGATGCCGACCTGGGCGATTTCCGAGGAACCGGCGACCGGGGTCGAACGCGCCTTGAGGTTCTCGACGACCTTGCCGACTGCGAGGTCGATGCCGCGCTTCAGGTCCATCGGGTTGGTGCCGGCGGCGACCGACTTCATGCCTTCGCGAACGATCGCCTGAGCAAGGACGGTCGCGGTGGTGGTGCCGTCACCGGCCTTGTCGTTGGCCTTCGAAGCCACTTCGCGCAGCATCTGCGCGCCCATGTTCTCGAACTTGTCCTTGAGCTCGATTTCCTTGGCGACCGAGACACCGTCCTTGGTGATGCGCGGAGCGCCGAAGCTCTTCTCGATCACGACGTTGCGGCCCTTGGGCCCCAGGGTCACCTTGACGGCGTTGGCGAGGGTGTCGACACCGGCGAGAATGCGCTCGCGAGCGTCACGCGAAAAGCGTACGTCCTTGGCTGCCATTGTAGAATTCCTTCAGATAATCGGTTGGATGAAAGCGGATCCGGCTCAGGCGATGACGCCGAGGATGTCCGATTCCTTCATGATCAGCAGGTCTTCGCCGCCGACCTTGACTTCGGTGCCCGACCACTTGCCGAACAGCACGCGGTCACCCACCTTCACGTCGAGCGGGGTCACAGTGCCGTTTTCGGCGCGGGCGCCGGTGCCGACCGAGACGATTTCGCCTTCAGCGGGCTTTTCCTTGGCGCTGTCGGGGATGATGATGCCACCGGCCGTCTTTTCCTCGGCCTCGACGCGGCGCACGAGAACACGGTCGTGCAGCGGGCGGAAAGTCATTGGGTGTCTCCCTTGATCCAACGAACTGAAAACTGGTTGGCACTCTCTCGCTGAGAGTGCCAACGGCGAGGATATGGTCCGCTGCCCCCTGAGCGTCAAGCGGGCCGCGGCAGAAAAATTTAGCTGATGTTCAGGTTACCCGTCCGGGTATAACCTCTCCATGCGAAGGAGCTGTGACAGCGCTCAACCCGGGTTGCCCGACTGCGGCATGATCGACGCCGGAACAAGGCCGAAACGATCCCTCCAGTGCCACCGGCCGAGCAACAGCGTGGCCGCAACCGTCAGCCCCACAGCAAGCCCGATCCATACGCCCACGCCCCGCATCGGAGTGAACAGGCCCAGCACCACCGATGTCGCGAAGCCGGCTACCCAGTAGCCCACGATCGCTATGACGGCAGGCACCCGCGTATCCTGCACTCCGCGCAGGGCCCCCGCCACCACGGCCTGAAGCCCGTCGGTGAGCTGAAATACCGCTGCCACGAACAGAAACTGCACCGCGAATGCCACCATCTCGGCATTTTCCGGTGCCCCGACATCCACATAGGCCGAGATGATCGTGCGCGGGATCAGGAACATGACGAGGGCCGAGAGGCCGACAAAAGCCATGCCGGTCGCGATGGCAGCCCAGCCGGCGCGCCCGATGGCGTCGCGGTCGGCCGCGCCGTAGTGATAGCCCACACGAATGGTCGCAGCCTGGCCGATGCCGAAGGGAACCTGGAACGCGAAAGCCGCGATCTGCAGCGCCACCGTGTGAGCGGCCAGTTCCGTCTCGCCAACGCGGCCCATCAGGAATGCCGCGCCGGAAAACAGCCCGCCTTCCGCGACGAGGGTCGCCGAGATCGGCAGCCCAAGGCGCAGCATCTGCTTCAATCGCTGCCACTCCGGCCGCCAGAAACGCCCGAAGACATGGAACCGCCGCAGCCTCTGGTTGAAACGAATCGCCAGGACGTACGCTATTACCGTCGCGCACGCCGTGATCACGCTCGCCATGGCCGAGCCGGTCAGGCCGAACGCCGGAGCGCCGAAGTTGCCGAACACCAGGATATAATTGCCCAGCGCGTTCACCCCGATCGCAAGAGCCGTGATGACAGTGGCGAAGACCGGCCAGCCCAGCGCGGATACGAAGGTGCGCAGGACGTTCGATACGGCCATCGGCACCAGAGCCAGCGAGACGATCCGGATGAAGTGGCCGGCGATCCGCGCCACCTGTGGGTCCTGACCCGTCAGCAGCATGATCCGCTCACCCTGGAGGCAGATCGCGACAGCCAAGACCCCAAGCCCTACGGCCAGCCACAAGGCCATTCGGGTCGAGCAGCGCACCTCCCTAACGGCGTGGCTCCTGCGCCCGATTTCGGCGGCGATCAGTGGGGCGACCGCGCCCGTCACGCCGTTCAGGCCCATCATCAGGACAGCGACGATGGCGATGGCGAGGCTGGACGCCGCAAGCGCCTCCTGCCCCAGCCGGGCGACAAATATCACATCCACCGCGAAAACCGCCATTTGCAGCATGTTCGCGACGGCAAGGGGCCCGGCGAGACGCAGGGTCGCGCGGAGCTCGCGGCGAAAGGGATGGATGTTGTCGCTCTCAGGCATGTCGAGCCGGGCGATAGAGACGCCGTCCAGCAGAGGGAAGCGATTCCTGTCCGCGTGGCAGAGGACGGCGAGGTGCCCCCTTCCCTGAAGCGGACGATCGCACTACCCCCGTGCTGAACAAGGAGCAGACTGCATGACGAAGCCGGCGACCCTCTTGGCTCTCTCAATGGCCGCAACGGTGGCCGCCTGCGGTGACAAGGCCCCGGATCAGACCGCCTCCCCCACAGTATCTTCATCGCCTGCCGCTGCATCCGCGCCGACCGGTGCCGCCGCCCTCAGCGATCCCGCGCCGCCGGCCTTCGCCACCTGCCGCTCCTGCCATGCCACGCAGCCGGGCCAAAACGGCATAGGGCCGAGCCTGCACGGCATCGTCGGCGCAAAGGCTGCCAGTGTGCCGGGTTATGCCTACACCCCTGCGCTGAAGAATGCCGGCATCACATGGACGCGCGATTCGCTCGACACCTGGCTCGCCGGCCCGATCAAGATGGTTCCCGGAACCAGAATGGTCCTGCCCGTGCCCGACGCCGCAAAGCGCAAGGCCATCATCGATTATCTGGAAACCCTGAAGTGACCGCTCATGAGGTGGCCGCCCTGGCCCAGATACACCAGCTCCTCGCGAGGTGCGCCCAGGCCGGAGACACTCGTCGGGCGGAGGACTACGCAAGCTGCTTCACGGCGGATGGCGTTCTCCAGCTCGCGCACGAGACGATCACCGGTCAAGACGCCATCGCTGCCTGGATGCACGCGCCATCCCCCATACCGCCCCCGCCCGGCGCCGCGCCGGGCTTCGTCAGCCATCACCTTACGACGTGCCACGTCACCTTCGCCGACCTCCAGAGCGCCACAGCCCGCACCTACTGGCTCGTCATGAGCGCTGCCGGTCTCGACCACAGCGGCTACTACGTCGACCAGCTGCGCTGCGTGGATGCCGCCTGGCGCATTTCCTGTCGCCGCCCACGGACGCTTTGGGTCAGCCCGAGCAGCGTGCTCCACCAGCGGTAAGGCGCCAAACACCGGTAGCGCGCTTCCTGCAGCCTTCCGGAACACAGCACGAGCCGCTGCGCAACGCGAGCCGCGCACATGAAAAAAGGCGGCCCCTCGCGGAGCCGCCCTTCCTGTTTTCGTCCGGCAACAACCGGAAGAAGATTACTTGAGCTCGACGGTGCCGCCAGCTTCTTCGATCTTCTTCTTGATGTCTTCGGCTTCAGCCTTCGAAGCGCCTTCCTTGACGGGCTTCGGAGCGCCTTCGACGAGAGCCTTGGCTTCAGCGAGGCCCAGGCCGGTGATGGCGCGGACTTCCTTGATGACCTGGATCTTCTTGCCACCGTCGCCGGTGAGGATCACGTCGAATTCGGTCTTCTCTTCAGCAGCGGCGCCAGCATCGCCACCGGCAGCCGGAGCGGCTACGGCAACGGCAGCAGCGGCGGAAACGCCCCATGCTTCTTCGAGAGCCTTGGCGAGGTCTGCGGCCTCGAGGACGGTCAGCTGCGACAGTTCTTCAACAAGCTTGGCGATATCGGCCATGTTACTTCACTCCTGATCTGTGGTCCCGCCGCGGCCTCATGCCGGCAACGGGATAAATCGCTTAAGAATCGAATGCTGGGCTTGAAGCTCAGGCAGCGTCCTTGTCGGCGTAGGCGGCGAAGACGCGCGCCAGCTTGGCCGCCGGAGCGGTCGAAAGCTGAGCGATCTTGGTCGCCGGAGCCTGGACGAGGCCGATGAGCTTGGCGCGCAGTTCGTCGAGCGAGGGCATCGAGGCGAGCGCCTTGACACCTTCGGGGGTCAGAACCTGCGAACCCATCGCGCCGCCGACGATCTCGATCTTGTCGGTCGTCTTGGCAAAATCAACGACAGCCTTGGCGGCAGCGACGGGGTCGACCGAAGTCGCGATGGCCGTCGGGCCGGTCAGGAAGTCGCCAATACCGACATAGTCGGTGTCCGCGATTGCAAGCTTGGCAAGACGGTTCTTCGCAACCTTGTAGGTCGCACCCGCATCACGCATCTTTCCACGCAGGGCGGTGGACTGCGCCACCGACATGCCGAGGTTGCGGGTGATCACCACCGCGCCGGCCTCGGAGAAGACCGCGTTGAGCTGGGCGACCGATTCGGCTTTCTGCGAACGATCCATGCCTTACTCCTTCACAATGGCTGCAATGGGCGAACCCACCGCAGCCGGCTACGTATTGTCCAGAGCACTGTCAGCACCCTGGGCGAGTCCGTCGAAGGGGAAGGAGTTTCGTGTTGAACACGAATTTGGCGCCACGCTCTAAGGAGCGAGAACCGGGTAATTTCCTTTTCCCCGTCTAGGCTGCAAATTAAGAGAGAAGCTCTCGGCAGCGGTCTCGGACGGATGACCGATGGGAATCAACCCGCCGGTCGAGCGGCCCAATGGCTGATGACCGCATCTGAGTCAAGGCGGCACGGTTCCGAAAAACCGCGAAAACCCGCGCCGAATTGACTCTGCGGGGCACGTGTCATATATGCGGCGCTCGCTCGACCGCTTCGAGCAAGGCGGGTCCATGCGCGGGGACACGCCCGGGAAGGAGGCGGTCGGGATTTCATCCGACGTAGAAGGCTGCAGGCCGCAGGAGTTCCGAATGGCGGATTTCCATGTGCCAGGCGGCCTTTCTTGCGTTCCGGATGGCTTGCCTCGCGGCAGGCGACCGTCACTCGCGACGACGAATTTTCATGGGGCCGCTTCGGTAGCGAATCGGCTCTCACACGAAGAGGCAAGACCAGCTCATGGCCACCAAGCCCATCGACACCACGCCGCTGGTGCGCACTGCAAAGAAGCGCATCCGCAAGATCTTCGGCGACATTCACGAAGTCGTCCAGATGCCGAACCTGATCGAAGTCCAGCGCGAAAGCTATGAACAGTTCCTGCGCTCAGATCCGGCGACCGGCTATGTCTCGGGCCTGGAGAAGACGCTGCGCTCGGTGTTTCCGATCCGCGACTTCGCCGGCACCAGCGAGCTGGACTTCGTCCACTACGAGCTGGAAGATCCCAAGTACGACGTGACCGAATGCCGCCAGCGCGGCATCACCTATGCCGCGCCGATGAAGGTCACGCTGCGCCTCATCGTGTTCGAGGTCGACGCCGAGACGGAAACCCGTTCGGTCCTCGATATCAAGGAGCAGGACGTCTACATGGGCGACATGCCCCTGATGACGGAGAACGGCACCTTCTTCATCAACGGCACCGAGCGCGTGATCGTCTCGCAGATGCACCGTTCGCCGGGCGTCCTGTTCGACCATGACCGTGGCAAGACGCACGCCTCCGGCAAGTACCTCTTCGCTGCGCGCGTGATCCCGTACCGTGGTTCCTGGCTGGACTTCGAGTTCGACGCCAAGGACATCGTGAACGTGCGTATCGACCGCAAGCGCAAGCTGCCGGTCACCTCGCTGCTCTATGCCCTCGGCCTGGACAGCGAAGCCATCCTCGAGCACTTCTACTCGACCGTCGCCTGGAAGCGCGGCTCGGGCGGCTGGCAGCTGCCTTACGCGCCTGAAGCCTGGCGCGGTGCCAAGCCGGCGTTCGACATCGTTGACGCCAAGTCGGGCGAAGTCGTGTTTCCCGCCGGTCAGAAGATCAGTCCGCGCGCGGCCAACAAGGCCCAGAAGGACGGACTTGAGGAACTGCTGATCCCGACGGAGGAAATCTTCGGCCGCTATTCGGCCAAGGACCTCATCGACGAGTCGACCGGCCGCATCTACATCGAGGCCGGCGATGAAGTGACGCCCGAGAACCTCGACGCTCTGGACCAGGCCGGCATTGACCGGATCGAACTGCTCGATATCGACGATGTGAACACCGGCCCCTGGATCCGCAACACGATGAAGGCCGACAAGGCCGAGAATCGCGACATGGGTCTGGAAGCGATCTACAAGGTCATGCGCCCCGGCGAGCCGCCGACGAAGGAAACCGCCGAAGCGCTGTTCGACGGCCTGTTCTTCGACGCCGATCGCTACGACCTTTCGGCCGTGGGCCGCGTCAAGATGAACATGCGCCTCGGCCTCGATGCAGAGGACACCGTCACCACCCTGCGCGTCGAGGACATCCTCGCCGTGGTAAAGGAGCTTGTCGGCCTCAAGGACGGCAAGGGCGAGATCGACGACATCGACAACCTCGGCAACCGCCGCGTGCGTTCGGTGGGCGAGCTGCTGGAGAACCAGTACCGCGTCGGCCTGCTGCGCATGGAGCGCGCCGTGAAGGAGCGCATGTCGTCGGTGGACGTGTCGACGGTCATGCCGAACGACCTCATCAACGCCAAGCCCGCGGTGGCCGCCGTTCGCGAGTTCTTCGGTTCCTCGCAGCTCTCGCAGTTCATGGACCAGACCAACCCGCTGTCGGAAGTCACCCACAAGCGCCGCGTCTCGGCGCTCGGGCCAGGTGGTCTCACCCGTGAGCGCGCCGGCTTCGAAGTCCGCGACGTCCACCCGACTCACTACGGCCGCATCTGCCCGATCGAAACGCCGGAAGGCCCGAACATCGGTCTGATCAACTCGCTGTCGACCTTCGCCCGCGTCAACAAGTACGGCTTCATCGAAACCCCGTACCGCAAGGTGATCGACGGCAAGGTAACCGGCGACGTGGTCTACCTCTCCGCCATGGAAGAACAAAAGCACACCGTCGCGCAGGCTTCGGCCGAACTCAACGGTGACGGCTCGTTCGTCGAGGAACTCGTCTCGGCTCGCCAGAACGGCGAATTCGTGATGAGCCCGCGCGACCAGATCACGCTGATGGACGTCTCGCCCAAGCAGCTCGTCTCGGTCGCCGCCTCGCTCATTCCGTTCCTGGAAAACGACGACGCCAACCGCGCTCTCATGGGCTCGAACATGCAGCGTCAGGCCGTGCCGCTCGTCAAGGCCGATGCGCCTTACGTCGGCACCGGCATGGAAGAGACGGTCGCCCGTGACTCCGGCGCGGCAATCTCGGCCCTGCGTGCAGGCATTGTCGATCAGGTCGACGCGACGCGTATCGTCATCCGCGCCTCGGGCGACATTGAACCGGGCAAGTCGGGCGTCGATATCTACCGCCTGCAGAAGTTCGAACGTTCGAACCAGTCGACCTGCATCAACCAGCGCCCGCTGGTGAAGGTGGGTGAACTGGTGGAGGCGGGGACGATCATCGCCGATGGTCCGTCGACCGAGTTCGGCGAGCTGGCGCTGGGCCGCAACGTGCTCGTCGCGTTCATGCCCTGGAACGGCTACAACTACGAGGACTCCATCCTCATCTCCGAACGCATCGTGAAGGACGACGTGTTCACGTCGATCCACATCGACGAGTTCGAAGTGATGGCCCGCGACACCAAGCTCGGGCCGGAGGACATCACCCGCGACATCCCGAACGTCGGCGAGGAAGCCCTGCGCAACCTCGACGAAGCGGGCATCGTCTACGTGGGCGCCGAGGTTCACCCCGGCGACATCCTCGTCGGCAAGATCACGCCGAAGGGCGAAAGCCCGATGACGCCGGAAGAAAAGCTCCTGCGCGCCATCTTCGGTGAAAAGGCGTCGGACGTGCGTGACACCTCGCTGCGGCTGCCGCCGGGCGTTTCGGGCACGATCGTCGACGTGCGCGTCTTCAACCGTCACGGCATCGAGGTCGATGACCGTACCCGCGCGATCCAGAACGAGGAAATCGAACGCCTCGCCAAGGACCGTGAGGACGAGCGTGCGATCCTCAACCGCGCCACCTACAACCGCCTGAAGGACATGCTCCTCGGCCAGGTTGCCACCGCCGCGCCCAAGGGCCTCAAGAAGGGCGTCGAGATCACCGACGAGGTGCTGGACGAGGTCGAGCGTCACGAGTGGTGGAAGTTCGCGGTCGCGGACGACCATGTCCAGTCGCAGCTCGAAGCGGTCAAGACCCAGTACGACCTGACCGTCAAGGCGATCCAGGAGAAGTTCGAGGACCGCAAGGAAAAGCTGGAGCGCGGCGACGAGCTGGCTCCGGGCGTCCTGAAGATGGTGAAGGTCTTCGTGGCGGTGAAGCGCAAGCTTCAGCCGGGCGACAAGATGGCCGGCCGTCATGGCAACAAGGGTATCATCAGCCGCATCCTGCCGCTGGAAGACATGCCCTTCCTTGAGGACGGCACGCCTGTCGACTTCGTCATGAACCCGCTCGGCGTGCCTTCGCGCATGAACGTCGGCCAGATCTTCGAGACGCACCTCGGCTGGGCCGCACGTGGTCTGGGCGCACGCATCGGCGAGGCTCTGGATGCATGGCGTGCAGCCAACCCGAACCCGGTCGCAGGGCAGCCGCCCGAGGCCGTGCGTGAACTGCTGACCGAGATCTACGGCGACAACTACGCCGAGGACATCGCGACGCGCACGGACGACCAGATCGTCGAGTTCGCCGATTCCGTCCGCAAGGGCGTGCCGATGGGCTCGCCGGTGTTCGACGGCGCGGTCGAAGCCGACGTGTCCGCCATGCTCAAGCTCGCCGGGCTCGACGAATCGGGCCAGGTGAACCTGTTCGACGGCCGCACGGGCGACAAGTTCGACCGCAAGGTGACCGTGGGCATGAAGTACGTGCTCAAGCTGCACCACCTTGTCGACGACAAGATCCACGCCCGTTCGATCGGTCCGTACTCGCTCGTCACCCAGCAGCCGCTGGGCGGTAAGGCGCAGTTCGGTGGCCAGCGCTTCGGCGAGATGGAGGTCTGGGCTCTCCAGGCCTACGGCGCGGCGTATACCCTGCAGGAAATGCTTACGGTGAAGTCGGACGACGTGGTCGGCCGCACCAAGGTCTACGAAGCGATCGTCAAGGGCGACGACACCTTCGAGGCCGGCATTCCCGAGAGCTTCAACGTTCTCGTCAAGGAAATGCGCTCGCTGGGTCTCAACGTCGAACTCTCCTCGCTCGACAACGACGAGGACGACGACGGCGTGGCCTTGGCGGCGGAGTAAGGAACTCAGGGCGGGGCTTCGGCCTCGCCCCCTCCCCGCCCGGAAAAAGAATTCACCCCCAGAGGGATTGAACTATGAACGACCTGACCAAGTTCACGAACCAGATGGCGAAGCCCGAGACGTTCGACCAGATCCAGATCGGTCTGGCGAGCCCCGAGCGTATCCGCTCCTGGTCCTTCGGCGAGATCAAGAAGCCGGAAACCATCAACTATCGCACGTTCAAGCCCGAGCGTGACGGCCTGTTCTGCGCCCGCATCTTCGGTCCCGTGAAGGACTACGAGTGCCTTTGCGGCAAGTACAAGCGCATGAAGTACAAGGGCGTCGTCTGTGAAAAGTGCGGCGTCGAAGTCACCGTGACCAAGGTGCGCCGTGAGCGCATGGGCCACATCGAGCTGGCCGCGCCGGTCGCGCACATCTGGTTCCTGAAGTCGCTGCCCTCGCGCATCGGCCTGCTGCTCGACATGCAGCTCAAGCTGCTTGAGCGCGTCCTCTACTTCGAGAGCTACATCGTCATCGAGCCGGGCCTGACCCCGCTCGAGAAGTACCAGCTCCTCACCGAAGACGAGATGCTCGACGCGCAGGACGAGTATGGCGAAGACGCCTTCTCGGCCGGCATCGGCGCCGAAGCGGTCAAGCAGATGCTCATGAGCCTCGACCTCGAGCAGGAGCGTGCGGACCTTCTCCAGGAGCTTGAGACGACCAAGTCGGAACTCAAGCCCAAGAAGATCATCAAGCGCCTCAAGGTCGTCGAATCGTTCATCGACTCAGGCAACCGCCCCGAGTGGATGATCCTCGACGTCGTGCCGGTCATCCCGCCGGAACTGCGCCCGCTGGTGCCGCTGGACGGTGGCCGCTTCGCGACCTCGGACCTCAACGACCTCTACCGCCGCGTCATCAACCGCAACAACCGCCTCAAGCGCCTGATTGAGCTGCGCGCGCCTGACATCATCGTGCGCAACGAGAAGCGCATGCTGCAGGAAGCCGTCGACGCCCTGTTCGACAACGGTCGTCGCGGCCGCGTCATCACCGGCGCCAACAAGCGTCCGCTCAAGTCGCTGTCCGACATGCTCAAGGGCAAGCAGGGCCGCTTCCGCCAGAACCTTCTGGGTAAGCGCGTCGACTACTCGGGCCGTTCGGTCATCGTGACGGGTCCGGAACTCAAGCTGCACCAGTGCGGTCTGCCCAAGAAGATGGCCCTCGAGCTGTTCAAGCCGTTCATCTATGCCCGCCTTGACGCCAAGGGTCTCTCGATGACCCTGAAGCAGGCCAAGAAGTGGGTCGAGAAGGAGCGCAAGGAAGTCTGGGACATTCTCGACGAAGTCATTCGCGAGCACCCGGTCATGCTGAACCGCGCCCCGACACTGCACCGCCTGGGCATCCAGGCGTTCGAGCCCGTCCTCATCGAAGGCAAGGCGATCCAGCTGCACCCGCTCGTCTGCTCGGCCTTCAACGCCGACTTCGACGGCGACCAGATGGCCGTCCACGTGCCGCTCTCGCTGGAAGCCCAGCTCGAAGCGCGCGTGCTGATGATGTCGACCAACAACATCCTCTCGCCGGCCAACGGCAAGCCGATCATCGTGCCGTCCCAGGACATGGTGCTGGGCCTGTACTACCTGTCGCTCGACCGCGACGGTGAGCCGGGCGAGGGCATGAAGTTCGCCGACATGGCCGAAGTTCACCAAGCGCTGCACGTCGGCGCGGTGACCCTGCACTCGAAAATCGAAGCCCGCGTGCCGCAGACCGACGAGAACGGCCAGCAGTACATGAAGCGCTTCGAGACCACGCCGGGCCGTATGCTGCTGGGCGAATGCCTGCCCAAGTCGCACACGGTGCCCTTCGACGTGGTCAACCGCCTTCTCACCAAGAAGGAGATCGGTGACGTCATCGACCAGGTCTACCGCCACACCGGCCAGAAGGACACGGTGCTGTTTGCCGACGCCATCATGTCGCTGGGCTTCCGCAACGCGTTCAAGGCCGGCATCTCCTTCGGCAAGGATGACATGATCATCCCGGACTCGAAGGAAGCGCTGGTTGCTGAAACCAAGGAACTGGTTGCCGACTACGAGCAGCAGTACCAGGACGGCCTCATCACGCAGCAGGAGAAGTACAACAAGGTGATCGACGCCTGGAGCCGCTGCGGCGACCAGGTTGCGAACGCCATGATGGACGAGATCAAGGCGCAGCCGATCGATCCGGAGACGGGCCGCATGGCTCAGATCAACTCGATCTACATGATGAGCCACTCCGGTGCGCGTGGTAGCCCGGCGCAGATGAAGCAGCTTGCCGGTATGCGCGGCCTCATGGCCAAGCCGTCGGGCGAGATCATCGAAACGCCGATCATCTCGAACTTCAAGGAAGGCCTCACCGTTCTCGAGTACTTCAACTCGACTCACGGTGCTCGTAAGGGTCTGGCCGATACGGCGCTCAAGACGGCGAACTCGGGTTACCTGACCCGCCGTCTGGTTGACGTTTCTCAGGACTGCGTCGTCGTCGTCGATGACTGCGGCACCGAGCGCGCGCTGGAAATGCGTTCGATCGTGCAGGGCGGCTCCACCATCGCCTCGCTTGGCGAGCGCATCCTGGGCCGTACTCTGGCCGAGGACATCGTCGACAAGGAAGGCAACCCCATCGCCTCGAAGGGCCAGCTGCTCGACGAAGCGGCAGTGGCTGCGATCGAAGCAACCGGCCTCCAGGCTGCACGCATCCGCTCGCCGCTCATCTGCGAAGCGACCCAGGGCGTATGCGGCACCTGCTACGGCCGTGACCTCGCTCGTGGTACGCCGGTGAACATCGGTGAAGCCGTCGGCGTCATCGCGGCGCAGTCGATCGGTGAACCGGGCACGCAGCTGACCATGCGTACCTTCCACATCGGCGGTGCGGCGCAGCTGAACGAAACCTCGCACCTGGAAGCGATCAGCGCGGGTCATGTCGAATACCGCGACATCCCGACGATCGTCGACAAGCGTGGCCGTCGCCTGTCGCTGGCCCGCAATGGCGAAATCGTGCTCTTCGACAACGAAGGTCGCGAGCGCGCTATCCACCGCGTGCCTTACGGTACGGTGCTTCTCCACACGGACGGCGCCAAGGTCGAACAGGGCGAACGCCTGGCCGAGTGGGATCCGTTCACCCTGCCGATCATCACCGAGACCTCGGGCGTGATCAAGTATCAGGACCTGATCGACACCCGCACGCTGACCGAGCAGGTCGACGATGCGACCGGCATGACCAGCCGTGTCGTGACCGAAGACCGTTCGTCCGCACGTTCGAAGAAGAAGGAGGACCTTCGTCCACGCCTTACCCTTCTCGACGATGCTTCGGGCGAAGCTGCGCGCTACATGCTGGCGCCGGGCACGACGCTCTCGGTCGAGGATGGCCAGGTGGTCGAAGCGGGCGATATCATTGCCCGTGCAAGCCGCGAAGCCGCCAAGACCCGCGACATCACCGGCGGTCTGCCGCGCGTTGCCGAACTGTTCGAGGCCCGCAAGCCGAAGGACAACGCGGTCATCGCCAAGGTCTCCGGCCGCGTCGAATTCGTCCGTGACTACAAGGCGAAGCGCAAGATCGCGATCATCCCGGAAGAGGGTGATCCGGTCGAGTACCTGATCCCCAAGTCAAAGGTCGTCGACGTTCAGGAAGGCGACTGGGTCAAGAAGGGCGACAACCTGGTTTCGGGCTCACCCGATCCGCACGACATCCTGGAAGTCCTCGGCGTGGAAGCGCTGGCGGAGTACCTCGTGGCGGAAATCCAGGAAGTCTACCGCTTGCAGGGCGTGAAGATCAACGACAAGCACATCGAGGTGATCGTTCGCCAGATGCTGCAGAAGGTCGAGATCACCGACGGCGGCGACACCACGCTGCTCGCGGCCGAGCAGGTCGACTACGAGGAAATGGCCGAGATCAACGGCAAGCTTCCCGAGGGCAAGCGCCCTGCGGTTGGCAAGCCGGTCCTCTTGGGCATCACCAAGGCCTCGCTGCAGACTCGCTCGTTCATCTCGGCAGCGTCCTTCCAGGAAACCACCCGCGTGCTCACGCAGGCGGCCGTGGAAGGCAAGAAGGACTCGCTGATCGGTCTGAAGGAAAACGTCATCGTGGGTCGCCTTATCCCGGCGGGCACCGGTGCTGGCATGAACCGCGTCCGGGTTGCGGCCTCCAGCCGCGACGCAGCCCTGCGCGCGGCCACCCGCCGCATGCAGGAAGCCATGATCCTCGCCAACACGGCTGAGGAAGAGCATCAGGCGGAACTGGCCCGCGACCCTGCGGACGATCTCGGCGATAGCCCGCTCGCGGCGGTCGAGGGTGAAACCCACGGCACCGACGCCGATGCAGGCGATTACCTGATCAAGGGTGACGATCAGGGCGACACGGCCGAATAAGCCGGCCTGACCGCACGCAAGCCAACGAATTGGCCCCGTCGGAGCGATCCGGCGGGGCTTTTTCGTGAACCGCTTCTGTAACCAAAAAGTCACACCTTCTGCATCTTTGCACCGCACCGGAACCCCGCATTCCGCCGGGCGCTTAACCTGCGAGACGGATGGAACGTCGAGATGATTGAGTGCAGCCGGTTGATCGGGCCTGGCGGGGTTTCCTGCACCAGGCAGACTTGCCGCCCAGCCCGGGCACTCATGGTCCTCAAGGGATGCGTCCACCAACCTCGCTCGGTGAACACATGTCGGGAAGCCGAATGCTTCCTTGGTACGGAGTATTATGATGAAGAAAATCGCCCTTCTGGCGGCCGCCATGGTGGCCTCGCTTCCCGCAGCGGCTTTCGCACAGGACCAAAGCACCACCACCGCCGCGGACACGGCACCCGACGGCACCCCCGCCTTCGGCATCGAGCCTTACGTCGGCATCATGGGTGGCTATGACACTTATGATCGCAACAGCGAGTTCGGCTCGCCTCGCGGTGGCAACATGAACGGCGGACTCATCCAGGGTGTGCTTGGCGTGAATGTCCCGCTTGGCCCCGTTTTCGTTGGTGTCGAAGGCAATGTGGCGAAAGGCTTTGGAGACATCGACTGGGAATACGGGGTGAAGGGTCGCCTTGGCGCCCGCGCAGGCGATAGCGGCATGATCTACGCCAGCGCCGGGCACGAATGGGTAAACGGGAAGCGCGCCTATTCCGACGAGAAGGACTGGATCTACGGCGTCGGCGTTGAAGTCGGCCCCAAGGACATCGGTCTGGGTGGCATCACCGGCAACAGCGGCATCCGCTTCCGTTTCGAGGTCGACACCTACGACTTCGACAGCATCCGTCCGATGGCCGGCGCCGTCTTCCACTTCTGATCGCCTTTAGCGAACAGCACGTCAGCCTCGCCTGACAAAGAAGCCGCCCCCGGTTCACCCGCGGGGCGGCTTTTCTGTTCCTGAAGAGACGGTCGGGTCAGCAATCAGGAGCCGCACTGGCGCGCAACTCCGTCTGCTCAGCTCATTCCGCCGCCTGAGCCTCAACGGCGTTTGCAGCCTCTATCTGCGCTGCCTTGGCCTCCACCAGCGAGACGATGTGGTCCAGCATCTCCTCGCTCTGGACGGTATGGTCGGTCACGCCTGACAGGTAGACCATGTGCTTGCCGTTGCCGCCGCCCGTCAGGCCGATGTCGGTCTCTCGCGCCTCTCCGGGACCGTTCACGACACAGCCAAGTACGGAGAGCGAAAGCGGTGTCTTGATGTGCTGCAAGCGCTCTTCCAGCGCTTCCACGGTGCGAATGACGTCGAAACCCTGACGCGCGCAGGACGGGCAGGAAACGACACGAACGCCGCGGGTGCGCAGGCCAAGCGCCTTCAGCATTTCGAAACCGACGCGCACTTCCTCCTCCGGTTCGGCCGAGAGCGACACGCGCAGGGTGTCGCCGATGCCTGACCACAGGAGCATTCCCATGCCGATCGAGGACTTCACGGTGCCGCCGATCAGGCCGCCCGCCTCAGTAATCCCCAGGTGCAGCGGGCAGTCAACCGCCTCGGCCAGCCCCTGGTAAGCGGCAACGGCGAGGAAGACGTCGCTGGCCTTCACGGCCACCTTGTATTCGTGAAAGTCGTGGTCCTGCAGCAACTTGATATGATCAAGCGCTGATTCCACAAGCGCTTCGGGGCAAGGTTCGCCATACTTCTCAAGAAGATCCTTCTCGAGACTCCCGGCGTTGACGCCGATGCGAATTGCGCAGCCATTCGCCTTGGCAGCCCGCACCACTTCGGCAACGCGATCGTCGCCGCCGATGTTGCCCGGATTGATGCGCAGACAGGCCGCCCCCGCATCCGCCGCTTCCAGCGCACGCTTGTAGTGGAAGTGGATGTCGGCGATCAGCGGCACTCGCGCCTCTCGGGCGATCTGGCGGAACGTTGCCGTGCTTTCCACATCCGGGCACGAAACGCGGATGAGGTCAGCCCCTGCATCTTCGCAGCGGCGAATCTGGTCGATCGTCGCCTTCGCGTCGGATGTCAGGGTGTTGGTCATGGTCTGGACCGTGATCGGGGCGTCGCCACCCACGGGCACGGTGCCGACCATGATCTGGCGGCTCTTGCGGCGCTCGATATCGCGCCATGGACGAACGGAGGACATGCCTTCTCTATAGGCGCATGAGGTGACGGTTTGAAGCCGCTTTACGTCGCAACAACGCCGGGCCTTCTTCCCCTGAAAGCAGGGGGTGTATCAGCGGTGATCCGGTCCACCCTCCCGAGCCTCTCCGAAGTGTTCAAAGGGCAGCGAAACCCCAGACGGCCCGGAGCGCGCGCCTAAAGGAGCCTGGCGAAGAGGAACTCCTCATCCCGGTGATCTCCAACCATGAAATGAATGTCCGCAACTTTCGAGAAGCCATAGCGAGCGTAGAACTTCTGAGCGCCTGGATTGTCCGAATAGACGGACAATTGCATCTCGTCCGCCCCGAAGATCGCGGCCTCCGCCAGCGCCCAGTCCATCAGTTGCGAGCCGATGCCTTGTCCTGTCGCCTCGGGGTCGGTGTAGAGTTGCTTGAGCTCGATGGTGCGCTGGCCCCGTGCATACTCAGGCCAGGCGCAGTTCATCACCAGCTTGCAGAACCCGAGCAGACGCCCCTGCTCTTCGGCCACCATGATGCGCATCCCGGGATCATCAAGTTCCGTGGCTATCTTTTCTTCCGAGTGCGAAGCCGCAAGGAAGGCCGCCAGATTTTCCGGCGTGTAGAGGTGACCGAACTTGGCAACGAAGCTGCGGGCGCCAAGATCTGCGAGTGCCGAAGCATCATCGGTGCGCGCGAGGCGTAGGCTCATCGTCAATTGCTGCTTTGTCCCTGTCAAAGATGAGGGGCCGACGCACCAGCGGGAGGTTGCCGCGAGGGTTCAAAGGGCACCCACGCTGACGCTGACTACAATCAAGTCTGCCGACCCACCGCCTCGTGAAGGGAACCGCTTACCGCTCAGGCGGTATCCGACCGTTCCAAGGCGGTGAACAGGCTATCGGCTTTATTCCACCGTCACGCTTTTGGCGAGGTTTCGGGGCTGGTCCACGTCGGTGCCCTTTGCACAAGCCACATGATAGGCCAGAAGCTGGACCGGCACTGCGTAGATGAGCGGGGCGATCAGGGGATGCACCTGCGGCATCTCGATCGTCGCGATGCAGCCGTCACCGGCTTCGGCAATGCCGGCAGCGTCGGAGATCAGCACGACCTTGCCGCCGCGGGCGCGAACCTCCTGCATGTTGCTGACGGTCTTCTCGAACAGCGGGCCTGAAGGGGCAAGAACGATGACCGGCACCGCCTCGTCGATGAGCGCGATGGGGCCGTGCTTCATCTCCCCGGAAGCATAGCCTTCAGCATGAATGTAGCTGATTTCCTTCAGCTTCAGCGCCCCTTCGAGAGCAAGCGGGTAATCCGGCCCACGGCCGAGATACAGCACGTCGCGTGCCGGGGCAATGAGGTGCGCCATAGCCGCGATCTCGTCGTCATGCGCCAGTGCGGCGTTGAAGCAGGCAGGCACCTCGAGCAGATGCTGGACGACCTCGGCCTCTTCCGCCCGGTCCATCCGGCCCCGCTTCACCGCGAGGTGAGCAGCCAGCGCGGCCAGAACGGCGAGCTGGCAAGTGAAGGCCTTGGTCGAGGCGACGCCGATTTCCGGACCTGCGTGTGTCGGGAGGAGGAGGTCCGCCTCCCGCGCCATGGAACTGGTCGGCACATTGACGACAACGGCAATGGTCTGACCGGCCGCCCTGCAATGGCGAAGGGCGGCAAGGGTGTCGGCCGTTTCGCCCGACTGGGAAATGAAAAGCGCCAGCCCGCCCGGTTCGAGGACTGGATCGCGGTAGCGAAATTCGCTGGCCACATCGATATCGACCGGGAGCCGCGCGAATGTCTCGAGCCAGTACTTGGCAATCATGCCCGCATAGTAGCTCGTTCCGCATGCCACGATGGTGATGCGCTTGATCGTGGAAAGATCAAAATCGATTTGCGGCAGAGCCACGGATTGATCGACCTGGCGGAGATAGGAACGGAGCGTCTGCGCCACGACAGTCGGCTGCTCGAAGATCTCCTTCTGCATGAAGTGGCGATAGTTCCCCTTCTCGATCGCGATGACCGAAGCGCCCGAGTGGACCACCTCGCGCTCGACCGGATTGTTCTGGGCGTCATAGATGCGCGCGCCGTCGCGCGTGATGACGACCCAATCGCCTTCCTCCAGATACGTGATCTGCTGGGTCAAAGGCGCCAAGGCCAGAGCGTCGGAACCTAGGTAGGTTTCACCGTCTCCATAGCCGACCACGAGCGGCGATCCCAGCCGTGCGCCGATCAGCATGTCCGGGTAGCGTTTGAAGGCGATCGCCAGGGCGAAGGCACCGCGCAGTTCTGGAAGGACAGCTTTAACCGCGTCTTCCGGCGCCAGTCCCGCTTCTACCTGCTCCGATATGAGGTGAGCCACCACTTCCGTGTCGGTCTGGCTTTCAAATGTCCGACCACGGGCTTCGAGCCCCTCGCGCAGCGGCTTGAAGTTCTCGATGATGCCGTTGTGAACCAGCGCCAGTTCGGATGTCGCATGGGGGTGGGCATTGACAGCTGTCGGTGCTCCATGGGTCGCCCAGCGGGTATGCGCGATACCGGTGAAGCCAGGGGCAGGATTGCCGCCGATTTCCTTCACCAGGTTGTTTAGCTTCCCTTCGGCGCGGCGACGGACAAGCTCGCCCTGGAAAAGCGTACAGACGCCTGCGCTGTCATAGCCGCGGTACTCCATACGCCGTAAGCCGTCGACCAGGCGATCTGCCACGTCTTCCTTACCGACAATGCCGATGATGCCACACATTAAGCTCGTCTTTCGCTAAAGAGTACAGGGGACGCGGATCTCCGATCTCGTGTCCGGCAGATCCCTGATATCGCAGGTTTGAGATACGTTTTTGCTGCATCGGCTTCGTAGGGCGCACAGCAGGTCGCGGGTATGGGTAGGCCGACAGCGTCCACCGCAAGGCTGCCGCCTGAACGTGTCGATGAAGTCCGGGGCGTACGATCAGCGAAAGGTGCTGGTTCGCCAACTTGCCCCCACCCGACGCGATCAGTGGGGATCGAGCGAGTCGAAACCATCGATCGCGGGGCAGTGATGCCAGCCGCAGAAAATCCGGCGCTGCGCATCGCACGGATCCTACACGGCACCTGCATGTGTGGGATCCTCAGCGCAGCAGCCGTCTCGCTCCGCAGGTAAATGTCAAAGCCAGAGAAGCCAGCCAGATCATGCCGCATCCGGGCGCGATATCGTGGTCTGCCCGGTTTCACAAGCGGCAGGAGGGAGCGAAAGTGCCCTTTAATGAGACAAGATAATGAACGCTTCTAAAGAATGCCTGATCCTCAGTGGCCGTGCGTTTTTACGCCTCGACGCCGCAGCGCTTCGCGCTTCTTGCGAGGAAGATTCTTGAGGTAGACTATGGAAGGAACGAGAATCATCATAGCGATCAGAAAGTACGCCACTTCTTCGCGTGTAATGCTGGCCAATTCAGCTCTCCCGTTAGCTAACCGCCACCTCTGCAAAGAAAAATGGCGGCCCTTTTAGACCGCCATTTCCATCCGTTCTGAGAACCGATTAGTTGCTGTCGCTGTCGTCGTCGCCGTCGACTGCGAACACAACACCCGTAACAACTGCAGCAGCAGCCAGGACGCCGACCAGAGCGCCGCCCTGCAGCTTGCTGCCCTTCTTCGAGGAAGTGGCAGCCTTCACGTTCGACGCCTTAGCGACCGAAAGCGACGAGGCCGAGTTTGCCAGAACCGGGGTAGCCACCAGTGAAGATGCAACGACACCGGCAACAAGCAGATTGCTAATACGCATATCTTTTTGTCCTTTTTAGAAACACAACTCCAACTATCCGCTATCATCGGCAGCCAGGTCATGCAAGCGGCTTGATGGTCTTTGCGGAATGCCGTGTCCAGTGTTGATTTTTCACAACAATACAAAGAATTGTGAGACAGTCCTGATTAACTTTTATATACCCGCGTTTGCGTAGATATGGCCTCTGAACTCGGAATCTGCTCTTACAGTGGCGACATCAAAATATCAACTATACAGATCAGTCACCCGCCAAATGCATAACAACGATCAAGATTCATTGAGGGTGAACTTGCTGCTCATTCAAGACTTTTGGTCGGAACGCAGGGCAGGCCAATCGGTTCCACACCACTGCCCCGCATTGCGTGGTATCTTTCGACAAGGCCGCAGCACGTGAAAACCTCTGCCATTGCAAAGCCCAGAAGAAGGTTGATGCTGCGCCTCAAATCTCTCCTTCTCACCGCAGCGATGATCGTCGGCCCTGCTCCGGTGACTGCAGGGCCCGACAGCGCCTTGTTCGAGGATATTCGTGCCATCGACAGCGATCTGGCACGGATCGGCGAAAGGCTGGCCGTCGCAAATGCCGCCTTGTGTGATCGCCAGAAGCCCGGCCTGGGACTGCTGCTACACACGCCGGAGCAGTATGCGCCCGAAACCCGCGAGGCGGCGATACGTCATTTTCAGATCGACGGCCCCGTCGGGATCGAGGCCGTCCTGGAAAATAGCCCCGCAGCGATGGCAGGCCTGCGCGCCGGGGACACGCTGCTGGGGATCGAGGCGATTCGCTTTGCCCCGCCCCGGCGGGATGCCAAGGCGAGCACCGCGGCTCTCATCAAGGTCGAAAAGCAGATCGCGGAACTACCCGCAGATCGACCGCTCAGGCTTTATGTCCGGCGGAACGGCAGCGATAAGAATATTACGGTGGAGCCGAAACCATCCTGCCGAACCCGCTTTGAGGTGGCGGTCGGTCCTGAGTTTGCGGCACAGGCCGACGGAGAGATGGTGCAGATCGGAAGCCGCTTCTTCGCCGAGTACCCGGACCTGGTCCCCGCACCCATCGCGCACGAGCTCGCCCACAACATACTCCGGCATCGGGAGCGGCTTGAGGCCAGGGGCGTCAGCTTCGGCCTTCTCTCAGGCTTCGGCCGGAACGTCCGCTACTTTCGGCAGACGGAGCTGGAGGCAGACATCCTGTCCGTGTCGCTGCTTGCCAACGCCGGCTACGACCCCGCCATCGCTCTGCGCTTCTGGAGCCGCTTTGGTCCCTCGCAGGACATGGGGCCGTTAGGCAGCCGCTCCCATCCGGCCTGGAGAGACAGGGTCGCCACGATGGAACGGGCGATCGCCGGCCTGGGCGCTGCACGCCCGCATCGGCCCGCCATTCTCGACACAAGAGATCGGCCGCTCGACGGCGATTGGCAGTCTCTTCTGGTGAAGGCGCAATAAACAAAGCGGAACAGCTGAACCCTCGCCGATCCAGCCACGCTTGCCCGTCAACGCTACCGGACGAAAGCTACCTGCGTCGACACCCTTGGTGCGCATCGGTCTGACGCACACATCATGCGGAAGGCGCGAGGGCGGTCAATCACCCCCGCACACGCGCCTGCCTGTATGTCCCCAGCGGCCGCACATATTTGCAATGGAATGCCAGTTCCTGCAGCGCCAGGTCCACACGCGGATCCCCCGGGGCCCCCTCGATGTCGGCGTAGAAAGTCGTCGCGGCGAAGCTTGCACCGATCTGGTAGCTCTCCAGCTTGGTCATGTTCACGCCGTTCGTGGCGAAGCCTCCCAAGGCCTTGTAAAGCGCCGCCGGAATATTCTTCACCTCGAAGATGAAGGTCGTCATCGCCTGTACGTCGCTCAGGAGAAATGGGTCGAGTGGTTCGCGGGCGAGGACCACGAATCGCGTGGTGTTGTTCGCGGCATCCTCGACATTGTTCTCGATTACGTCGAGCCCATAGAGCTCCGCCGCGAGCCTTGGCGCAATGGCGCACGCCCCCTGCTCGCCCTTCTCCCGGACCAGCGCCGCGGCGCCCGCCGTATCGGCATAGGCCATGGGAACGATGCCCCGCTCCCGCAAGTAATGGCGGGACTGCCCCAGCGCCTGCGGATGGCTGTAGGCGGCGGCGAACGGCCCCCGCGCGCCGGGCAACGCCATCAGGGCGTGGTGAATGGACATGAAATGTTCACCCACGATGGCCAGTCCGCTTTCCGGCAGCAGAAAGTGGATGTCCGCAACCCTGCCATGCTGGGAATTCTCGATCGGGATGATGGCCCGATCCGCGCGTCCTTCCTTCACCGCGTCCAGCGCATCCTCGAACGAGAAGCATGGCAGCGGCAGGCACGCGGCGTCGTATTCGAGCGCCGCGCGGTGGCCATTGCACCCCGGGGCCCCCTGGAACGAAACGGCGCGAACGGGCTGCGCGGCAGCGGTGGCTTCCATCTCGCTGACAAGAGCAATGGCGGGCTGGGGATAGGCATGCATGACGTGCGCGCGATTAGGCGTAGCAACGAGGTTGCGCAATGGCGGAAATCGGCAATGGCACTTGCTTTGACCCAAGGCGGACAGTAGAGCCGCACACCAACAGGATGAGCTAATAATCACCCGCGGGGCATGCTGAATGGACGATCGTTTCAATACAATCGCCGGTTGGACTCTGTTTGCAGGCATCGTAGGCCTGGGACTGAGCATCACCAGCTCGATGTATTTCCAAGCTGACAAGCATCATGCCCCGGAAACTCCCGGGTACGCAGTCGAAGGCGTCGCCGAAGAAGGAGAAGGCGGCGGCGAAGTTCCTATCGCCAATCTGCTGGCTGCAGCTGACGTGGCGAAGGGTGAGGCCACCTTCGCGAAGTGCACCTCGTGCCACACCATCAATGCAGGCGGGGCGAACGGCATTGGGCCCAATCTCCACGGCGTCCTTGGTGAACCTGTCGGCCAGGGTGCCGGCGGCTACCCATTCTCCGATGCCTTGAAGAGCAAGGGCGGCACCTGGACGTTCGAGATGATGAACGACTGGCTCAAGAGCCCGAAGGCGTTCGCTCCGGGCACCAAGATGACCTTCGCCGGCCTCTCGAAGCCGGAAGATCGCGCCAACGTCATCGCGTTCCTGAATTCGCAGGGTTCCAATCTGCCGCTGCCGGCTCCTGAGGCTGCTCCCGCCGCCGATGCCGCAGCGGAAGGTGATGCCGCCGCCGCTCCCGACGGAGAGGCTACCGGCGTTCCGGCCGAACCGGCAGACGCGGCGAACCGCGCGGTCGGTACCGTCGGCGAGTAACGAGTCCGGCACCGCCGGCTGAAAACGGTCCGCTAGCGCCACCGAGTCGCTAGCGGGCCGTTTTCGTCCGAGAGACATGCTCCCGCCTACCGCGCGTCGAGCCCGGTGGCGTCAGCCCTTGAACCCCTTGGCGATCACGTACCATTCCGAGGAGTCCTTGCGGCTAGCCGGCGGCTTGGCGTGCTTGACGCTCGTGAAATGCTTTTTCAGCAGCGTCAGGAGCTGCGTGTCGGTTCCTCCGGCGAGAACCTTCGCGACGAACGTTCCGCCGGGCGCGAGATACTGAATGGCGAAGTCCGCCGCCGTCTCCACCAAGCCCATCGTACGCAGGTGGTCCGTCTGCTTGTGTCCGACGGTGTTGGCCGCCATGTCCGACATGACCAGATCGGGAGCCCCGTCAAGCGCGCCTTCCAGCGCGGCCGGTGCCTCATCCGCCATGAAGTCCATCTCGAAGATGGTCACGCCTTCGATGGGGTCGGTGGGCAGAAGGTCGATGCCGACGATCTTCGCCTGCGGGCGTTTCAGCCGCAGCACCTGACTCCAGCCCCCCGGTGCGATGCCGAGGTCTACCGCGCGCTCCACGCCCTTGAAGAGGTCAAACTTCTCGTCCAGTTCGATCAACTTGTAGGCTGCACGGCTGCGGTAGCCGTCGGCCTTGGCCTTCTTCACGTAAGGATCGTTGAGCTGGCGGGTCAGCCATCGCGCCGAACTGGTGGAGCGCTTCTTGGCGGTGCGAAGACGTTCGCCGGGGTCGCGGCCAGACCGGCTCATCGGGCGTGTACTGCGTTGCGGATCGTGTGTGACATGGTTCGTATTCCGGAAGCTCGCTCCCCGCCTGAAAGCGGGCTGTGCGAGGCAATGAGGCTGCGCAGGATGCCCTCGCGTATGCCGCGGTCGGCAACGCCAAGCCTGGCTGCGGGCCAGAGGTCGAGTATGGCTTCAAGGATCGCGCAGCCGGCGACGACGAGATCGGCCCGTTCACGGCCGATGCAGTTCAGTTCGCGCCGCTCCTCGATCGCCATCGCCGAAAGGCGCGAACTGATGCCCCGCATGGACTCCGCCGGGACGATGAGGCCGTCGACCATGCGGCGGTCGTACTGCGGCAGCTCCAGGTGGAGGCTGGCGAGCGTCGTGACCGTGCCGCTGGTGCCGAGGAGCCGCAGCGGGCCCTCCTGGCTGGCACTCTCCCGCGCGGGAGCCACCCGCTTGGAGAACGCGGCGAAACTCTCCGCAACGAGGCTGTGCATGTAGCGGTAGCGGGCCAGGCGTTCATCCCGCGTGGTGCCCTCCGGCCCGCAACTCTCAGTCAGGGAGACCACGCCCCAAGGCACGCTCTGCCAGTCCAGGATACGAGGCACCGTGCCGGTGCTTTCGATCAGCACCAGTTCGGTGGAGCCGCCGCCGATGTCGAAGATCATCGCAGGCCCGAAACCATCTTCCAGCAGCACGTGGCAACCCAGCACGGCCAGCCGCGCCTCCTCGCGTGCCGAGATGATGTCCAGCGCTATGCCGGTTTCCTGGCGCACCCGCTCAATGAATTCAGCACCATTGCATGCGCGGCGACAGGCTTCGGTGGCAACCGAACGCGCAAGGTAGACGTTGCGCCGCATCAGCTTGTCGGCACAGACCCGCAACGCCGAAAGCGTCCGCTCCATCGCCGCGTCCGACAGACGTCCCGACTGCGCGATACCTTCTCCCAGCCGCACGACGCGACTGAAGGCGTCGATCACGGTGAAGTTCTCACCGGACGGGCGCGCGATCAGGAGCCGACAGTTGTTCGTTCCCAGATCGATCGCGGCATAGGCCTGCCGGCCCGACAGCGGGCTGGCGGGCAGAGGCTGCCCGGAGGGTGCCCCAGCGGCCGCTGCCGGAGCCTTGCGGACCTGCGGAGCCGCCGCCTCGGACGGGCCCGCCTTGTTTTCTGCGCGCGGCGCCTTGCCTGCCTCGGATTTCCCGGCGCTTCCTGATGGGCGCGCCTTCGCCTTGGCTGCCGTACCGGCGGACTTGGGGTTGCCTGGTGCTTTCGCCCTTCCCCTTCGCCCCTTGCGTTTTCGCGCCGGTCGCCCCGGCGCTTCAACTTTACCCGACACTTCGACTTTAGCTGCCGGCGGATCGTGCTCCGCCATGATATCGATACTCTTCAAATGTCTTCCCGCCGATCGGGCGGGCACCTGAGCACGATGCTAACGACCTGCGGCCCAACCGGCAAGGGCTGCACTTTTCTATGAAACAAGGAGCTTGACCCGAATCAATCGCCCTACTACAGGGCGCCCTCCGGTTGCCCCGTCGTCTAATGGTAAGACTACGGATTCTGATTCCGTCTATCGAGGTTCGAATCCTCGCGGGGCATCCAATCTCCCATATCAGCCGATCTCAACCAAGCGCAGCGCCCTTGCGTAGGCGGTGGTTTTTCTGGCATTTGCGTCTTACCCCGTCTCAGCCAAGCCCAGCTCCACGGGATACTTTGCCTTTCACACAGGTGGGCAGAGCTTTCTGCAGCCGTGATGAAAAACGGCGATGGTGTAGGCGTGATTCGCGCGTCCGCATCAGGGGTCTGGCGGGGCCGCGAATTCGGCGGATCTTGCACTTATCGGCGGTCACCGAACTTTCGCGCTCCGCACGAAGGAGACAAGGGCGTTTTCTCGCTCAGCATCCTGGAAGCTCCGATGAATTTCGCTGGCACCAGAGCGCGGTCGGTGAAGCGAACCTTGCACACGGCACCGCGGAAGAAGTTGACGCGGTTGTAGCGGACTCCCACGGAGGTATTGCCCGGCCCCTGCGGCGTGAAGCCTGAGACCTTCGCCTCACTCTCCAGCACCCCGTTGACATAGCTGCGGTACATCGTGCCGTCGAAAGTCTGCGCAACGTGGTACCAGCGGCCGATGGGATGCAGCTTCTCCGGGTCGATCAGGACCTGCGAATAGCCCTTCCCCTTGATGAAGCTGTCCAGATACCAGGACTGGCCGGTCACACGGATCTCGAACAGCAACCGGGTCTGGTTTGCCGGATCGTCGGAGGCGAGATGTAGCCAACGCTGTTCGAATGCACCGCCGTCGGGCCGGAACACCGCCTCCACGGTGAACTGGCGCGCCCCGGCGAGAGGATGACGGGGAAGATAAAGGGCGTCGTCCACCCCATCGAAGACGATGGCGCCATCCTCGATCACCGGTGAGCCGATGACCTGAGTGGATATCCCTCCAATCCGGTCGAGGCGGTCGAAATTCCACGTCTCCTGTTTTGCCTGCACGGAAGCAGGAAGGGCTGCCAGCGCCAGCACGCACATGCCCGGTATGCGATGCATCAGTGGTTCTCCCGGCCCAGCACGACGACATCGTTCCGGCGCGTGACCTCCGCCACGCCGGAAGTGACCCGGACATGCAGGGTTTCCGGCGCACCGGCCGGAACGGCAAGAGCGATCCGCGCCGTTTTGGGCGCCAGGTCCGTCGGCGCCTCAAGCGCAGGCACCGCAGCAATGGCAAGCGCCCTGCCCTCGGGCGTCTCAAGCGTCACCGTGCCCGCAGGCGCCGCCACCGAGCCGAGGCTGTGGACGGTCACCGTCACCCGGTTGCCCTTGCGCACGACGTCGTCCGTGCCGATGCCGAGGTCCGGACGGTGCTCGGGCTGGACGGCCGCCTTCTCCTTCAGGCGGAAGGTCATGACCGTGGTGGTGCCCGGCGCGAAAGAGACCGGCAGGGAGCCGCTGCGCTCCAGCTCAATCTCACGTCGGGTCACGTCTCCCTGCGCGACATCGCCGCCATCAGGGGCAAGGCCCTGCGTCATCTCCCAAGTCCCGGCCACGACATTCCAGGTGCCCATGTCCGCATGCTGTTCGCGGGCGGTGGTGTTGTAGGCTATGACGGTGAACTGCTCGGGCGTCGCATCACGCACGAGAATCGCAACCTTTACGGCGCTTTCCGGATCGGCGAAACGCCAGCTCACCGCATTGCCCGGATAAGTCTGGTTCCGCTTGAGAGCGATGCCACCCAGCCGTTCGCGCTGCAGATATTCGTTGGGTGCATCGACACGGTCGCTCCACCAGTGGCCTTCGGTGTACATGTACATGTGCTGCGCCTTGTCGGAGATGCCATGGGCGTTGAGCGCCTCCAGCCACGCCTTGTCACCGGTTGTGTTCCAGGCTTCGAACCGGGCGAAGTCGTCACCGTTGCGCGCGCGGCGCAGCATGACGTCGCTCGCGAGGTCGCGCTTGCCCAGAAGGGTCAGCGCGTTCTCGTTAATCTCCGTCAGGGCGCCGAAGTTGTCCTTGCCGACGCGGCCGAGAATCGGGCGCAGGTACTTGTCGTCACCTGTGAAGCGCCACGCCGCCCAGGCCGACTGCATCGGCAGCGAGGCGCCGCCGCCGTCGCCGGCGCGTTCGGTATCATGCAGGAAGCTGATGTCGTTGGGGAATGTCCAGAGCCCGTCCGCCCCCTGCTTGCCATGCGCGAGCAGCCCGTCCATCAGCCCGGTGACCAGCCCGCGCGCGGTGGGATCGGCGTTGTAGGTGCCTAATAGCACAGGCGTGTGCATGACGACGAAGCCATAGGGCTTCTGCCAGGCCCAGGGGTCATCCATATAGATCCTGCGCCCACCGTACCAGCTGGACGAGATGTGCATGTGGCCCGCCGGGTTCGTGCGGATCACGCGGCCGAGCGCCTTTACGGTGGCCATCATCCGTTCGACCGCCTTGGGCTCCCCCCAATTGAGGTAGAGTCGCTCGGCGTCCGAATTGATGCCTTCCTCGTAGACGTGCAGTTCGTCGGTAGTGATGGCGCTGAGGCCGTCGACGATCATTCCATTCTTGTAGACGGCGTCCGAAAGCGCCCGCAGCGAAGCGTTGATCTTGTCCGGATCGACGCCCATCAACGCCAGTCCCGGCCACTGCTGCGTCAGGTCGGTATCGTCGGAAATGCCGCCGCCGAAGTCGCCGTAGGGCACCTGCCTCTTGTCGATCCACCAGTTCACGAACTGGCGCGTCAGCTTCAGGTCTTCCAGCTGGCGGAAGGCCCAGAGCGGCATTCCGGCCGGCGCCTCGGGCTGGACGAAAGGCGGCAGCTGCGCTTCGGAATAACCGATGTCGGCCCAGTAGCGGCGGGCTTCCAGATTGCCGGGATCGACGCGCAGCAGGTCCGTGATGTCCCCGTAGAGCCGGCGGTAGAGCGCCGCCCGCTTGGATGCGGTGTGTTCCTCGACGAGGAACGCCCAATTGTCCTTCACCTGATTGAAACGATCGGCGACGTGCTCCACCTTGGCCGCCTCCCGATCCTTGAAGATCATCTGCACGGTCATTCCGTCCAGCGACTTCGTGCCGAAATCCGGAGCGGCCGAGGCGATCGTGAGGTATAGACTATCGGCGGTCAGAATGCGGTCGCGCAGGTCCAGCCAGAGGGTGCGCGGCTGCCCGGGGCGGACCGAAACCTGCACGTCGATCAGATCACGGTCAGGCCAGATCGGATCCTTCACGCGGATGTCGAGAGGGATCACGCCCTTCGCATCGGGTTCCGCGTCGATCGGCGGCAGGACGATGGCGATGCCGTCCAGACCGTCGTGGACGTTCTCCCAGCCGTAGTTCCACGCCCGCGCGAGCGGACGGTCCGCAGGCGCATCGCCGAAGTTGGAGGGGATCAGGACATGCACGATCGGCAGAGCCCCTGCCGAGCGCTGCGCGGTGCCGGACCCGGCCGCGCTGCCTGCGCCGACGGCCGCCTTCACCCCGCTCGTCGGCAGCGCCACGACGGTCGCGCGTTCATGCGCGGGATAGCGCCCGGCAATGTGGGCGTTGAGCGCCTCCAGCGCCCCCAGATCCGCTGCGTCATCGGTGCGTACGGTGTAGCTCAACTGGAACGTGCCCCTGGGAACGTCGCCGGCGTGGATGCCGTAGGCCCAGATCTCCTGGATCGGCTGTTCCTGCATCACGTTGGTGAAGCGCAGCGTCCCGCCCTTCCGCGTGGGTACGTCAGTCAGCGAACGCACCACGCCGCGCGGGCGCGTCGCCAGCTTCTGCCAGGCTGACCTGCCATCCGCCGACCATTCCAGATCGCCATAGGCCGCGCCGCGGATTTCGACGCGGTTGAAGCTGGCATTCTGGGGCAGGGTCAGCTCGTAGGCCTTGCCGCCATCGACATAGACGTTCCAGTCGGGAAGCTCGAAATAGTCGTTCCGCCCCGGCAGGCCCGATCGGTTATAGACGCCGGGCCAGGTCGTCTCGGCGATGCCGTCCACCCCTTTCCACATCCATTGCTTGAGATCCTTGGCGTCGGCAAACTCGATCTTGCGTACGGTGGTGACAGGATCGCTCAGCACCGGCGGGCTCTGCGTGTCCCAGCCGAAGCGGTGCAGCCAAGCCTTTCGCAGGTCGGGTCTGGACGCAACAGGCTTCACGTCCTGGCGGTTCGCCAGCTGCGCCACTTGCGCGCCGTCGAGCATGTGATCGTAGACGCGTACGTCGTCGAGATCGGACCCGCGCATGAAATTATAGCGGCTCTGCACCTGATGCGGGGCGATGACGCGGCCGGCCAGACCGAACTGGTCCAGCGCCATGTCGAGGTCCGCCGCCTGCGCCTTCGCGGCGACTTCCCGGCCGTCCCAGAACAGCTTCACCCCGGCGTTCTCATCCCAGGCGAAGGCGATATGATGCCACGCGTCCGGAGACAGCTTTTCGGCAGAACCGGTCGTAGGCAATGTCCAGCTGACGCGCACGCGCGAGAGGTTGGCATCGGTGACGAAGGCATCGAAGCCGCTGCCGTTCCAGTCGATCCGCAGGAACGCCATGTCCCAACTGGAATGATCCCCTGCGCTGGCGCGGAAGATCACGAAGGGGGCCTCTCCCACCGGCGCATGGCTGCGCCAGAAGAACGACAAGGTGCCCCGCTGCGCATAGATGTTGCCCGGTGCCTGCCACGCAACGTAGCCCCCGTCACTCCAGCGCCCCGCCCCGCCGATGGCGCCGTCGCTCACGACCGACACGTCGCTCCTGAAATTGGGGCGCGCCTCTCCGCCGGCGATGCTGGCATCGAAACCGGTGTCGAGCGGCGCGTGAAAAAGAAGCCCGCTCGCCTCCTCGGCATCGGCCGTCGAAGCCGAACCGCAGATGCCTGCGGCAACCAGGGCAATCAGCGATGTCTTCAGATAGCGGGTAATGCGCCGATCACGCTGCCACATAGTCGATCCTCTTCCCGGGCTGGGCATCAGGCGTGCCCCAACAAGTTATACGCTTGGTATCCGGCCCGGATGATACCGGTGTCAATAGCCGATGCTCGATGTTTTTCCCGGATAATTCCTCCCGAATGATCGGCCCCTGGTGACAGAGAGGAGGGCGTCAGGCGGGGGGAGCGGCGTCAGACTGGCGCAGAACCAGTTCAAACCCCATTCGGGTATGACGCGGCGACGGACTGCGGCCGTCACGAACCGTCCGGATGTCGTCCACCAGGAGTTGCACCGCCGCGCGGGACATATCGGCGATGGGCTGGCGTATGGTCGTCAGCTCCGGCCAGGTCGTCGTCGCCTGGGGCGCATCGTCGAAACCGACCACGCTTAGATCGCCCGGCACATCAAGCCCCAGCCGATGCGCGACCGCTACCGCCGCTGCCGCCATGTCGTCATTGCTGGCGAAGATGGCCGTTGGGGGAGGCACGAGGGCCAGCAGCCGTTGCGCTGCCTCAAGCCCCGATCGGTAGGTGAAGAGCCCCTGCACCACCAGTTCAGGTTCGGAGGCGAGCTGTTCTTCGTTCAAGGCATCGCCATAGCCTTGCAGGCGCAGCGCCGACGCTGTCTGGTCCGGAGCGCCGGAGATGAAGCCGATGCGCCGGTGCCCCAGCTCTGTCAGGTGGCGTGTCATGGCCGCTGCCGCGGCGCGGTCGTCGATGCTGACGGAGGACAAACCAGCCGGCGGACGGCCCGAGGCGACCACGACGGCGGGAATCTCGGCTTCCTGCAGGAAGCGGTGGATCGCATCGGCGTCGCAGAGCGGCGGCGGCAGGATCACACCGTCCACCCCGCCTTCGACCAACCGCTGCACGATGACGGCCCGCTCTTCCGGCCTCTCGCAGAGTTGCACCACCAGTTGCACGTTCGCGCGGCTGGCCTGGTCCAGGCTGCCGACAAGAAACTCGTTCAGGTATCCTGCGCTCGGGTTGCTGTAGAGCAGGCCAATGCGGATCTCGCTGGCGGCGGCGAGATTGCGGGCTGCCATGCTCGGCGAATAGTTCAAGGCCTTGATCGCGGCTTGCACCCGTTCGCGGGTTTCCTCCCGCACATTGGTCTTGCCGTTCATCACGCGCGATACAGTCATCAGGGAGACCCCGGCCTCGCGCGCGACGTCCGATATCGTCGGCCCGGCCCGCGAACGGCGGGAAGAACGCGCGCGCACGGGCAGTCCCTCGATTTCGTCAACCATGCGCGATCCTCTCCGGGCTGGAGCCGGCGGTGCTATCCTGCGGGAGACCCGCTTGCAAATGCACGCCCATCAGCGGACGCGGATCTCCATGGCAAGGCGCTGCGTCGCACCCGCTGACAGGACCCTGCCGCCTGCCGCGGCGAAAGGCGGCCGGTTCACGGCATCGGGCATCTGGCTGGTCGGCTCCAGGCAGATGAAGTCCTTACCGGGCGGCGCGAAGACATGCAGGTAGCGCGCTTCGGGCGATGACACGATGATCGTCTTATCCCAGGTCGCCGTACCGTCCCAGCCGTGCCAGCAGTTGTCGATCATGCCGGCGCCTTGCGGCTCCGCACCCTTTGCGAAATCGCCGAAGCTATCAGCGGGCATCGCCTCGACCGGCAGATCATCCGCGTCGTTGCGCCAAACACCCTTTGCCGTGAACGCCAGCACCGCACCCGGCCTTCGCACGAGATAGGGATGATGGCCAAGTCCGCAGGGCATCGGCCTGGAAGAGCGGTTGACGGCATCGAGCGTGACGCGCAGCGCGCCGTCCTCCAGCACAAAGTGCTGGGTGGCGGACCAGTCCCATGGCCAGTCGGCATCCGCTTCGTGCGTGCAGGAAAGCAGGGCGCTGTCTACGGTCTGACGGTCGACGGTCCACGTCTTCAGCCAGCCAAGGCCATGCAGCGGATGCGCGAACTCGGGAACATTCCGCGGCAGGGCGTGGTCCTCGCCGTCGAAAGTGAACCGGCCCCTCGCTATACGGTTGCAATAGGGCACCAGCGGAAATGACGCGCTGTCCAGCGGATGCGCCGCAGCGGATGCTGTCGGCCGAAGAACGGCGCGCCCGGCCACCGAAAAGCTGCCGAGCGCGCCGCCCAGATGAGGCAGCAGCATCGCTTCGCTGCTGCCGGCGCGCAGGTGGATCAACCCGCCATCTCCTCCAGCGTCCGGCCGCGCGTCTCAGTGACCATGGCGCGCACGAAGAAGAACGAGAGAAGCGCGCTCATCGAGTAGAACCCGTAAGTGAGTGGAAGGCCCAGCCCCGATGCCATCGCCGGGAAGCTGACCGAGATGCCGAAGTTGGCGATCCACTGCGCAAAGCCCGAGACGGCCAGGGCCGAACCGCGGATCTGGTTGGGGAACATCTCGCCCAGCATCACCCACATGACCGGGCCCCAGCTCAGATTGAAGAACACGACGTAGGCATTCGCGGCGATCAGCGCGACAAGGCCGGTCTGGTCGGACAGCGTCAGGTGACCGTCCACGAAGGTGCCACTGGCAAAGCAGACCGCCATCGTGCCGAGCGTGACCGCCATGCCTGCCGAGCCGGCGAGCAGCAGCGGCTTGCGTCCCAGCCTGTCGATGAGCAGCACCGTCACGAGACAGGCCAGGATCGAAAGCGAACCGGACAGGATGTTGATCAGCAGCGCGTCGCCTTCGGAAAAGCCGACCGACTGCCACAGCACGGCGCCATAGTAGAACACGATGTTGATGCCGACCAGTTGCTGGAAGATGGCGATACCGATACCGGCCCAGACCAGCCGGCGCAGGCGACCGGTGGCAGGGTCCTTCAAATCGGCGAAGCTGGGGCGATGGTTATCCGCAGCAAGGCTCGCGCGAATGTCGGCGACCATGCCGGTCGCGGTAGCACTTCCGAAGATGCGCTTCAGGACGGCGTAAGCCTCGGCTTCACGGCCGCGCGCGACGAGATAGCGCGGGCTCTCCGGAATCATGAACAGCGCTCCCAGGTAAATCACGGCGGGGATCACCTGCATCCAGAACATCCAGCGCCATGCCGGAAGGTCCAGCCACAGCGGCTCGGTGCTGGAACCGGCGTTCCTTGCCAGCGCCCAGTTGGCCACGAACGCGCCCGTCAGGCCAGTGATGATCATGATCTGCTGCAGACTGGACAGCCGCCCGCGGATCGAGGCGGGCGTCACTTCGCTGATATAGACCGGTGCCAGCACGCTGGCCGCGCCCACGCCCACGCCCACGCCGCCGATGAAGCGGGCGATGATGAACAGCGCGGAACTTGTCGCGGCCCCGGCGCCCAGGGCGCTGACCACGAACAGCGCCGCGCCGATCATCATGACGCTGCGCCGGCCCCAGACGTCGGCCAGCCGCCCCGCCATGAAGGCGCCGACGGCGCAGCCCAGCAGGATTGCCCCGACGTTGAGGCCGGTCCCGAGGTCGGACAAGTCGAAGGCACTTTCCAGCCCGTCCTGCGTGCCGTTGATCACCCCGCTGTCATAGCCGAACATGAAGCCACCGATCGTCGCGACCGCAACGATCATGGCGACGAAGGCCATGTTGACTCTGCCTTCGGGCGCGAGCCCCCCATCCGTCCTGCCGATATCCACCGACGCCATCCGCTGCTCCTCTTCCCGTTGTCTTGCTCGTGCCGGTCGTTCTAGACCGAAGGATATTCGGGCGCGAGCCCCGGCACCTCAACCGTGAATGTGAACAGGTCCCCGGCGGCGGGCTGCGCCGCCAGTTCGCCTTGCGACAAGCCCTTGCGCGCGGTAGTGGCGTAGACGGTGGTAAGGTCGGCACCGCCAAATGCGATCTTGGTCACATTGGCGACCGGGAATTCCACCTTGCCGAGCATCGTCCCATCCGGCGCGAAACGCACCACGCCCCAGCCCCCGAACAGCCCGACCCACACAGTACCCGCGCTGTCCACGGCCGGGCCGTCGGGGTAACCCATGCCAGGAGGCACACGCGCGAAGATCCGCGTCACGCCGGGGTGACCCTCGGCATCCACCGGCGCAGACAGGATCGTTCGCTCCAGCGTGTCGACCAAGTAGACGGTCCGCCCGTCGGGCGAGAAGGCCGGACCGTTGGTGATGATCATCGGCTTGGGCGAGAGTGCCGTGCAGACGCCCGCATGGAGGCGATAGTAGCCGCCGCTTGGCGCGTCCTCGGCATTGTCCATAGTGCCCAGCCAGACCGAACCGTCCGGGTGGACGGCGGCGTCGTTCAGGCGGTTGCCCGGCAGGTCCTGCTCCACGGCATGAAGCAGCGTGAAGGCGCCGCGGGCATGGCGATGCACGCCCGCCTTCGCGCCGACCAGCAGCGCGCCGTCACGCAGCGGGACAACCCAGCCCGGTTCCTCGGGAGCGGCCGTACTCTCCAGCGCGCCCGTTTTCGGATCGAAGCGATGCAAACGATGGCCCTTGATATCGACGAACCACAGGCATTCGCGCGCGATATCCCAGACCGGCCCCTCGCCCAGCGCAGCGCCGACCTTCACGGCGACTTCGGGAATCATCATCAGCGCCAGCCCGCATCGACGAAATACTCGTGCCCGGTACACATGCGCGCATCGTCGGAGGCGAGAAACAGCGCAAGGGCTGCTACATCGGCAGGCTGCACCCGCGCCTTGAGGCACTGGGCGTCAAGGATCTCGCGCTCGCCTTCGGGCGTGTACCATCTTTCCTGCCGCGGGGTCTGGACATTCCCCGGAACGATCGCACAGACACGGATGTTGCGCTCACCCAGTTCCCGGGCCATCGCCCGGGTCATGCCCTCGATACCGGCCTTGGCCGTCTGATAGAGCGAGAGCTGATCGAGCGCGAGGTGCCAGCTGATCGAACCGAAGTTCAGGATCACGCCGCCGCCTGCCGCTTCCATCAGAGGCACGGCGGCCTGCGCGGCAAAGAACAGGTGCCGCAGGTTCACCGCCATGCGGTCGTCCCAGTATTCGGCCGTCACGTCTTCCAGTGCATGGCGATCATCGTTGGCGGCGTTGTTCACGAGCACGTGAAGACCGCGCAGCTGGTCATGCGCCGCGGCCACCTGCGCCTGCACGAAGGACAGATCGCGCAGATCGCCCGCAACGAAGCGCGGGGCAAACTCGACCGTATCGGCCAGACGCTCCACCAGCGCGTGCGAGGGTTCGGCGGCGATGTCGACGAAGAAGACTTTCGCTCCCTGCCGCGCGAAAGCCTCCACAAGGGCCGCACCGATGCCCGAGCCACCGCCCGAGACGAATACCCCCTTGCCCGCAAGCGATGGATAACGTGCCGTAGGCGCTTCGGGCCGGGGGGAGGCGGTGGTCAGCATGATCGTCCTTCGGGTCTGGATGAGTCAGGCCAGCGCATCGGAGCGGGTGGCGTGGCCTGCCACCGTCAGCCCGCGCAAAGCCAGGTTGCGGTAGAGAGCGGAGATGCCGGTTTCCCAGGCGGGTGCATCACGCGATGTGGTCACGGTGTTGACCAGCCTGCCCAGCCGTGCACTCGAGATGGTCACCACATCCCCCACCTTGTGCGTGAAGCCGCGCCCGGATGCATCGCGGTCCTGCGTGGGCGCGAACAGCGTTCCCAGGAACAGCACCACGCCGTCGGGGTACTGGTGTTCGGAGAAGCACTGGCGCAACAGCTCAAGCGGTGGGCGGCTGATCTGCGACATACGGCTTTCGCCTTCCAGCGTGAAGCCGTCGGTGCCATCGATCCGCAGCAGAACCTGCGCAGTCTCGATGTCGCCGACGCCGAAAGCCGCGTCGAAAAGGCGCACGAACGGGCCGATCGAGCAGCTGGCGTTGTTGTCCTTGGCCTTGCCCAGCAACAGCGCCGAGCGCCCCTCGAAGTCGCGAAGATTGACATCGTTGCCCAGCGTTGCGCCTATCGCCGTGCCCCGCGCATCGGCAAGGATGACCACTTCAGGCTCCGGGTTATTCCAGCCGGAATCCGACCGCACGCCGATCTCGGCGCCCGATCCGACCGTGGCAAGCACCGGCGCCTTGGTGAAGATCTCGGCATCCGGCCCGATCGCCACTTCCAGATACTGCGACCACATCCCGTCCTCGATCAGAGCCGCCTTGAGCGCCGCGGCCTCCGGACTGCCCGGCACGACGGCGCGGATGGACCCCCCGATGCGCGCCTCCAGCCCGCTGCGCACCGCCTGCGCCTTTTCCGCGTCCCCCCGCGCGCGCTCTTCGATCACGCGCTCCAGCGCGGAGACGGCGAACGTGACGCCCGCCGCCTTGACGCATTGCAGGTCGATCGGACTGAGCAGCGTGGCCATCGCCAGCACCTCCTCCACCGGCCCCACCGCCTTGCCACGCGCCGGATCGAAGGCGCCCATAGCGACGAGGTCGGAAACGGTGGGTGCAACGCCGGACATGTCGTGGACGAAGCCGCCTTCCAGCAGGACCGGGGTGGGGCCTTCCCCCAGGTCAAGCCGGCCGAGGAACAGGCCTTCACGCCAGTCCGAAGGGAGCATCGATAGAACGTCGGCCATGTCGTGAGGCTCCTTCAGAGGGCGCGGAACTTGAAATCGCGGAACCGGGCTGCCCCCTTCCCCGCAGCATAGAGGCCGGGCCGCAGCATGAGGAAGCCGCCACGGACATTGTGGTGGTAGCCGGATGTCTCCATGCCCCGGTCGAAGCGCTTCCAGGTCTTCCCGCCATCGCCGCTGGTGTGGAACGAGACGATATGGCGGTCATTGCGCACGCGCATCAGCATACGGCTACCGTGCGGATTGGCCGGCCGCCCACGCTCCAGGCCATACTGGTGTGTCACGAACTTCTGCCCGTCGAAGCCCAGACCGCAATAGAGCTGATGATCGTAGAACAGCAGCAGTCCGGCCGTGACGCCGGGATCGATCTCGATCTCGCACTGGAACTCGTAAGCGGTATCACCCGCAATCAGCAGCAGCGGCGAGGAATTGGCGGGCGCGGTGCCGCTGGCCGTGAGATGCAGGCGCTTGTCCGCCACCCGGAGGCGCTTCGCTTCGTCCGGCGCGGGCTTGAAGAAATTCCAGCGCCGCCCGATCTCCAGTGTCGAGAAGTCATCGGAAAGCGGCATGCCGTGGGGTCCGGCCTTGCTGCCCCCCTTGGGTGCGGCCAGCGGTCGCGAAAGATCGCCGCCGTCCATGCGGAACCAGCCATCCGCCGTCCAGGTCACCGGATCGAGCAGGGTCTGGCGGCCCAGCGTCCAGAAGTCCTTCTCGAACCCGTGGTAGACCGACCACCAGTCCCCCGCCGGTCCCTCGAAAACAGTCGCGTGCCCGCGCGACCACCAGGCTTGCGATATGTCGGTGGTCCGCACGATGGGATTGTGCGGGCAGTTCTCCCAGGGACCGTGGATCGACCGGGATCGTGCGGCGATCACCATGTGACCGGTCGGCGGGCCGGCGGTGCCACCCACCGCGGTCACGAGATAGAAGTATTCGCCGCGGCGCACGATCTTGGGACCTTCGGGAGAGAACCCCTCCACTTCCCAATCGTCGGGGTAACGCCATGGATCGTAGACATGCTCCACCTCGCCCACGGTGGAAAGGCCGTCCTGGGCAAGGCGGATGCGGTCCCCCCCTGAAAGGAACAGCCAGCGCGAGCCATCCTCGCCCACGGCGTGGCCCGGATCGATGTGATTGGGCAAACCGAGGCTGACCGGCTCGCTCCACGGCCCTTCCGCCTTGTCGGCCCAGACCACGTACTGCGCGTTCGGTGTGGCCTTGACCGTGAAATAGATGAAGAAACGCCCGGCGTGCTTGCTGATGTCCGGCGCCCAGACCGATCCAAGGTTCTTCTGCAGCGCCGCCGTGAGCGGCCGCCAGTTGATCAGGTCGCGCGAGTGCCAGACCACCAGACCCGGATAGGAATCGAAGGTCGAGAAGGTCATGTAGTAGTCCTTCCCGTCCTTCACGATGGTGGGATCGGGATGGTCGCCGGCCATCAGCGGGTTGAGGTAACGGCCGTCACCCAGATCCGCGATGCGCTGGTTGTCGAACCCGCGTCGATAAGGGGGTACAGGTCCGCTCACCCCGGCCGTTGAAGCGGTAGCCGGGCACTCGTCCTTCGCCGCGGCGCGCGAGGTCTGGACGCTGGCCAGCGACAGTGCCCCTATGCCCGCCGTCAACGCTTCCCGCCGGTCGAACTTCATGCCTCTCTCCCTTTCTGCTATTTATGCTAGCGCTATCATTCCTGGCTTTGGTGTCAACGCGAATTCGGGATGACACCTTTTCCTGAGCACTAATGCGGGGCTTCAGCTCTCAGAGCGTGACACCACGCTTCCAGATGCCGATGGCGCGCTCGTCGTTGCTTTCGTTGCGGGCGGGTTCGCCGCTGGCAATGGCAAGGATGCGGGTCAGCAACGCTTCCGCCGCGCCTGCCATGCCCAGTTCAAGCACTTGCCCGCCGTCGAAATCGATCCAACCGGCCTTGCGCTCGGCCACCGCGTGATTGGACGCGATCTTCACCGTCGGCACGGGGCTGCCCAGGGGCGTGCCCCGCCCGGTCGAGAACAGGGTGATCGTAGCCCCTGCCGCTGCCAGCGCCGTGGTGGAAACGGCATCGTTTCCAGGCGCCTCCAGCACTGTCAGGCCACCCGGCGCCCTCCTTGCACAGATGCGCTCGCCATAGGCGATGACGTCCTGCACCGGGGCAAGGCCACCTTTCTGCACCGCTCCCAGCGACTTCTCCTCCAGTGTGGTGATGCCGCCCGCGATATTGCCGGGGCTGGGATTTTCCGAAACCGGCTCGCCGTGCTCGATGAAGTAGCGCTTGAACCCATTCACCAGCTCGGAAAGCCGTTCGAACACGGTTTCGCTGGTGGCGCGTTCCAGCAGCAGGTTTTCCGCGCCGAAGATCTCGGGGATTTCGGTCAGGATAGCAGCGCCGCCCGCCTGAGTCACCGCATCCGCCATCAGCCCGATGAGCGGGTTCGCGGTGAGACCGCTCATCGCATCCGACCCGCCGCATTTCACACCCAGCCGCAGCTTCGACAGCGGCACTTCGGTGCGCTTGTCCGCCGCCATGAGCCCGATCAGTTCCTCCACCAGCGCTTCTCCGGCAGCGAATTCGTCACCGGCCGATTGGGCGCGCAGCACGCGCAGACGCTCCCGCCGATCCTCGGGGATGCGCTGCAGCAACTGCTCCAGCTGGTTCGATTCGCAGCCCAGCCCCAGCAGCAGCACGCCGCCTGCGTTCGGGTTGAGCGCCAGCGAGGCGATCACCGCCGCCGTACCTTCCAGATCCGCTCCCAGCTGCGAACAGCCGAAGGGATGGTTGAAGGCATGGACACCATCGACGCCGGGCGCCTGCTTCAGATTGGCTCTGGCCGCGAGCCTTTCACCAAGACGGCCGACGCAGCCGACCGTCGGCAAGATCCAGAGTTCGTTGCGCGTGCCCACGCTGCCATCGGCGCGAATATACCCCCGGAAGGTGCGCGACGAGGCAGTGGCTTCAACACGTGGAGGAGAGCCGGTGAAGGCATAGGCCTGTTCGCCGGAAAGCGCGGTCCGGACGTTGTGGGTGTGCACATGCTCGCCCACCGCGATGTCGCACCTGGCAAGGCCGATGGGAGCGCGATAGCGGCGCACCGGAGCCCCTGCAGCGATCGGGGCGACAGCGAACTTGTGGCCTGCCGGGATCGCCTCGCGCAGCCGGATCGCCTCACCGTCCACCTTCACGTCCACCCCCGCCTCCAGCGGTTGAAGAGCGACGGCGACGTCGTCTTCAGCGCCAATCTTCATTACGGACACAGGGGGAGCAAGGGTATCGGCCATGGCCCGTCAATATCGCATTGCCAGCGCTGGCACAACTCGGTAATCGGCTGTCAAAGCCACTGACGTCCCGGGAGTATCCTGATGCCCAGCCTGTCGTTGCACCCCGACCGCCTGCTTCCCGCAGACCCGACCACTCGCGCGATCGCCCGGGAGCTTTACGCGCAGGTGGCCGGACTGCCGATCATCAGCCCGCATGGCCACACAGACCCGGAGTGGTTCGCCACCGATGCGGCCTGGACCAACGCGACCGAGCTCCTGCTGGCGCCTGACCATTACCTGTTCCGCATGCTCTATTCGCAAGGCGTGGACCTCGACGCGCTGGCGGTCCCCCGTAAGGGTGGCGTCGTGCCGCAAACCGCCCCGCGTGAGGCGTGGCGCGTGTTCGCCAGCCACTGGCACCTGTTCCGCGGCACGCCGTCGAGCATGTGGCTGCCGCATGTCTTCAGCGAAGTCTTCGGCATCGACGTCGCGCTGGATGCGGACACGGCAGACCACTATTACGATACCATCGGCGAGGCGCTCGCCTCTCCCGCGTTTCGCCCCCGCGCCCTGTTCGAACGGTTCGACATCGAACTGCTCGCCACCACGGAGGGCGCTGGCGACGATCTGAAGCACCACAAGGCAATCCGGGCCTCGGGCTGGAAGGGCAGGGTCGTCACCACGTACCGGCCCGACTCGGTGATCGACCCAGAGCATGACAGCTTCGCACGCGACATTGCCCGCTTCGCCGAGCTTGCGGGCGAGAATGTCGAGACATGGTCCGGCTATCTGGCCGCCCACCGCAAGCGCCGGGCCGACTTCCGCGCCATGGGGGCGACGGCGACCGACCACGGATTCCTCACGGCACGCACCGCCAATCTCTCGACGGCGGAGTGCGAAGCGCTGTTTGCAAAGGTGATGCGCGGGGCCCACGGGCAGACGGGGCCGAGCGCCGAGGAGGCCGAACTGTTCCGCGCGCAGATGCTCACGGAAATGGCGCGGATGAGCGTGGAGGACGGCATGACGATGCAGATCCACCCGGGCGCCACCCGCAACCACAACGCCCGCCTCTTCGCCAGCCATGGGCGGGACAAGGGCGCGGACATCCCCCGCGCGACCGAGTACGTCGAGGCGCTGCGCCCCATGCTGGACCTGCTGGGCAACGAACCGGACCTGAAAGTCATCCTCTTCACACTGGACGAGACGACGTATGCCCGCGAACTGGCGCCGCTCGCCGGGCATTATCCCTGCCTGAAGCTCGGCCCGGCGTGGTGGTTCCACGATAGCCCCGAAGGCATGCGCCGCTTCCGGGAGATGACAACCGAGACGGCGGGGTTCTACAACACCGTGGGCTTCAATGATGACACGCGCGCCTTCCTCTCGATTCCGGCGCGCCATGATGTCGCGCGGCGGATCGACTGCGGATTCCTCGCCCGCCTGGTTGCCGAACACCGGCTGCAGGACTGGGAAGCCGCGGAGCTTGCACAGGAGCTGACCGTCGGACTGGTGCGCAAGGCGTACGGCCTGGAAGCGCCGGTGCGCGTTGCGGAACCGGCATGACCCGGCTCTCCCAGGCAGCTCTGACCGCTCTGCCCGAAGGCATCGCAGCGCCACGGTATGACCGCTCAACCGTCACGAACGGCGTCGTTCATTTCGGCCCCGGCGCCTTCCATCGCGCCCATCAGGCCGCTGCGTTCGACACCCTGCTGGCGCACGATCCGCGCTGGGGGCTGACCGGCATCAGCCTCAATTCGCGCGGAGTGGCCGACTCCCTGAACCCACAGGACGGGCTCTACACGCTGGCCCTGCTCGATCTGGAGACGAGCTACCGTGTCATCGGGTCGATCGGACGGGTACTGACCCGGGATGATCCGGAGGCGATCCTCACGGCACTGGCGCATCACGATACCCGTGTGATCTCCTCCACCGTGACGGAGAAAGGATACTGTCTGAACGCCGACGGCGCTCTCGATCTTGCGAACCCGGCCATCGCGACGGACCTCGAGGCGGCCCGAGCCGACGACTGGACGCCGGCCTCGTTCACCGGCTGGCTGGTTCGGGGCTTCCAGGTCCGCCGCCATGCCGGGCTGCCGGGCGTAACGGTGCTGTGCTGCGACAACTTGACGGACAACGGCCGCAAGCTGGAAGCCGCAGCCCTCGCGTTGGCAGGCGAGATCGATCCAGACACCGCGCGGTGGATCGCCGACAATGTCGCTTTCCCCAATGCCATGGTCGATTCCATCACTCCCGCCACCGACGCGGCCCTGCGCACGCGCGTGGCGCACGAAACCGGCCTTGAAGATGCCTGGCCGATCCAGCGCGAACGCTTCACCCAGTGGGTCATCGAAGACCGTTTCGCCGGCGAGCGTCCGGCGCTCGACGTCGCGGGCGTCACCTTCGCATCCAACGTGCGTCCGTTCGAAACTGCCAAGCTGCGCCTGCTCAACGGCGCGCACAGTTCGCTGGCCTATATCGGGCTGGGCATGGGCCTTGAAACGGTGGCCGACGCCATGGCCGACAGCACTCTGGCCGCTTTCGTCGAGCGGCTGATGCGCGTGGATATCGCGCCATCGGTCACCCCGCCACCCGGCCTCGATCTCGACGGCTACATCTCGGACGTGCTGGCACGGTTTCGCAATCCCGCAATCCGGCACCTGCTCTCGCAGATTGCCTGGGACGGTTCGCAGAAATTGCCTTACCGCCTGCTCGACACTGTGCGCGATGCCCTCGCCGCCGGACGCAGCGTGGAACGGCTGGCGCTGCCCATCGCGGCATGGCTGCGCTTTCTGGTGAGGGCAGCGAACGAGGGCCGCACGATCACTGACCCGCTCGGCCCGATGTTGCTGGCGCGCGCCGGAGACTGGCGCAGCGTTCTGGCCTTGCGCGAGGTCTTCGGCGATCTCGGCAGCGAGCCGCGTTTCGCACATGCGGTGGCGGCCGGACTGGCCTCGCTCGAGGCGGGACAGCCAGCACCGGCAGGCGTCTGATCAGCTTGCCGGCGGGGCTGGTCCCGTCGACTCGGCCGGTACAAGCCTGAGCGCCATCTCCGGCAAGGGCGGGACCTGCGTTCCCTCTATGGCCGCGATCAGCCTTGTAGCGGCGGCCGCGGCCATTTCTGCGAAGGGGCGCTGCACCGACGTCAGCGCGGGCGTCAGCATGCGGGTAAGCAGGCTTCCATCGAAGCCGATCACCGAAAGCGCCTCTGGAACCGCGATCCCTCTGATCGCCGCAACCTTAAGCACGCCGGCGGCCATGATGTCGTTGACGGCGAAGATCCCCGTCGGACGCATGGTCTGAGACAGAAGTTGCTCCGCACCAGCGACACCCGAGGCGAAATCGTAGTCGCCGGGCGCTTCGAGCACTTCGGCTCCACCCTCAAGCGCGGCTTCGATGAAGCCGGCGCGCCGTTCGGAAGCGGAGGAGACGTGCGCGGGACCATTGACGATCCCGAGCCGCCGATGGCCGAGGGCCAGCAGGTGACGGGCCACGTCGGCCCCCGCCGCACGCTCCTTGCTGATGATTACTTCGCTAAAGCCCGGAATAGGGACCGACGACAGTGCGACGGCGCGCACCTGCGCCTCCGCGAGCGCGGCGGCCAGACCGGATATGCCGGATACCGGCGGCAGCACGACGAGCCCGTCGACCCGCGAGCGATCGACGAACGCCAGCACGTCGCGGGCCGCTTCGCGCGGGTCGAGCGGGGTGGGATGCACGATCAGTTCATAGCCGCTCTCAGCCGTTCGTGCCGCCACGCCACGCTGGGTGGCGTCAAGCACCAGCGCATTGCGGTCGTTGTGGATCAGCCCGATCAGAAAGGAGCGCCGCAGCGCCAGCGCCCTCGCCCGCGCACTGGGCTTGAACTGCAGCGCCGCGATCGCGTCTTCGATCCGCGCGCGCGTCTCCGCGTTGACCTTGGAAGACTTGTTGAGCACCCTCGATACCGTGCGGATCGAAACGCCTGCTGCCGCAGCGACATCCTCGATGGTGGCGTCACCGCCGTGGAGCTTCACGGCATGCGGGGCTGTAGGGGCATCGTCCATCGGCAGACTTCTATGCCCTGCGCCGCCCCGATCAAGCGCCAGTGTGGCTTCAGGCGAAACCCACCGTCCGCGTCCAGGCGCGCCATAAGTCCGGCCAGGCTTCCACCGGCTTGCCGATCGCCCGGTGCAGGCCGAAGCCGTGGCCGCCATTGGCGAAGAGGTGCGTTTCCACCCGTATGCCCCGTGCCTTGAGCGCCGCGCGCAGACGCACGCTGTTCTCCACCGGCACGACATCGTCGTCCTCGGCGTGGACCAGGAAGTGCGGCGGTGCATCGGCCGGCACCGTCTGGTCGGGTGAATGCGCCGCTGCGTCCTGCAGCGACGGCGCGGGGCCGAGCAGCAGATTGCGCGATCCGGCGTGTGCGATGGCCGGATCCATGCTCACCACCGGGTAGATCGGCGCGGCACAGTGCGGCCTGGCGGACAGACCGTCCGCCGCATCCACCGGATCGTAGACCCTGGCGGCAAAACGCGTGCTGAGATCCGCGCACAGGTGTCCACCCGCCGAAAAACCCATCGCCGCGACTCGCTCCGGATCGATGGCGTATTCCTTTGCGCGATGCCGGATCAGGCGCATGGCGCGCTGCGCATCCGCAAGGGCGGTGTCGGCTCCGCTCGACCAGCCCTCACCGGGCAGGCGATAGAACAGCACGAAGGCGGTGAAGCCGCGCGCGGTGAGCCAGCGGGCGATCTCGTAGCCTTCCTTGTCGACCACAATCCAGCGATAGCCGCCGCCCGGCGTGATCATCACCGCCGCGCCGTTAGGCCGGTCGGGCCGGAATACCGCAAGGCGCGGACGGGTGATGCCGTAAACCGCGCGATCGGTCACGAGGGCGTCGGCGGAGCGTTCGTTCACCGTCTCGGTCAGCGCTGCCTTGAGCCTGGCCGGCGGGCCCTTCGGCCACAGGTCGATCGTCTCGTGCGGTTGAGGCAGTCCGGGCGGCAGCGCGTTCGAAGCGGTCGGCGGCGGCGTCTGTGCCTCCGCCCGCGCGGCAAAGCCGGCAGCGGCAAGGGAACCGGCGATGAGGGTCCTGCGATCGAAGTCCAACGGCGGCTCCCTTCGAAAAGAAAAAATGCGTGGCCCGCCGCAAAGGCGACGAGCCACGCGTCAGGGGGAGGGAATCAAATCTTTGCGCGCGCGCCGAACAGGATCGTGCGTCCGAAGTGGTTGTTCTCGTAGTTGCGGTTCGCGTAGATGTCGTTGGTGCGGTAGCGATACTCGTCGGTCAGGTTGTTGCCATCGATCGACAGTTCCAGCCATTCGGTAGCCTTGTAGCGGATCGCCGCATCAACGCTGGTGTACGAGCCGTACCCTTCGAAGATGTTGCCGGTCGCGCTGGTGGCGTCGCTGAAGGGCCCGCGATAGCTGACCGAGCCGCGGATCGAGAACTTGCCGTCGTCGTAGTAGAGCGTCGCGTTCCAGGCCTTCTCCGACACACCAAGTAGCGTGTTGTTGTAGATCGCCGAAACGCCGGTGAGACCGCAGGCGCCCGTCGTAGGATTGCGGGTGCAGGCCGTGACCGCCGGGCCGGTGATCTGGTAGTCGGCGCTGCTGTCGATGAAGGTCGCGTTGCCCTGGAAGCCGGTGTTGCGCAGGATGCCCGGCAGGAAGGTGAAGGGCATCTGCAGCGCGATCTCGACACCCTTGAGCGTCGCGCCCTCGCCGTTGACCTGCGACGACACCACGTATTCCTGATTCGGATCGTAGTTGAGGTAGGCAGGCGTGCTGGTGCCCAGCACGTCACGGCCCAGCCCGAGCTGCGGCAGAGTGGCGGTATACGTACCAGCGACCGGGAAGCTTTCGATCTTCTTGATAAAGCCCGCGACCGAAACCAGGGCCTGCGGCGCGAAGTACCACTCGACCGAAGCGTCGAAGTTGGTCGCGCGGAACGGGTCGAGGAACGGGTTGCCGAAGGTCACGCGATAGTTGAAGCCATCGACGGAGCCGCCCGGATTGAGGTTGCCGAGCGAGGGCCGGGTGATCACCTTGGCGATCGCGCCGCGCACGATCACGTCGGAGTGCGGGTAGAACGCCAGGTTCATCGACGGCAGCCAGTCGTCGTAGGTCCTCTCGACAGTGGCCGCCACCCCGGCGGTGTAGCCGGTCGACGTCTGCTTGGTGTGCGCATAGCGGATGCCGGCGTTGCCCGCGTACTCCAACCCGAAGATCTCGCCCTTGACGTCGAACTGCACGTAGCCGCCCGAAGTCTCTTCGCGCACGCGGCGATTGTTGCCCAGATCCTCCATGGCGGTGCGCCCGTAGAGGTTGGTGTAGTCGGCCGCCTTGTCGATGTCGGCCACCAGCCACGAACTGGTGGTGCCGCCGGGCTGGCCCGCGTCGCCAAGCTCGATCAGGCGCGAGAAGTCGGCCAACACGGGCAGGCCGTAGACGCTGGAGGAACAGGTCACCTGGCCCAGGATCAGGTCGGGCTGGCCGTTGGCGGCACAGGCCGCCGTGTCACGCATGAACAGCTGTGTGCGGAAGTCGTAGCGACGCCACACGGCGCCTGCCTTCACGGTGAAGCCTTCCGTCATGTCCCATTCGGTGCGCAGCTGCGCGGTCTTGAACTGGTTCTTGACGTAGGAGGGACGGTCGCGAATTTCGGCAAGCTGGAAGTTCGCCGGGTCAGTTACGTCGAGGTCGTAGCTCAGCACCGGCGACTTCATGTCGCTGTAGTCGAAGCTGAAGCCGTTGGCGTTGCGGTTGTCGTAGGCGAACGTCGTCTCGACCGGGATGTCGGCGTCAGACTGCGAGAAGCCGCCGAGCAGGGTGAAGCGGAAGGTGTCGCTGACGTCCTGCTCCCAGGTCGCGCCAACCTGGTAGAACTCGGTTTCCGACTTGCGCAGGTAGCTTTCAGTACGGACCCAGGCGTTGTTGTACGTACCGCCGATCATTGTGCCGGTATCGTCGTAGACCGGGTTCACCAGATTGAAGCGACGCTCGTTGGAGCGGGCGAGAACCTCGAGCCACTGCTCCTTGCGGTCTTCCTTGAACGAGGAATAGAGCCCGTCGATCGAGATCTTGGTGCGGTCGGTCGGCTCGAACTGGACCGAGCCCGTGAGGCCCAGGCGGCGGCGGTCATGTTCGACCTTGCCGTAGCGCGGGATGCGGGCGTGGAACGAAAGCGCGGCAGCGTCGCAGGCTGCGGACGGACGATAACCGCCGCCCGAGTTCACCGGGCTGCCCCCCGTCGGCCCCACGTCCGAGTAGAAGCAGGGCGTTCCGTTGACCGAGTTGAAGTAGGCCTGCGCCCAGCGCACGGTATTGTTGCCGGTTTCAAGCGTATCGGTATGCGAGTACGCAGCCGACAGGTTGACGCCGAACGTGCCTGCATCGTTCCTCCAGGACAGGAGGCCGGCGGCGCGGGGGCCGACATTGTCCGACAGGTCGTTGTACGAACCCTGGAGGTTGAGCACCCCTGTGAACCCCGCCTTGCCCGCAAGCGGATTGCCGGTGTTGAGGTCGACCACGGCGCCCAGTGATCCTTCGTCAAGGCTGGCTTCGGCGGTCTTGTGAACGACAAGGCTGCTGAACAGTTCCGAGGCGAAGACGTTGAAGTCGAACGCGCGGTCGCGGTTGGCGGATGCGCCGTCCGAGCTGGTGGCGATCGTTTCAAGGCCGTTCACGCGCACGCGGGTGAACTGCGCGCCAAGACCGCGCACGGTGATGGCACGGCCCTCACCTCCGTCGCGCTGGATCGAGATGCCCGGAATGCGCTGCAGCGATTCGGCAAGGTTCTGGTCCGGAAACTTGGCCATGTCCTCGGCGACAACGGCATCGACGGCCGAGATCGCTTCGCGCTTCACATTGAGCGCCGCTTCGAGCGACTTGCGAAAACCGGTGACGATGATCTCGTTCGCGGTGGCCGACTGATCTGCCGTTGCGGCATCGGCCGCAGCCTCGCTCACTTCCTGCGCCAGCGCCGCCTGCCCAAGCGTGCTCGATGCGGTCAGAGCGCTGCCTGCGAACAGAGCAGCCTTCAACAGCGTAATTCCGGTAACATGCCTGCGCATGACAACATCCCCTCACAGCCCGGTCAAAGGCACTTATGACATCGGTGTCAAAAGGAAGCGCGCATTCCGCAGCACTACTTCCGGCACCTCTACTCCCGCTCCTTCTGGAGCACGACGGCGACCCGCGGGGGATCGCCTCACCAGTTCCGAAGATCATCCTTGCGATCAGTGGTAACCGGTGTCATCAATATGTGACGCAGCGGGACTGCGGTGTCAATAGCCCGGTCGCAACACGATAAACATGGGAGAAGACGATGCAAATCTGGCGTATTTCAAAGCATTTCGCACCCCATTCGGAGCCGGCAGCGTGATTGCCGCGACTCTGCTGCTCGTCGCGGCAGCGCCGCCCATGGTGGTGATCGACGAGCGCGACACCGTCCGCGAGGAAGCCCCGCCGCATGGCAGCATCGGCATGAGCACCGCCTACCGCATCTCCGATGCCGCCCCCCCGCCCCGCGCGATGGAATTCCGTCGCCGCGTCCTTCACAAGGGCGCTGCGATCGGCGAACACCCGATTGCCCATGACGAGGTCTACTACGTCCTCTCGGGCGTTGGCGAAGTGGTGTCGGATGGCAGGCGTGAGACGCTGCGCGCGGGCATGACGGCCTACCTCTACGATGGCGCGGTGGTGGGTATCTGGCAGCGCGGCGAGGAACCGCTTTCGCTGATCGTCGCTTACCCCAACCCTCCGAAGAAGTGACCGCTCACACCCCCGGCTGCACGTAGGGCGCCTTCGCCCAAAGCTCCCGTTCCCAGCGGCGGGGGTCGTTCACCACCCGCGATCGCGCATCGAAGACCATGGTTGCGCGATTGGGCAGGCGATAGGACGACCATTCCGCCAGCCCGGGGCTGCCTGTCCTGGCCAGCCCGGTGAAGGCCGTCATCATCGTAGTGCTCAGGCCGCGCGCGACCGCATCGGTGCCCGAATAGCTGCCCGGTGCGTCAAGGGTACCGAAGACATAGGGGATGTCGTCGGTGTGCGCGGCGCCCCGCAGCGGGTCGCGCGGCGAACTGCGGTCCAGCTGATAGACCCACGTCGCCGTTGCCCCCGCAGCAGCGCGTTCGTCGGCTTCGATCACCTGCCCCGGCCAGGAGCGGCCCGCAGTTGTCGCCGCGTAGTAGACCTGCTCGGGCGTCCAGGCCGGTTCATGAAGGCGATACTGCTCCACCACCCAGACCGGATCGAGGTCTATCTTGATCTCGGGCTGGATGCGCGCGGCAAGGTTGCTCCAGTCGAGACCCTTCAGCTTCGGGCCACGGGGATCAAGGAAGGCGCGGGTTTCGTCGCGCACATTGCCCAGGATCATCGGAACACTTAGCGATTGCGGCGCGGCGTCGGGCCAGAAGGGATGACGCGGAAGGTTGGTCATGTCGAGTACCGGCCCGAAATAGACGCTTCCGCCCAGTATCGGATCGACCGCCGCCAGCCCTTCCCTCAGCCGCTCAATCGGCATGGTGCGCAGGCCTTCGACATCGGTTTTCAATGCCGCCAAAAAAGCCTGCGTGCGCGCCCAGGCGTGCGCAGGTCCGCTGGCCTGAACCTGCTGGCCGCTCATCGTCGCAGCACTGTGGAACAGCCCCCTTGCCGCAGGCATCGCCATCAGCGTGGCGATCTTGGCGCCTCCGCCGGATTGGCCGAAGACCATGACCCGCGCAGGATCCCCACCGAACGCCTCGACATGCGCGCGCACCCATTGAAGCGCCAGTATCAGGTCCAGCTGGCCAAGGTTGCCGCTGTCCGAGTATCGCGTGTCGAACGGCTTGAGCCAGGCATAGCCCAGCGCATTCAGCCTGTGGTTGACCGTCACCACCACGACGTCGCCGTCCGCCGCCAACCTGCCGCCGTGAGTCAGCGGGTCCGTCACCGAACCAGTGGTGTAGGCCCCGCCGTGGAAGTACACCATGACCGCCCGTTTCGCCCGAGGATTGATCTCTGGTGTCCAGACGTTGAGATAGAGGCAATCTTCCGCCTGTGCTTCATCCCCCAGCGCCCGCTGCGGGCAGATCGGCCCGAACGAGGTGGCCTGAAGGGCAGGGCCGTCCCACGGCTCCGCCACGGGCTGGGCGAAGCGTTCGGCGCGGGCGTAGCGGATACCCTTGAAGGCGAAGACGCCGTTTTCGGTGAGGCCCGTATAGCGGCCCGCTCGCGGAGCCCTGGCGGTGCGGGCAAGAACCGGCAGCGGCGACGCCAAGGCGGCGGCCGACCCAGCGGCCGTGGCAACAAGGGTGCGGCGGGTGAAATTGGCGTACGTCATGTTCAACTCTCCCGGCCCCGCTCATTATCCGCGAATTGCTCCGGCAGCGGTGGCTCTCTTGAGGTCTGCCTGCCTCGGCGTCGAGGCGCTCTGCCGAAGGTCTGACAGTCCCCGGCCTTACCGCCGCACATCCCCTCCGCTGGCCGAAAAGGATTCAAGCTCCTGCGGCCCGACCAGGCACATATCGCCCGGCACGGTATGCTTGAGCACCGTGTAGCCCAACCCCGCCTGCGCCGTAGCGACAAGGTCTGCGCCTTCGAGCCACTTGTGCAGTACGCCCGCTGCGAAAGCGTCGCCGGTACCGATGCGGTCGACGATACCGGTCACGTCCACTTCGCTGGTCTGGTGGGCGCCGTCGCGCGCATCGACGCGGGCTGCGATGCGATGATGCCCGGAATTGACCACGTGCCGCGCGGTAGAGGCAATCAGTTGCAGCTTTGGAAAGGCGTCGAAAGCCGCCAGTGCCGCTTCACGCCGCCGTTCGGAACCGTCGCCGGAAAACGCCTTCCCCAGCAGCAGCGAGATGTCGCGATGGTTGCCGATCATGATTGTGGCCGACTGCATCAGGTCCGTCAGGATCTCACGCGGGTTGCTGTCCCAGGCATCCCACAGCAAAGCACGGTAGTTGCCATCGAAACAAACAGGCACGCCGGCGCTGACGGCTGCGGCGACGGCGGCTTGCGCAAGCGCGACGCCCCCGGGGCCGAGCGCCGGCGTGATGCCCGACAGGTGGAGCAGTCGGGCACCCTCCAAAGCGGAGGCGAAGTCGAACTGGGTCGCCTTGGAGGTTGCGAACACCGAACCCGCGCGATCATACGTGATCGACGAGGGCCTCAAGCCCGCTCCGCTTTCGAGGAAATAAAGTCCCATCCGGCCGGCGTCGCGCCCGACGTGGGCGGTATCGATCCCGGCGGCATTAAGCGCCGCGCGCGCCCGGTCGCCCAGTGGGCTGGACGGCAGGCGCGTGAGCATCGTCACGTCATGCCCCAGCGAGGCCAGCCCCGCCGCGACATTGGCCTCTGCTCCGCCCACCACCATGTCCAGCGCATCACACTGGACCATCAGCCGCCCGCCCGGTGTCGCGAAACGCAGGAGGACTTCGCCAAAGGTGACGACGTGGCCGGTGCGGGTGGAACCTGGCATCAGCGCGCGAGCCAGCCGCCATCGACGGCCAGGATCTGGCCGGTGACGTAATCGGATGCCTGCGAGGCGAGGAACACCGCGGCCCCCGCGATATCTTCCGGCCGGCCCCAGCGGCCGGTTGGGATGCGCTCCAGGATCTGGCGGTTGCGCGTCTCGTCGGCGGCCAGCGCGGCGGTATTGTTGGTGGTGATATAGCCAGGCGCGATCGCGTTGACCTGTACGCCCTTGGGGGCGAGTTCGTTCGCCATTGCCTTGGTCACCCCGCTCACGCCCGACTTCGCCGCCGCGTAGCTGGGGACACGGATGCCGCCCTGGAAGGTCAGCAGGGAGGCAATGTTGACGATCTTGCCGCCCTCGCGCTCCACCATGCCTCTCGCCGCTGCCTGGCTGAGGAAGAACAGCGTCTTGAGATTGGTGTCGATCACCGCATCCCAGTCTTCCTCGGAGAACTCCAGCAGATCGTCGCGGCGGATGATCCCGGCGTTGTTGACGAGGATGTCCACCTTGCCAAGACCCGCGACCGCTTCGTCGATGACGCGTCCGACCGGCTCGATGCTCGACAGGTCGGCCTTGATGTTCACCGCCTTGCGCCCGGTTGCGGCGATCGCGCCGAGCGTCTCGGTCGGCTCGGACCGGCCAGCCACCGCAACATCGGCACCGGCTTCTGCCAGAGCCACGGCAATGGCCTGGCCGATGCCCGTGTTGGCACCTGTGACGAGCGCACCCTTGCCCGTCAGGTCGAAGGAAATTGCCATGTGTCCTATCCCGTCAGTATGTGTCTTGCCCACGTCCCTCTCTTATTCCGGGACGCGGGCCTGAAGACAGTGCCGCTTACTGCAGCTGGCAGATGTCGAGCACGTTCATGTCAGTGTAGTCGAGGTTTTCCCCGCCCATAGCCCAGATGAAGGCGTACTTCTTAGTGCCCGAACCCATGTGGATCGACCACGGCGGGCTGATGACGGCTTCTTCGTTGGCGATCACGATGTGACGCATCTGATCGGGCTCGCCCATGTAGTGGAAGATGCGGTCGTTCTCCTCGGGGAGTTCGAAGTACAGGTAGATCTCGCTGCGACGATCGTGGAGGTGCGGCGGCATGGTGTTCCACACCGAACCCTCTTCAAGCACGGTCAGGCCCAGCAGCAGCTGCGCGCTCTCGCATACGCCGGGGATGACCAGCTGGTAGATCGTGCGCTGGTTGGAGTTGGCAAGGTCTCCGCGCGCCAGCGGATTGGCCTGGTCAAGCGTGATGTGCTTGATCGGCAGCGCCTTGTGCGCAGGAACCGACGCGATGTAGAAGCGCGCGCCTTCGCCTTCAAAGATGACCTCCTGGCTGCCCATCGGCACGTAGAGGCATTCCTTGTTCTTCATTTCGAAGCGCTGACCGTCGACCGTGATCGCGCCCGGGCCGCCGATGTTGGTGATGCCGGCTTCGCGGCGCTCGAAGAACGACTTGCCTTCGGCGCTCTTGGGCGCGGTCTGCAGCGGCAGGGCCAGCGGCGTCGCCCCTGGAACCGCGCCACCGATGATGAAGCGTTCGTTGTGCGAGTAGTTGAGGTTGACCTCACCCGCCTTGAACATGCCCGTCACCAGGTAACGATCGCGCAGCTCCTCATTGGAGACACACTCCATCATGTCCGGATGGGTGGCGTGGTACGTCTTGCAGAACACTGCGAACTCTCCCGTTCATCTCTTCGGCGTGAAGCGTATCCGCTTTAGGTAACCGGTGTCAATGCGGCTTCGGCCAAATTGGTGTCCGCCTTTACACAGGCCCTCACGCGGCGCTGCGGGGAACTGCGGAGGCGCGCCGGATGAGGTCGGACAGGAAGAACGAAGGCTCCGAAGCGGCCGATGCGGGCCTGATCAGCTTTGCGGCCGCCGTCTTCGCCATCGCGCGGATCGGCCACCGCACGGTAGTGAGCGGCGGCCAGATGTGTGCAGCGGTGGCGGTATCGTCGAAGCCGATGATCGAGAGGTCATCCGGCACATTCAGCCCACGCTCGCGCGCCGCATGGAGGATGCCCGCCGCCATCTCATCGTTGCTGGAGAAGACGGCGGTCGGGGGAATGTCCGCGGCCAGCAGCTTCTCGCCTGCGGCCTTGCCCGATTCGAAGCGGTACGTGCCGCGGGCCATGATCGCCGGGTCCGGGCTGAGCCCTGCCCCCGCCAGACCTTCGAGAAAACCCTGCTCGCGTTCGTTGGCCGAGCGGAAGCCTTCAGGACCCGCTACGAAGCCGATCCGCGAATGGCCCAGTTCCGCCAGCCAGCCCACCGCCTCGCGCACAGCCTGCCGGTCGTTGGAGGCAACAAGGTGAGCATCTTCGTCCAGCCTGGCAGAGCCCATGCGCACGACGGTGCAGCCAAGATCACGGCACAGATCGGCCAGATCATCGCGCTCGGAAAGCGGCGGCAGGAGCATGACGCCGTACAGCCGCTGCTGCTCGATGAAGCGGCGGATATCGTCATGCAGCGTCGGCGAATAGCGGTTCACCGGATGAACGACGAGCGCGAATTCAGTATCGCGGATGGTGTCGAGAATGCCTTCCTGCACCCCCAGCACCATTTGCGCGTTCGGGTTGTCGTGGATGAGACCGATCAGGAAGTTGCGCCGCAACGCCAGCGCCCGCGCCTGCGGATTGGGCACGTAACCCAGTTCGGCGATCACCGATTCCACCTTCTCGCGCGTGCTCGCATTGAGCAGCGGCGATTTGTTGATCACGCGGCTGACCGTCTTCTTGGACACGCCCGAAAGGCGCGCCACATCATTGATCGTCGGTTTCTGGCCTTCTGCCATGCGGCATCCTTGTTGATGTACGCCGGGCTATCGAGGAACCGGGGCGCTTTTTTTTCGGCTTGCCTTCCCGCGAGGTGAAAGGCAATATGACACCGGTTACCATCTTTCCGTTTATCCTGTCATCGGCGGAAAGAAAGCAGGTCCATCCCTAGGGTGGCGCTGTCGGTGGCCATCCCGACAGAGCGGACACTCTGAATACGACGGATTGCTATTGGCGTCGGGTGACACCGGTGTCCAGATGATCCGGGCACGATAGGAAATGGGTTGGGGATCGTTTTGACAGACACCGCAAAAGCAGTGGCCGAAGCTTTCGTGACGGCACGGCGCGAAAAACGCGCACTGAATACCTATCCGGGGCAGATCCCAGCCGATCTCGGCGGCGGCTATGCCATCCAGGACATCGCCATCCGGTTTGACGGCCGCGAGATCGCAGGCTGGAAGGTCGGCAAGATCAACCCGCCGCTTGACGTGCAGCTGGCCAGCAACCGCCTGGCCGGGCCTATCTTCAGTGACAGCGTGGTGACCGTCGCTGACGGGGAAGCACCGGCGATGCCTGTCTTCGCGGACGGTTTCGCCGCAGCCGAGGCGGAGTTCCTGCTTCATGTCGCGCCCGGCTGGGACGGCGTGGTGCCGCAGGACGATGCGGGCACGCGGGCCATACTGGACGCGGTGCATATCGGCATCGAGGTCGCCAGCTCCCCTTATCCCGGCATCAACGCGGATGGACCGCCGGTGACTGTCTCCGATTACGGCAACAACTACGGCATGGTCATCGGCCCGCTGCTGGAAGGCTGGGAAACCGTTGACTTCAACGCCATCACCGTCCGACTGGACATCGATGGCGACACGGCCGGTGAGGCGACCACGACGACAATGCTGGACGGACCGCTCGGCGCCGTCCGCTTCCTGCTGGGCCATCTCTCGGTGCGCGGGATCGACTGCAGCGCCGGCACCTGGGTTTCGACCGGCGCGGTGACGGGTGTTCATCCCGTCACGCCGGGCCAGCATATACTGGCGAACTTCGACGGCCACGGTACGGTCGCTTGCGGCATTATCGCGGCAAGGCAGGACTGACGAGAAGAGCGATCGGAAAATATGGCCGTGGTGAACGGCGCGAGGTCGCAAGGGAGCAGGAAAATGGATGCAGAAACCGGCAGCACGGCCGGCCAGGCAAGGACAGGCGCTCCGCTGAAGGTGGGGCGCTACCGCTGGGTAGTGGTGGCGCTGCTCTTTGCAGCGACGGCCATCAACTATGTGGACCGCCAGATGATCGGCGTGCTCAAGCCCACGCTGTCCGCCGAATTCAACTGGACCGAATCCGACTTTGCCGGGATCGTCTTCTGGTTCCAGCTGGCCTATGCCATCGGCTATCTCTCCTTCGGCAAGATCGTCGATACTTTGGGCGCCCGGCTGGGGTATGTTCTGGCCATCGTCATCTGGACCGTCAGCCACATGGCCCACGGCTTCGCGACCGGCATCACCTCCTTCGCGATGGCCCGTTTCGGACTGGGACTGGGCGAATCGGGTAACTTCCCCGCCGGCATCCGCGCCGTGACCGACTGGTTCCCGCAGAAGGAACGGGCACTGGCAATCGGCATATTCAACGCCGGCGCGAACGTCGGCGCGATTGTGACCCCGCTGCTGGTGCCGCTGCTGGTGCTGTGGTTCGACTGGCGCATGGCGTTCTTCGTCACCGGCCTGTTCGGGATCCTGTGGCTGGGCGCCTGGTGGGCATTCTATCGCCACCCGAGCAGCCATCCCCACGTGACGCCGCAGGAACTGGCCTACATCCGTCAGGACCCGGCCGATCCAGTCGAGAAGATCGGTTGGGGGCGACTGCTCATCGTGCGCGAAACCTGGGCCTATGCGCTCGGCAAGTTTCTCATCGACCCGATCTGGTGGTTCTTCCTGTTCTGGCTGCCGGGCTACCTGTTCGACCGCTACGACCTGGACCTCAAGACCTTCGGCCTGCCGCTGGCGGCAATCTACCTGATCTCGGACGTTGGCAGCATCGCCGGCGGCTGGATGTCGTCCAAGCTGATTGCCACTGGCCGCAGCCCCAACTTCGCGCGCAAGGCGACGATGCTGCTGTGCGCGGTGTGCGTGCTGCCGATCTGGTTCGTCCAGGGCGTCGACAACGTCTGGACCGCCGTGCTGATCATTGGCCTTGCGACCGCAGCCCACCAGGCCTTCTCCGCCAATCTCTACACCCTGCCTTCCGACGTGTTCCCGCGCGGAGCGGTCGGTTCGGTGGTGGGCATCGGCGGCACCGCAGGCGCCGTGGGCGGCATGGGTATGGCGCTGTTCGCGGGCTACATCCTTGATGCGACCCACAGTTACGAGGTGCTCTTCGCCATCTGTGCAAGCGCTTACCTGCTCGCCCTGCTCGCGGTCCACGTGCTCAGCCCGCGCCTCAGACCGGTGAGCATCGAAGCGAAGTAAGGGCCCCGCCCAAGGCGGTCCCGGGGAAGGGACAGCGCGTTATTCCTCATGGTCAGGGAATTACGGGCCACATCCGGGATTCCCTGGCCCCCTCCAACGCGGGCCGTGCCCGAGATCGCTCTCCCGAAACGCAGCGATGAAGCGGAGCCCGGCCGAGGAGCCGGGTTCATGCCGAAGACCGCCAGCGACACCAGGTTTTCCAATCTTCGCGACATGCCCCGGGTCTTTCGCCCTCTCGTCATCGGCCCCGTGTCCGGCTAGAGGGGTGCCACGCGAGGGGAGCGATCGATGAACGTCTACCGCCAGAATGCCCGGGTGCTCACTGCAAGCCTGGTGGGCACCGCGGTCGAGTTCTACGACTTCTACATATACGCCACGGCTGCGGCTCTGGTTTTCGGGCCGCTGTTCTTCCCGGCCGAATCGACGGCGGTGCAGCACCTCGCGTCCTATGCCAGCTTCGCCATCGCCTTTATCGCCCGGCCGGTAGGCGCAGCGCTGTTCGGCCACTTCGGGGACAGAGTCGGACGCAAGTCCACCCTTGTCGCATCGCTCCTGCTCATGGGGGGCGCAACCGTGCTGATCGGCCTGCTGCCGACATACGAAAGCGCCGGATGGATGGCACCCGCCCTTCTGTGCCTGATGCGCTTCTGCCAGGGGCTCGGGCTGGGCGGTGAGTGGGGCGGCGCTGCCCTGCTGGCGGTGGAGAACGCCCCGAAGGGCTATGAGGCGCGCTTCGGCATGTTCCCGCAACTTGGTGCGCCTGTGGGATTCTTCGCGGCGAACGGGCTCTTCCTCGTCCTAAGCTCGGTGCTGACGGACGAGCAGTTCGCCGATTGGGGATGGCGCGTTCCTTTCCTGTTGAGCGCGGTGCTGGTCGGCCTCGGACTGTGGATCCGCTTTCGTCTCTCGGAAAGCCCCGTCTTCGTGCAGGAAGATGAAAAGCACCGCGCGATCCCCGTGGTCGAGCTGTTCCGCACGCACATACGCGAGACGGTGGCCGGAACCTTCGCGGTGATCGCCTGCTTCGCCCTCTACTATCTCGCCACCACCTTCGCGCTCGGCTACGGGACCGGCACGCTGGGCTATGGACGCCAGCAGTTCCTGGGCGTGCAGCTGTTCGCGATCCTCTTCATGGCTGCGGGGATCGTGGTTGCGGGATACGCGGCAGACCGGCGGTCCTCGCGCTCGGTCCTCATGTTCGGATGCTTCTGTGCGGTGCTCCTCGGCACCATCATGGGGTTGATGTTCTCGGCCGGATCCCTGTTTGTCATTGGCCTGTTCCTTTGCCTCGCGCTGTTCACGATGGGGCTGGTCTACGGCCCGATCGCGGAACTGCTGCCGCGCCTGTTCAAGGCTCGGGTACGGTACACAGGCGCCTCCATCGCGTTCAACGTGGGTGGCATCATCGGCGGCGGCTTCGCACCGGCCACCGCGCAGGCGCTGGCGGACAGTGGCGGCGTTCTCTTCGTCGGCCTCTACATCTCGGCGGCGGCCCTGCTCAGTCTGTTCGGGCTCATGGCCGTGCAGGTGAAGCGCTGACGCATTCCTAGACGACCGCCGGCTCAAGCAGACGGAGCGTTCCCGCGTCTGCATCCATCTCGGCCATGATGCCTACGGGAACACTGATCTGGTTTGCCACGTGCCCTATCATGAGGCCCTGGAAGGCCGGCTTGCCAAGAGAGCCGAAGCGCTGGTCCAGCACTTCGTAGAGAGTGAAGTTGGAATAGCCGCCATCCGGATTCTCGCACCGGGTACACTGACCGAAAACCACACCTGCCACCTTGTCGAGCGCGCCTGACAAAGCGAGCTGGGTCAGCATTCGGTCGATCCGGTACTCTGCCTCGTTGGTATCTTCCAGGAAGAGGATGGCGCGGTCGAAAGACGGAAGGAAAGGCGTGCCGACAAGCGCGCTCAGGACCGTGAGGTTGCCCCCGATCAGTCGCCCTTGAGCCTTGCCTCCGCGAAACGTCCGCACGCCGGTTCCCCGCGCGCCAAGGCCGGGGCCATCCCGCACGGGCACGGAATAGGTCGGCAGCGTGCCCTCGAACGCGACCCGGTGGAACGACTCCCACGAGGCCTGCGGCCACGAAGCCGAGGCGTTCGGCCCGTGTATCGAAACGACACCCTGGCTGGCCAGCGCCAGGCAGAGGGCCGTGTTGTCGCTGAAGCCCGCGAAAAGCTTCGGCTTCTTGCGGATGGTGGCGAAGTCGAGGTGAGGCAGCAGTCGAGCCGATCCCCACCCGCCGCGGACCGCCAGGATGCCCCTGACATCATCGTCAGCGAACATGCTCATGAGATCGCGGGCGCGCACCTCGTCCGTGCCTGCAAGATAGCCGTGCCGCTGAGTCAGATGCGGCGCTACGCGGGGCACGAGGCCCATGGCACGAACCGTGGCGGCGACCTCCTCGATCCCGAAGCGGTCGGCTACGAAGCCGGCAGGAGCCACGATGCCCAAGACATCGCCGTTGCGCAGGCGCGGCGGCTTCACCATATTGACCGGTGCCGATGGCAGGCCTCCGCGCGCCACCGCCCCCCGGGCGGGAAGCATGCAGAGACCGCCGCCGATCCCCATAAGTGCGCCTCGCCGCGTCAAAGTCCGACTGTTCATCATCCTCACAGCCTAGCCTGTATGCAACGCCGTGCAACCAGCGGCACCGACAACTGTTCTGGACCCGCCCGACGCGTCGGGCCATGGAGCACCAATGACCGAAAAAGAAGATAAAGACCTCACCGAACGCCGCTTCTACAAGGCCGAACAGGAGGCCGGCTTCGCCGAAAAGCAAGCCGACACCATCCAGACCGAGCATCCGGCCTATCGTCTCGCCTTCCGCGACACCGATTTCCTGCTGAGGGACGAACTGCGCCCCATTCGCTTCCAGCTGGAGCTGCTGAAGCCGGAAATGCTGCTTGAGGAAGCCAACATCGGCTCCACCCTCGTCATGTATGGATCCGCGCGCATACCCTCTCCGGACCGTGCGGACGCGCTCGTGGCGGCGGCCGCGACCGACTACCAGCACAAGGTGGCCGAACGCCTCGCCGCGAAGGCCAAGTACTGGGAGGAAGCCCGCACGCTGGCGCGCCTGGCCAGCCAGTGCGCCATCGTCGAGAAGGGTATGCGCCAGTTCGTCGTCTGCTCCGGTGGCGGCCCCTCCATCATGGAAGCGGCCAACCGGGGCGCGGCAGACGTCGGCGCGGAGTCGCTGGGGCTGAACATCGTCCTGCCTCATGAGCAGGCGCCCAATCCCTACGTGACGCCGCGCCTCTCGTTCCAGTTCCACTACTTCGCGCTTCGCAAGATGCACTTCCTTCTGCGCGCGCGCGCGGTTGCCGTGTTCCCCGGCGGCTTCGGCACATTCGACGAGTTCTTCGAACTGCTGACCTTGATACAGACCGGAAAGATGAAGCCTATCCCCATCCTGCTTTACGGACGCGAGTTCTGGGAACGCGTGGTGAACTTCGAAGCCCTGGCCGAAGAGGGCGTCATCAGCCCCGACGATGTCAACCTCTTCCACTGGTGCGAAACGGCGGAGGAAGGTTGGGGTCACATCAAGAAGTACTACGATCTGGACTGCGGCTGAAGCAGCAGGCGCCCGGTGCACTGTTCGGAAATATCGAACACAATGAGCGAACTTATCCGGGTGGATCGATAAGGGAATCGGGTGCATCTGCAGGGGCATGACCCAAGCAGATGCAAACCCATGAGCACCCTTGTAGAGCCGCTGCACCAGCGGGCCCGCATGCTTGCTGATTACGTGCAGCCCGTCATTCTGGCGCTGGGCACTGCGGGCATCACCGGCGGTGCCATGGCCGCCGCAGGAATGCTTGCGGACACGGCGCTACGGCGGCACCGTCAGTCCCAGGATTGACGGTCAACGCACCGCCTGATGCCCCATCGGTCCATGGCCTGCGCCGAACCCCGGCGCTGCGAGCAACGCTGCCCGAACGAACTCCCGGCCATCCCGCACCGCTTCCTCAAGCGTGGCGCCTTTTCCGAGGAGGGTGGCAATCGCACTTGAGAGCGTGCAGCCGGTACCGTGTGTGTGGCGGGTGTCGATGCGCGAGCCGGTCCATACCACCGGGTCCCTGCCGTCCACGATCAGGCGATCCACCACCATCTCGCCGGGCGCGTCTCCTCCCTTCGCGAGATAGGGTATGCCCCGGCCAACGAACGCTTCATCGCCGCCAAGCGCTGCGAGTTCATCGAAGTTCGGGGTCGTGAGGCAGGCGATCGCCATAAGCCGCCCGAACTGCTGCACCGTCGCTTCGTCCGCGAGAACCGACCCCGCGGTCGAGATCATGACAGGGTCGAAGACCACAGGCACGCCCAGCTTTTCCAGCCGATCCGCTACCACGCCTGCGATCTGCGGGCTTCCCAGCATCCCGATCTTCACAGCGTCCACCCCGATGTCGGACGCGCAGGCGTCTATCTGCGCGCCGACCATGTCGGCGGACAAGGCGGTCACCGCCGTCACGCCACGAGTGTTCTGGGCGGTAATAGCCGTAATCGCCGTCATCGCGAAGCCACCCAGCATCGTGATGGTCTTGATGTCGGCCTGGATGCCGGCGCCGCCGGAACTGTCGGACCCGGCGATGGAGAGGATGCGAGGGGGCTGGTTCATGACGGCGCTCCTTATCCCCTCACCCCCGATCAAGTCGAGCCTTGCCCCTTGAAACGTCGCTGCTTCGATGGAGGCGCCGAATCGTGGTGCCGCTTGGCGCGGGTGGGACGATCGACGAGTTCGCCCCCGCACGTCGGACACAGGTCGTCCAGCGCATCCGCGCATTCGGCGCAGTAGGTACACTCGAACGAGCAGATGAACGCGCCGGGCGCCTCTGCGGGAAGGGACGTGCCGCAGCGTTCACAGTCAGGCCGCATCTCAAGCATCAGCAGCATCCTCCCCGGACTTCCAAGAGAATCATGCCGCTGCCTTCTCGACGGCGTGGCAGATCGAGGCCACGGCCGCTTCCACTTCGCCGGCATCGTCGCCTTCGGCCATCACGCGGATGACCGGCTCCGTGCCCGACGGGCGGATCACGAGTCGCCCCCGACCGTCGAGCGAGGCCTGCGCATCGGCGATGGCCGCCCTGACGCTGTCCTCCTCAAGCGGGCGGCCGCCGGCAAAGCGCACGTTGCGCAGCAGCTGCGGCACGGGATCGAACAGATGGAGCAATTCGCTCGCCCGCTTGCCAGACTGAACCAGGGCCGCCAGCACCTGCAGCGCTGCCACCGTTCCATCGCCGGTCGTCGCATGATCGAGCAGGATCATATGGCCGGACTGCTCCCCGCCCACGTTGAAGCCGCCCTCCCGCATGCGCTCGAGGACGTGGCGGTCCCCTACGGCCGTGCGTTCGAGCGAGAGGCCCTGCCCGTTGAGGAAGCGCTCCAGCCCGAGGTTGGACATGACGGTAGCCACGACGCCGCCGCCGCGCAGTTCACCCCGGGCGGCAAGCTGGCTTCCGGTGAGAGCCATGATCTGGTCGCCATCCACAGTCCTGCCCTTTTCGTCCACGACGATCAGGCGGTCCGCGTCACCGTCGAGAGCGATGCCGATATCGGCGCCGCAGGAGACTACGGTTTCCTGAAGCAGATCGACGTGCGTCGAGCCGCAACGCTCGTTGATGTTTCGTCCATTGGGGGAGACGCCGATCGAGACGATCTCCGCCCCGAGTTCCCAAAAGGCCGCGGGTGCGACCTGGTAGGCCGCGCCATTCGCGCAGTCGACGGCGATCTTCAGGCCATCGAGCCGCACCGACGAAGGCAGCGCGGCCTTCACCGCGTGGATGTACCGGCCGTTGGCGTCGTCAACGCGGCGGGCGCGGCCGATTTCAGCGGATGGGGCGAGGGGAAGATCCTGGCACAGCATCGCTTCGATCGCCAGCTCATCCGCGTCGGAGAGCTTGAATCCGTCAGGGCCGAACAGCTTGATGCCGTTATCCTCGTACGGATTGTGGCTGGCCGAGATCATGACGCCCACATCGGCCCGCAGTTCCCGCGTCAGCAAGGCCACGGCGGGCGTGGGCATGGGGCCGAGGAGGACGACGTCCATGCCAACGCTGGTAAAACCGGCCACCATGGCGTTCTCCAGCATGTATCCGGAAAGCCGCGTATCCTTGCCGATGACCACCCGGTGACGGTGGGCGCCGCGAAGAAAATGAGTGCCAGCCGCCTGGCCCACCCGCATCGCCGTGGCCGCGGTCATCGTCCCTTGATTGGTTCGGCCCCTGATACCGTCCGTGCCGAAGAACTGTTTCCCCATTCTCTGACCTTTTCTATGCAGCGTTCAATATAGCTTCGAAACGCCGATGCCTTGTCTGGCGCGACATAGGCACCCTGACTTTGGCGCGCCCTTACAGCTTGATCGTTGATCCGTCGAACAGATAACCGTCACCCGCCGTCTGCTCGCGACGAAAGCATAGCGCAAGGATAATGCTTCGAAGGTACCTGGGGCAAATTGCCATCCGGAGCACTGACGCTTATTTGTCGCTGCGCATGACTTCGCTATCCCCCGCTTCATCAAGCACCTCGCGCATCCCTGAAATCCGCGTTCCCGGCGCGCTGACGCTGACAGGCCTGATCTGCGGACTGGTCCTTGGGCTCCTCCTCGCGGGCAAGCCTCAGGCGCAGCCGGCCCTGGCGATTGCGGCCCCGGTCGGCTCGTTGTGGCTGCAGGGCCTGCAGATGACGATCCTCCCGCTCGTCGCCGGCCTGCTCTTCTCCGGCATTGTGGAGACGGTGGCTGCGGCCAAGGCAGGCCTCATGGCGCGGCGGACCCTGGGCATCATCGTGGGTTTCCTCGCCTTCAGTGCCATCCTGGGTGCCGTGGCGATGCCGCTTCTGCTCGACCTCTTCCCCGCCCCCGCCGGCGTCAGCTTCGCGCAGGGCGTCACCCCTGGGAAGGTACCGGGCCTGTCCGACTTCCTCGCATCCCTGCTGCCCTACAACGTGGTCTCGGCTGCGGCGGCCAGCGCGATGCTCCCGGTCATCGTCTTCGTCGGGCTCTTCGCCTTCGCGTCCACGCGGCTTCGCGACGAGCCCCGCAAGCTTCTCGCACTGCTGTTTGAAGGGCTTGCCGGCGCTATGATGGTGGTCATCGGCTGGGTCCTGAAGCTCGCTCCGATCGGCGTCTTCGCCCTGGGTCTGTCGCTTGGCGTGCGCAGCGGCGGTGCGGCGCTCGGGGCGCTCGCGCATTACATCGTGCTTGTCGTCACCGTCGGCACCGTGGTGATGATCGCGGGCTATGCGATCGCAGTCATCGCGGGGCGGCGCAGCCTCTCGGCCTTCTTCAAGGCCATGCTTCCGGCGCAGGTCGTCGCCGTGTCCACCCAGTCCTCGCTGGCCACCCTGCCGACGATGCTGGCGGCGAGCCGCAGGCTGGGCGTTGCGACCACCACGGCGGAGTTCGCCCTTCCCCTCGCCGTCACTCTGTTCCGCGCGACCGGGCCGGCGATGAACATGGGCGTGGCGATCTACGCGGCGAAGCTCGCCGGGGTGGAACTGAGCGCAGGCGCTCTGGCGGCGGGCGCCTTTGTCGCCTTCGCCACCACGTTTGGCGCGGTATCGCTGCCCGGCACGATCAGCTTCGTCTCCTCCATCGGACCGATCGCCGCCACGATGGGTGTGCCGCTAGGGCCGCTCGGCGTACTGGTGGCGGTCGAAGTGGTGCCCGATCTTATGCGGACGCTGGGCAACGTCACCATGGACGTGGCGGTATCGACGGCCGTCGATGCCGGGATGAAGACGGAGGAAGCGCCCGAGGAGACTCTTCACTGAGCGGAAGCAGCCTGCCCGCTACTCCTCCAGTTCGATGTCCCAGTAGAGCCAGTCACGCCAGGTTTCGTGCAGGTAGTTTGGCGGGAATCCGCGCCCCCGCTCCTGCAGTTGCCAGCTTGTGGGGCGGATCGGCGGAACGAGCGGCGGCATCTTGGCCTGTTTCGGTGTTCGCCCGCCCTTGCGCAGGTTGCAGGCCGAACAGGCGGTCAGGATGTTTTCCCAGCTTGTGCGGCCGCCCAGCCGGCGCGGCACCACGTGATCGAAGGTCAGGTTGTGCGGACTGCCGCAGTACTGGCAGGAAAAGCGGTCCCGCAGGAAGACGTTGAACCGGGTGAAGGCGGGAAACTCACTGGGTTTCACATACTGGCGCAGCGCGATCACGGACGGGATCTGCATCGTCCAGTTCGGGCTGTGGACGGCACGCTCGTAACTGGAGACGATATCCACCCGCTCCAGCACCACGGCTTTGATCGCGGTCTGCCAGGGCCACAGGCTGAGGGGGTAATAGGAAAGCGGCGTGTAATCCGCGTTGAGAACAAGAGCAGGGCAGTCTGAAAGACTTCGGGAGGAGTCCCCCTCCGCGCTGCGGAACCGGGCCGCGCGCTCGATCAGCTCCGACTTGAGCATGGCCTCCTGTCGCAGGCCCGGATTGCGGTTTCATGGCACTCCATGCGGCTATTTCGAGCACTTGCGTGCGAGTACGTCAAGATGCCGCATGACCGGAGCCCCCGCCGATCCACAGCACGGCTTGCCTGCGCCGCCACGCACGCTACGACCCGCAGCGATGCGCACGCGTTTCGCCCCCAGCCCCAATGGCCCGCTTCACCTCGGGCATGCCTATGCAGCCCTTGTCGCCCACGACACGGCACGTGCGCGCGGCGGCGCGTTCATCCTGCGCATCGAGGACATAGACGGGGAACGAAGCCGCCCCGCCTTCGTCGAGGAAACCCTGCTGGATCTGGGATGGCTGGGCCTGCCCTGGGATGGCAAACCGGTGTTCCAGTCGCAGCGGCTCGAAAGCTACGCCGCCGCGGGAGAGCGGCTGAAAGCGATGGGCCTTCTTTACCCGTGCACCTGCACCCGCGCCGAGATAGCCGCTGCCGCGACCACGTTCGGACCCGACGGGCCCGTTTACCCCGGTACGTGCCGCGACCGGCGGGTCGATCCTGCGGCCGCTGCCGCCTGGAGGCTTGATGTGGAACGGTCCCTCACCATGACCGGACCGCTGTCATGGACGGACGAGGTCGCGGGCCGGCAGACGGCCACCCCCATGATGTTCGGCGACATTGTACTTCTGCGCAAGGACCTGCCCGCAAGCTACCACCTTGCCGCCACGCTCGACGATGCGGCTGACGGCATCAGCCTTGTGACACGCGGGATGGATCTGTTCAACGCAACGCACATACACCGCCTTCTCCAGGCGCTTCTCGAGCTGCCGGTGCCCACATGGCTTCACCACCCGTTGCTGGTGGAGCCGGACGGTCGCAAGCTGGCGAAGCGGCGAGGCTCACCCTCACTGGGAGACCGGCGGCGGGCCGGCGAGGATGGACGCACCATCGCCCAGGCACTGCGCGAAGGGCGCTTCCCGGCTGGTATTTCCTTGTCCCGGGGCGTACACCAGACGCCATGAACTACATCCTTGTTCCCATCATCATCGTGCTGGTGATCATGGTCATCGTCAGCCTCGTGCGCGGCATCATCGCCTTCATGAACAGCACGAAGGAAGATCTGAACCGCGACCCGAACGCCGTCGGGCCGTCGCCCAACCAGATCCTGCAGAACAGGATGATGTTCAACCGCATCAAGTACCAGATGGCGGCCGTGCTGGTCTGCGCCCTCCTGCTCGCAATGGCGCGCTGAACGCGCAGGCCCTCATCCGGCCGGTATGTGGCGGCGGAAGGCTGTCCGCCTGGCACGGGCACCTGCCTTCACGCGATGGCCACGACGCGCCCGGCGTCCTCCCTTGAAAGGAACGAACTTGGTCCGCCTCAACAAGATCTACACCCGCACCGGCGATGATGGCACCACCGGCCTGGTCGATGGCTCGCGCCTTCCCAAGCATGCGGCGCGGATGGAGGCAATCGGCGCCGTGGACGAGGCCAACAGCGCGATCGGCCTCGCCGTCTGCGCTGTTGGGGACAGCGATCACGCAGCCACCTTGACGCGCATCCAGAACGACCTGTTCGACCTTGGCGCCGACCTCGCCACGCCCGGGGACGATTTCACACCCGGCGAGATGACCCTGCGCATCGTTTCCGCGCAGCCGGAGTGGCTGGAGACGGCGATCGATGCAGTGAACGAACGGCTTGCGCCGCTGAAAAGCTTCATCCTTCCCGGCGGAAGCGAAGCCGCCGCGCGTATCCACATCGCGCGCGCCTCTGTCCGCGCCGCCGAGCGCAGGGCGACCGCACTCGCAGCGAGCGATCCCGTCAATCCGGCCGCGCTTGCCTACCTCAACCGGCTCAGCGACTATCTTTTCGTGCTCGCCCGTGCAGTCAATCGCGACGGCGCAGACGACGTTCTTTGGGTCCCCGGACAAAATCGCTAGGTTCCCTCCCGCGCGTGCAGCGGCTACCCAGCCGCTGCATCAACTTGAGAGGGAGTTAGGCAGTGCGGTCAGTCGGCATAATCGGCGCAGGCATCATGGGTTCGGGCATCGCCCAGACCGTGGCGAGCAAGGGCATGGACGTGGTTCTCACGGACGTCAGCCTGGAACTGGCCGAAAAGGGAAAGGCTGGCATCGCCAAGGGCCTTGCGAAGCTCGTCGCGAAGGAAAAGCTGACGCAGGCGGATGCCGACGCGCTGCTTGATCGTATCACCCCGGCCGGAGACTACGCCGCCCTGTCCGGCTGCGATCTCATCATCGAAGCCGCCACCGAGCGGGAGGACATCAAGGCCAAGATCTTCGAGGCCGCCGGCAAGGTCCTTGGCCCCAACGCAATCATGGCATCGAACACCAGTTCGATCCCGATCACCCGGATGGCGGCGGGGACACCGGACGCAGCGCGTTTCTGCGGCCTGCACTTCTTCAACCCGGTGCCGCTCATGGGCCTGGTCGAGGTCATCCCCGGCCTTGCAACCTCGCAGGACACGATTGACCGCATGAAGGCATTCGGCGAGAAGCTGGGCAAGACGGTCGTCCTGGCGGGCGATGAGCCGGGCTTCGTCGTCAACCGCATCCTGTGCCCCATGCTCAACGAAGCGATCTTCGTGCTGGGCGCGGGCATCGGTTCGGTCGAGGATATCGACGCCGGCTGCAAGATCGGCCTCAACCACCCCATGGGACCGCTGACCCTGGCTGACTTCGTCGGGCTCGATACCCTCTACGAGATCATGAAGGTGTTTCACTCAACCACCGGCGATCCGAAGTACCGCCCGGCCCCCCTCCTCCAGAAGTACGTGGAGGCGGGCTGGTACGGTCGCAAGACCGGAAAAGGCTTCTACGACTACTCAGGCGAAGTCCCGATTCCAACGCGCTGAGCAATCCACGTGAGGGAGGCGGCACCGCCTCCTTCGCTTTGGAACCCCCTCCTCTGCCGGTCCGTTGTACCGGCAAAGGAGATTTTCGATGATTGATCGCGCCGATGACGTTCCGCCCGAAGCCCTCGAAGACCAGATGGAAGAAGACTCCCAGGCCCAGACCGTCACCGATGAGGCCATGGGCCGCAACAGCGCCGCACAGGGCCTGAGCGACACGGAAAAGGTCAAGGGCGGCGTTCTGGATGAAGACGACGTGGAAGACATCGTCGACCACATGAACCAGATGGACACCAGCGGGAACATCGACATGTCCGCCTATGATGGCGAGGACGCGATGGATGATCTGGAGAACCGCTACGGCCAGCGCAACGCCGCCGATCCAGACTTTTCCGCCGACGATTCCTGATCGCGGCGGCGACTGATCCTCAGTCCCCGGATCCCGCCTCGCGCTTGAGATCGTAGAGGATCTCGAGCGCGTCGCGCGGTGAGAGCGCGTCCACGTCCATGTTCCGCAGCTTGTCCCGCACGGTGTCGCAGACCTCTTCCCGAGCATCCAGCGCCGCTGCGAACAGAGGCAGATCGCCAAGCCCCGCCGCCAGCCCGCCGGTCTCCGCGCGGCCCTTCTCCAGCTTCTCGAGCACGGACTTGGCCCGGCTGATGACCTTGGGAGGCACGCCGGCCAGCCGCGCCACCGCCAAGCCGTAACTGCGATCCGCTGGTCCGTCCGCCAGTTCGTGAAGAAGGACCAGATCCCCCTTCCACTCGCGCGCGCGGACGTGGTGAAGCGACAGCGCTTCGCAGGATTCCGCAAGCCGTGCCAGTTCGTGATAATGGGTGGCGAAAAGGCAGCGGCAGCGGTTCGTCTCGTGGACCGCCTCCGCCACAGCCCAGGCAAGTGCAAGCCCGTCGTACGTCGAGGTTCCGCGGCCGACCTCATCGAGGATCACGAAGCTCCGCTCGGTCGCCTGAGCGAGGATGGCGGCGGTCTCCACCATCTCCACCATGAACGTGGACCGACCCCGCGCCAGGTTATCGGAAGCGCCCACACGGCTGAACAGGCGATCCACCATGCCGATCCGCGCCGACTTCGCGGGCACGAAGCCTCCGGCCTGTGCCAGCAGGACGATCAGCGCATTCTGGCGCAGGAAAGTCGACTTGCCGCCCATATTGGGGCCGCCGATCAGCCAGAGACGGTCGTGACTGGCAAGGCGGCAGTCGTTGGCGACGAAGCGCTCCCCCTGCGCCTTGAGTGCGGCTTCAACGACGGGATGGCGGCCGCCCTCGATCTCCAGCGCAAGCCCCTCGGTCACCTGCGGACGTGCCCAGTTGCCCTCGGCGGCGCGCTCGGCCTGCCCGGCGGCCACGTCGATCCGCGCCAAGGCAGCGGCGGTGCGGGCGATTCCGCAACGCGCGGCAACGGCTTCGCCCACCAGCGCTTCGAAATGTGCGTCCTCGGCGGCGAGGGCGCGTCCCCCCGCTTCGGTGATCCGGGCCGCTTCCTCATGAAGGGCCAGCGCGTTGAACCGCATGGCGCCTGCCATCGTCTGCCGGTGGGAAAATCCGCTTTCCGGCTCCATCAGCCTGTCGGCATGGCGCTGTGGCACTTCGATGAAGTAGCCGAGCACGTTGTTGTGCTTGATCTTGAGGGAAGCGACGCCGGTGTCCTCGCGGTACTTCGCTTCCAGAGCGGCGATGGCACGGCGAGCGTTGCCCGACATCACGCGCAGTTCGTCGAGTGAGGCGTCGTACCCGCTGGCGATGTAACCGCCCTGCCCGCGCTCGGTCGGCGGCGTTTCCACCAGGGCGCGGGCGAAATGGTCCACCAGCGCGCCGTGACCGCCCAGTTCCGGCAGCAAGCGCTCAAGCAGCACCGGCACGTCGTTCCTCTGGGCCAGCCGCTCGCCGATGCGGTGGGCGCCGGAAAGCCCGTCGCGAAGTTGCCCCAGGTCGCGCGGCGATCCGCGGCCTGCAACCACACGGCCCAGGGCGCGGCCCACATCGGGCAGTGCTCGCAAGGCGGCACGCAGATCCTCGCGCAGCAAAGCGTCGTCGTGGAGCCATTCGACCAGTTCAAGCCGCTCCGCAATAGCCAGTCGGCTCGTCAGCGGCGCCGAAAGGTCGTCCGCCAGCTGCCGCGAACCTGCGCCCGTGACGCAGCGATCGATCGCGTCGATCAGACTTCCCTTGCGGCCGCCTTGAGAGGATTCGAGGATTTCGAGGCTGGCACGGGTCGCCTCGTCCATCGCCAGGGCCGCATCCGCCGCGCGCGCTTCGGGTGGCAGCAGCAACGGCAGGGAGCCACGCCCGACATGGTCGAGGTACGCGATAAGACCGCCCGCCGCCGCCAGCATCGGCCGGGTGAACGCCCCAAAGCCGTCCAGCGTGGCGACGCCGTGCACCAGCTTCAGCCTGCCTTCGCCCCCGTCGGAGGAAAACTCGTGCGCAGACCGGCGAATGGCGGCTTCCGGCGCCTCGTCCCACCCGTCAGGCACGACAAGTTCGCTTGCGCCGAGCCGGGCAAGCGCGGCCGCCAGCCGGTCTGCGGGGCACTCCTCAAGCTCCATGCGCCCGGTCGAAATGTCGCAGGCGGCAATGCCGACGGTGCCGCGCACCTCGCAGGCAGCAGCCAGGACATTGGCCCGACGCGGCTCCAGCAAAGCCTCTTCCGTCAGCGTTCCGGCGGTGACGAACCGAACGATTCCACGCGCAACGAGAGCCTTCGAGCCGCCGCGTTTCTTGGCTTCGGCGGGTGTCTCCGTCTGCTCGGCGATGGCGACCCGGCAGCCCGCCTTGATGAGTCGGGCGAGGTATCCTTCCGCCGCATGGACCGGCACCCCGCACATCGGGATCGGCTGCCCCAGGTGCTCGCCTCGCGTGGTCAGCGCGATGTCAAGCACCTGGCTGGCGGTCTTCGCGTCTTCGAAGAACAGTTCGAAGAAGTCGCCCATGCGATAGAACAGCAGGCAGTCGCCGGCCTCTTCGCGAAGCGCGAGGTACTGGGCCATCATCGGAGTTGCGCCGGAAGTCATGCCTCCGGCGTTAGCGGTGCGGGCGTTGTCTTGGGAAGCACGAAGCTGCCGCCTTTCCCCTATCGCGTGGCGGTAACATCCGTTAGTGCCCCTTCCCGAAACCGGGGAGACCACACTTGTCCGAAAAGTCCAAGGTGCAGTTCACTGATCGCGAGGCGCTGTTCTACCATCAGACGCAGCGCCCGGGTAAGATCGAGATCATCGCCTCCAAACCCATGGCCACCCAGCGTGACCTGAGCCTTGCCTACTCGCCCGGCGTGGCGGTGCCCGTGCAGGCCATCGCTGACGATCCATCCACGGCCTACGACTACACGGCCAAGGGCAACCTCGTGGCAGTGGTCTCGAACGGCACGGCGATCCTGGGCATGGGCAATCTGGGCGCGCTGGCCTCCAAGCCGGTGATGGAAGGCAAGGCGGTGCTCTTCAAGCGCTTTGCCGACGTCGACTCGATCGACATCGAACTCGCCAGCGAAGACACCGAAGCACTGATCGAGGCGATCGCGATGATGGAGCCGAGCTTCGGCGGCATCAACCTTGAAGACATCAAGGCACCCGAATGCTTCATCATCGAGCAGGCCCTGCGCGAGCGGATGAACATCCCCGTCATGCACGATGACCAGCACGGCACCGCGATCATCGCGGCGGCGGGCCTCATCAACGCCTGTCTCATCACGGGCCGCAAGCTGGACGAGATCAAGGTCGTGGTGAACGGCGCGGGCGCATCGGCACTGGCCTGCACCTCGCTCATCAAGTCGATGGGCGTTCGGCATGAGAACGTCCTCGTCTGCGACACGCGCGGCGTGATCTATCCGGGCCGCGAACGCGTGGACCAGTTCAAGTCCACCCATGCCGTCGCCACTGACAAGCGTACGCTGACCGAAGCGCTCGAAGGCGCGGACGTCGTGCTCGGCCTTTCCGCCAAGGGCGCGATCACGCCCGAGATGGTGCGCAACATGGCGCCCGAACCGATCATCTTCGCGATGGCCAACCCCGATCCCGAAATCACGCCACCCGAGGCCAAGGCAGTGCGTCCCGACGCGATCGTTGCCACGGGCCGTTCGGACTATCCGAACCAGGTAAACAACGTGCTCGGCTTCCCCTTCATCTTCCGCGGCGCGCTCGACGTGCGGGCGACCGCTATCAATGAGGAGATGAAGATCGCGGCGGCGACGGCCATTGCCGAACTGGCGCGCGAACAGGTTCACGAGGACGTGGCGGCCGCCTACGGCGGCGCGACGCAGCAGTTCGGCCGCGACTACATCATCCCAGCGCCGTTCGATCCACGCCTGATGGAGGTGGTGCCGATGGCCGTCGCCAGGGCGGCGATGGATTCGGGCGTGGCGCAGAAGCCGATCGAGGATTTCGAGGCATACCGCGACCAGCTCAAGGCGCGGCTCAACCCGACCACCTCGGTGCTCACCCGCGTCTACGAACAGGTCAAGGCCAACCCCAAGCGGGTGATCTTCGCCGAGGCTGACAACGAGGTCGTCCTGCGCGCCGCGATCCAGTATCGCGACTTCGGTTATGGCGAACCGATCCTGGTGGGACGTACCCAGGTCATTCATGACAAGATGATCGAACTCGGCGTGTCCAATCCCGAGAGCTTCCACATCGAGAACTCGATGATCTCGACCCACGTCGAACCGATGGTTGAGATGCTTTACGAGCGTCTCCAGCGCCGCGGCTTCCTCAAGCGCGACGTGCAGCGCATGTGCAACACCGACCGCAACATCTTCGCGGCCGGACTGCTGAAGCTTGGCGTAGGCGACGCCATGGTTACCGGCATGACGCGCCCCTTCGCCCAGTCGATGAAGGAAGTGCGCCGCGTTCTCGACCCCGCATCGGGCAAGCTGCCTTTCGGCATCCACATGCTCGTCGGCAAGAATCACACCGTCTTCATGGCGGACACCACGATCAACGAGCGTCCCTCCGCCGAAGAACTCGCCGTCATCGCCCAAGAGACGGCGACGGTCGCCCGCAAGCTCGGGCATGAGCCGCGCGTCGCATTCCTGAGCTACTCCACCTTCGGCAACCCTTCGGGGCGTTGGCTGGAGACCACGCGCGAAGCAATCCGCCTGCTCGACGAACAGCAGGTCGATTTCGAGTACGAAGGCGAGATGGCGCCGGACGCTGCCCTCAATCCCAAGATCATGGAGCTTTATCCGTTCTCGCGCCTCACCGCGCCGGCGAACGTGCTTATCATGCCGGGCCTGCAGTCCGCCAACATCTCGGCCAAGCTGCTGAAGGAGATCGGCGGCACCACCTCGATCGGGCCGATGCTGCTGGGCATGGAAAAGCCGGTGCAGGTGGCTCCGATGACCGCGATCGCACCCGACGTCCTGACGCTCGCCGCGCTGGCGGCTGCCGGTATCACCGGCTGAGCCTTTCAAAGGATCAAGAAAAAGAGAGGCCGAAGCGATGGCTTCGGCCTCTCTTTTTATTTGCGGCGATAGCGGAAGTACCAGACCTCGTGGCCGTAGACGGTTCGGGCCTTGTTTTCGTACCGCGTCTCCGGCCAACCGCTTGGGCGCACCTGAAAATCGCCAGGCTTCTCGCATAGCCAATCGAACTGGTGCCTGTGGCGCTGCATGACCATGAGGGCATGGCGCAGGTACACCGCGTGATCGGTGCCGAACCGGAATTCGCCGCCCGGTTTAAGCTTCGCCGCAAACATGTTCACCGGGCCATCATTCATCATCCGGCGCTTCGCGTGACGGGCCTTTGGCCATGGATCCGGGTGCAGCAGGTACAGGAACGAGAGCGACTCGTCCGGAATGCGGGCAAGAACTTCCAGCGCATCGCCGTGATGAATGCGCACATTGCCGATGGGCGGATGCGCGCCGTTGTCGCCGCTGACGTGCAGCAGGGCCTGCGCCACACCGTTGAGGAAAGGCTCGGCTCCGATGAAGCCGTGGTCAGGCAGCATGTCCGCGCGACTGGCCATGTGCTCACCCCCACCGAAGCCGATTTCGAAGTGCAGCGGACAGTCTTGGCCGAACAGACGCGCGGCGGTGACCGGGCCTTCATCGGGCACGGCAATGCGCGGGAGCAGATCGTTCACCAGGTTCTGCTGGCCCGCGCGCAGCGGTTTGCCCTTGGCGCGGCCATAGAGACGGTTCAGCGTAGTCGGATCGCCGGATTTGTAAGCGGTCATGGCGCGCGCCAGTGACACTGCGCGGCGTTCGGGTCAATGGACTCGCGCCCGGCCGGGAGTTGCGCGGCGCAACTTGTATCGCGGAAAAGCGGATTGCCGCCTGCAGGTGGCCCTGCTTTATGGCCGGCATGCTGCGCGCCATATTTCTCCTTCTTGCCTGCCAGCTGGCGGGCGAAGCGCTTCACAGGCTCACGGGCCTTCCGCTTCCGGGCACGGTCATCGGCATGGTGTCGCTTGTGGCCTGGCTGGCTCTTGTTCCCCGCGAACGGCCCGCGCTTTCGGCGGTGACCGCGTGGCTGACCGCTCACCTGGCGGTCATGTTCGTGCCCGCGGCGGTCGGCCTCGTAGAGGAAGGCCCGGTGCTTTCCCGCTACGGCGCCGGGCTCATCGTGGCGACGACCTTGTCGACCGTGCTGACGCTGGTGGTGACGGCGCTGGTCTTCCGGTGGGCGCTGCAGCGCTACGCACCGGAGAGCGGACGATGAGCGAAGGTGCCCTGTTGGCGATGCCGTTGCTGTGGCTGACGGGAACGCTCGGCGTGTTTGAGCTGTTCGACCGCATCTCGAAGCGCTGCAACCGGCATCCCCTGTTGCATCCCGTGCTCTGGTCGACGCCGGTCCTGATCGGCGCGCTGCTCGTCACGGGCACGTCCTATGACACATATCGCCAGGCCACATTCCCGCTGAGCTTCCTGCTCGGTCCGGCCGTGGTTGGTCTGGCGGTTCCGATCTGGGCCGAACGGCAGCGCATCCGCCGCCTCGCCCTGCCGATCCTCCTGTCCCTGATGGCGGGAGCGCTGACGTCGATCGTAAGCGCGGTGGGCGTGCTGGCCCTGTTCGGCGCGCCTACCGCGTTACTCGCCTCGATCGCGCCCCGGGCTACGACCACCCCGGTGGCTATGGCGGTGGCCGGGCAGCTCGGCGGCATTCCGGCTCTCGCCGCCATCATAGTGCTGTTCGCGGGTGTGCTCGGCGCCATGGTGGCGACGCCGCTTCTCAACGCTATCAAGGTGCGGGATTACCGTGCGAGAGGCTTCGCCCTCGGCATCGCCTCTCATGGAATCGGTGCGGCGCGGGCGTTTCAGGTGGACGCCACGGCCGGCGCTCTTGCCAGCCTTGGCATGGCTCTCAACGCTATCGCCACGGCGGCGCTGCTGTCGATGATCGCCCTGCTGGCCTGAAGGCAAACGGCCCACCCCGTGTGAGGGCGGGCCGTCATGAGTCCTGCAAGGGTGCAGGAGTACGTCCGTCAGGCCGCCTCGGCAGCCTCATCCGGGTCGCGCAGAACGTAGCCGCGGCCCCAGACGGTTTCGATGTAGTTGGCGCCCCCGCAGGCATGCGCAAGCTTCTTGCGCAGCTTGCAGATGAACACGTCGATGATCTTCAGTTCCGGTTCGTCCATCCCGCCGTAGAGGTGGTTCAGGAACATTTCCTTGGTCAGCGTTGTACCCTTGCGCAGCGACAGCAGCTCGAGCATCGCGTATTCCTTGCCGGTCAGGTGCACGCGTGCGCCGTCGACCTCGACCGTCTTGGCATCGAGGTTCACGACGAGCTTGCCGGTGCGGATCACTGACTGCGAATGGCCCTTGGAACGGCGCACCACGGCGTGGATCCGGGCGATCAGTTCCTCACGGTGGAAAGGCTTGGTCACGTAGTCGTCCGCGCCGAAACCGAAGGAGCGAACCTTGCTGTCCATTTCGGAGATGCCGGAAAGGATGAGGACCGGGGTCTGCACCTTGGCCACGCGCAGCTTCTTGAGCACATCATAGCCGTGCATATCGGGCAGGTTCAGGTCGAGCAGGATGATATCGTAATCATACAACTTGCCCAGATCGAGGCCTTCCTCGCCAAGGTCTGTAGAGTAGACGTTGAACCCTTCTGCGGTGAGCATCAGCTCGATCGCACGGGCCGTAGTCGGTTCATCCTCGATCAGCAGCACTCGCATGGGTCAGTCCCTTCTTGCCCCGATGCCCGCAGCTTACGCAGCCTTTACGGACATTGCGTTCTATTAACCATATGACCAATGAAGGTTAAAGGTTAATTCGCAGTAAACACCGCATTTGTCCTTAAGATGGTGCACCAGAACCTAAAAGCCGGACTGGCCGCATCTCTGGCCGCCAGATTGTCAACCTGTCGGAGCCATGGGCGCCTGCATGATGCGGCGCGCTGGCCTCACGGGAGCATCGGGCTGATCGATCCGCCGCAGGTAGCTCCACAACCCGCATTGCAGGCCGACCAGCATGAGGATGAAGGGCTGGAACGCGATGCCCACGAAGAGAGAACCGAACAGATAGACGATCTGCGCCAGTTGCAGCGCCACCGCAAGCGGCGCCGCCCAGGCCTCTTGAGCTTCCCTGCGGTTTTTCCAGCGCCGGCGGATCAGCTCCATCTGCACCAGACCCGAGATCTGCAGCAGCAGCCATAGCACAAGGCCGGGGAAGCCCTGTTCGCCCAGCATTTCGAAGTAGCTCGAATGAAAAGCGCGCCCGGTTTCCACGATCGGCGTGCGCGTGATGCTCACGCTGCTGCCGGACGTCTGGGTCGTGACCGTCTCGTAGGAGGCCTTGCTGGAGAGGTAGACCTCGAAGCCGCCGCCAAGCGGATTATTCTTCGCGTAGTGCCAGGTCCACTTCCACACCCCGATGCGGGTGCTGGCGGATTGATCGGACTGGTGATTCTCGATCGTGTTCATGCGCTCGAGGTAGGACTGCGGCAGGAACGGGACGGCGATCAGGAGGGCAAGGCCCATCCCGGCGGCGATCAGCACCCGGTGCCTGGCGGTACGCAGGTAGAGAACACAAAGGATCGCGAGGCAAACGAGGCCGGTGCGGGCCTGCGTGCCCACCGGAATCAGCGAACAGGCGAAAACGAGCGCACCGGCGAAGAGCCATACCCGCCAGTCCGGCGGAAAGATCGTGCCGTAGCGCGCAAGCCAGATCGCCAGCGGAATGATAGCGATGGCGACGCACGAGAGGATCGAGCCTTCGTAGAGGCCGGTGTTGTTCTCCACGAAGATGACCAGCGCGCCATAGCCACCCCCGCCCATGGCCGTCTTGAGGCCGCCATCGATGATGAGCGCACTGGCGGAAAGCACCATCGCCAGCGCGACCGCTTCGATCCGCAACCGGGTGCGAAGAGTAAGCGGCAGGAACATGGCGAAGACCAGAGCCTTCCAGACCCACGACCACTTCGTGAGCGCCTCCTGGGGATAGTCGGCCGTCAGCGTCGTCAACGCGCAGTACGCCAGCAGCAGGCCCATGAGGCCTTGCCGCCAGGTGAATCGCGAATCGCGCTTATCGTCGAAAACCAGCCAGCCGAGAAAAGCCGCGGCGAACGCCATTAACGAAATCGGCAGGCGGCTGAGAAAACCCCAGGAAATGATCTGGGGCGCCACGATATCGACGTAGAGGTAACAGAGCACCCAGAGGAACGGGCGCCGGAATCCCATCAGCAGCATGACGGCGAAAAACCCGGTCAGGGCGAGGTTAAGCATCGCTGCCCCCCGGTCCGTCACGGCGGACCTTCATCGTGCGTATGCCCTTGCGCGAAGGCGGCTCGTCGGACCGGCCCTTTTCCTCATCGAGATCCGGACGCCACAGCAAGCGCCATGCGGCAAGCAGAAGCAGGCCGTGCGAGATGGCGAGAGCGAGGATATCGACCATGAGGAGGTCCGGTTAGCAGCCGCGAGTTGACGCCGCGTTAAGCCATCGTGTCTACTCCTGCAAAGCCATGACCCGCATCCTCCACGTCCTCGACCATTCGCTGCCGATCCACAGCGGCTACACGTTTCGCACGCGCGCAATCCTGAAGGCGCAGCAGAGCATGGGGCTGGAGGTTCGCGGCGTCACCGGACCCCGGTACAACGATGGCGACACCCTGGTGGAGGAACACGACGGGTTGCTCTTCCACCGTGCAGCGGGCAAGCCCAGAGGCGTGCCGATCCTGCGCGAATGGCATGAGATCGCCCTTTTCGCACAAGCGATCGAGCGGGTCGTGGCCGAGTGGCGCCCGGACGTCATCCATGCGCATTCGCCGGTTCTGTGCGGACAGGCCGCCCTGCGGGTGGCGCGCCGCCATGGTCTTCCCCTCGTCTACGAGATCCGCGCGTTCTGGGAAGATGCCGCCGTGGGCAATGGCACCGGCGCGCAGGGCTCGTTCAAGTATCGCCTGACACGCGCCCTGGAAACGCATGTCGTGAGCCGGGCCGATGCCGTGGTCACGATCTGCCAGGGGCTTCGCGCCGATCTCATCGGTCGCGGCATTGCACAGGACAGGATCAGCGTCATGCCCAATGGCGTCGACCTCAAGTTGTTCGGCACCCCTCTGCCGCGCGATCCCGGACTCGCCCGCTCTCTCGGGTTCGAGGGGCCGAACGGGCCATGCCCGGTGATCGGATTCATCGGCAGCTTCTACGACTACGAGGGCCTTGATATCCTCATTGACGCCATGCCCGCCCTGATCGCGCGCCAGCCCGAGGCGAGACTGCTGCTCGTCGGCGGCGGCCCGCGCGAGGAGGCGTTGCGCGCGCAGGCCTGCGCCTCTCCGGCGGCCGGAGCGATCCGCTTCGTCGGACGGGTGCCGCATGAGGACGTCGACCGCTACTACGCCTTGTGCGACATCATGGCCTACCCCCGCAAGACGAGCCGGCTGACGGACCTGGTGACGCCGCTCAAGCCGCTGGAAGCAATGGCGCAGGGCAAGCTGGTGGCCGCCAGCGACGTGGGCGGGCATCGGGAGCTGATCGCCGATAACCGGACCGGAATTCTCTTCAGGCCGGACGACGTGCAGGCCTGCGCCGATTCGCTGGCGCGTCTGCTGGACGCCCGGGCCGATTGGGACGTATACCGCCGCTCCGCCCGCGAACACGTCGAAATCGGGCATGACTGGGCCCGGAACGCCCGCCATTATTCAGTCATTTACCAAATGCTGGCAGCACGAACCAATCACGCCGGACTCGCTGCCTGACGGCCGGTACCAGTTCAACACACGGGGTAAGTTCAGTGGCCGAGACCAAGCGCAGCTCCACAGGCGCAGAGCAGCCGATCACCCGCCATCCTCTGTTTCCCGCTATCGTGGCGCTCTGGTGCGGTGCGATCGCCGGACTTTGCAGCCTGGCGGTCAGTTCCTCGACCATCGAGGGACTGGTGCTGCTGCTGGGGATCGACAAGGTCCTGCCCATGGCTGCCCCCCCGCTCGGGGCGACGATGCGCATCCTCTTCGCGCTCTCGGTCACCGTTGCGGGAGCCTTGGTTGGCGCTCTGGCGACCCGCCGTCTGGTGCGCCCCGGCCCCGCGCTGGAACAGAGCCCTCTTCTTGCGGGTGGCAACGAACATGCCGCCGATGCGCTGCCTCAGGTCGGCACCCGCCGGCGTCGCGCCCGCACGATCGAGCCGGAGGCCGCACCCGTCGTCGACGAAGACGTTGCCGCGCCGTCCGACACGATCGTGGCGGACGCTTCCCCCTCTCCGGCCACCGAGACTCCCATCCTCAACGTCGCCGACTTCGAGATCGCACACTTCGATGAGGCGTTCGAGGCAGCACCTTTCCGGCGGGCCCCGCCCTTCGAACAGGCGCCGCTGCCCGAGCCCGAGAACTTCCCCGTCTGGCTGGAGGCGCACGCGGAGCGCTCTGCCGAAGCCGGGGAAAGCACCGGCCAGCCGGAGGCATCGCCGCCGCCCGGCGCCCAGATCTTCAGAGCCGCGCCTCAGTATCCGGCTGACACAGGAGCGCAAAGGCTGACCGAAGCGCGCCCGGACCCGTTCGATGTGTATGCCAGCGAAGGTGCGCCGACACGCGGGGCGGCTGAAGGACCCGGCTTCAGCCTGTTCGCGCCTTCTCGTGAGGCTGATGCCGCCGACGCCGGTCATGCCGAACCCGTCGATGCACTGCCGCCCTTGACGGCAGAGGCTCACCCGACCGCCTCCACGCTGGACGCGAGCAGCGCCGAGCGTGCCGAGCGTATTGCGGGTGCCGACTTGGCCACCCTTTCGCAGGTCGAACTCGTCGAGCGTCTTGCCATCGCCATGGAGCGCCGCCGCGACAGCATCCGCAAGGCGGCTCGTGAGGCGTCGAGCGCAGCACTCGCCAGCGCGGCCACCGGAGCGTTTCCTGTCGGAGGCCCTAACGTCGATACGATCGCTACGGGCAGCGAAGCGGCTCCCCTGCCGTCGCTCATCGACCCCCGGTCGGCGCGTCCCGCCGATCCCCGGGAGGACGCGGAGACATCTCGGGACACCTACGGTGCTGGCAGCGAACACGCATATGGCGGCTCGGCCGATGGCGGCCTCGGCGTTGTCCCGTTCCCCGCGAACCGGATCACGCCTGATGTCCAGCCCGAGGGGGATGGCGACGAGGTGGTCCTGCAGCAGGGCTATTCCTCGTTGCTCAGCCTTTCGCGGCAGGCGGCGATCCGCAAGCCCGTTCTCCAGTTCGGCGATCCGGATGATGCCGGCGACGAGATGGCTCACTCCACGCCGGCGCAGTGGGATGAAGATGGGCAGCAGGGCGACGATGACCCCGCAGACGCTGCGGCCCAGCCCTTCGGGAGTGATCCAACGCAACCCTCCGCCGGTCGTCCCTTCGACGCTCCCGGATCTGGAAAGACCGAGGCGACAGAGAAGGCGCTGCGCGATGCACTGGCCACGCTGCAGCGCATGAGCGGGGTTGGCTGACCCAGTGGTTAGAAGCACCACGAAGCTTCGATAAACCCGCAAGGAGCAATCCTTGCGGGTTTTTTGATAATAAAATGCCAGCAACTAACCTTTCTGCGTCACCTTAATGCGCAACACTGGCTCTTCGGCATTGCAAAATGGTGCCGTAATCGTCATGGGGACCGTGGGGTCACTATGCCGCGTGGGGTCGCTCGCACGAGTCGTGCGAATCCGCAGGCATACCCGGTGAGCCTCGCAGAAAATGACAGGATGGGTTTTATCGATGGGATTTCCTAAGCCCCAGGGCCTTTATGATTCGCGCAATGAACACGACGCCTGTGGCGTGGGCTTTGTCGCCCATATCAAGGGCCAGAAAAATCACGCAATCATTACCCAGGCATTGGAGATTCTGAAAAACATCGACCATCGCGGTGCGGTGGGTGCGGATCCCCTGCTGGGTGACGGCGCGGGCATTCTGACGCAGATTCCCGATGCCCTGTTCCGCACCTGGGCCCAGGCCGAAGGCGTCGAACTGCCGAAGGCCGGCGATTACGCCGTGGCCATGTGCTTTCTCCCGCAGGACGATGCCGCCCGCGAGATGATCGTCGCGATCTTCGAGAAGTTCATCAAGAAGGAAGGCCAGACCCTGCTGGGCTGGCGCGACGTGCCCGTGACACTCGACGGTCTGGGCAAGACCGTTCTGGAATCGATGCCGGTCATCCGTCAGTGCTTCGTGGGCCGTGGAGACAATTGCGCGGACCAGGATGCGTTCGAGCGCAAGATCCTGGCGATCCGCAAGCAGACGCAGAATCCGCTCAAGGCTCTGGCCGAAAAGCACGACATGCCGGGGCTGACCGAGCTTTACATGCCGAGCTTCTCCAGCCGCACGATCGTCTACAAGGGCCTGCTCCTGGCGACCCAGGTCGGCTCCTTCTACGACGACCTGCGCAATCCGGAGTTCGTCTCGGCGCTCGGCCTCGTGCACCAGCGCTTCTCGACGAACACCTTCCCCAGCTGGAAGCTGGCGCACCCCTTCCGCTTCATGGCTCATAACGGCGAGATCAACACCGTTCGCGGCAACGTGAACTGGATGAACGCACGTCGCCGCACCATGGAATCGGAGCTGCTGGGCGCCGACCTCGACAAGATGTGGCCGCTGATCCCCCACGGTCAGTCGGACACCGCGTGCCTGGACAACGCGCTCGAACTGCTGCTCGCCGGTGGCTACAGCCTCGTCCACGCGATGATGATGCTGATACCGGAAGCCTGGGCGGGCAACCCGCTGATGACGCCGGAACGCCGCGCCTTCTACGAATACCATGCCGCCCTGATGGAGCCATGGGACGGCCCTGCCGCCGTTGCGTTCACCGACGGGCGCCAGATCGGCGCGACGCTCGACCGCAACGGCCTGCGTCCGGCCCGCTTCCTCGTGACCGACGACGACCTGTGCGTGATGGCCTCGGAAAGCGGCGTTCTTCCGATCAAGGAAGAGAACATCGTGCGCAAGTGGCGCCTGCAGCCCGGCCGCATGCTCCTGATCGACTTCGAAGAAGGTCGCATCATCGAGGATGAGGAAATCAAGGCCAAGCTCTCCGAGGCCGAACCTTACGAAAAGTGGCTGGAACAGGCGCAGTACAAGCTCGCTGACCTCGACGTGATCGAACCGGAACTGGCCGAGCTGCCCAAGCCGACCGGCACCCTTCTCGATCGCCAGCAGGCCTTCGGCTACACGCAGGAAGACGTGTCGCGGTTCCTCGAGCCGATGGCGCTGATGGCGGACGACCCGCTTGGCTCGATGGGCACCGACACGCCGATCCCGGTGCTATCGAACAAGTCCCGCCTGCTTTACGACTACTTCAAGCAGAACTTCGCGCAGGTCACCAACCCGCCGATCGACCCGATCCGCGAGGAACTGGTGATGAGCCTCGTCACCATGATCGGTCCGCGCCCCAACCTGCTCGGCCACGATGCCGGTACGCACAAGCGCCTCGAAGTCAGCCAGCCGATCCTCACGAACCTGGGCCTTGCCAAGATCCGTTCGGTCGAGGCGGCGCTTGACGGCGCGTTCCGCACCGACACCATCGACATGACCTGGGACGCTCGCACCGGCGCCGAGGGCCTCGAACTCGCTATCAAGGAAATGTGCTGGGCCGCGACCGAAGCGGTGCTGGCGGACAAGAACATCCTGATCCTGTCCGACCGTGCGCAAGGCCCTAACCGCATACCGATGCCCGCACTGCTGGCGACGGCCGCCGTCCACCACCACCTCGTCCGCCAAGGCCTGCGCATGCAGACCGGCCTTGTCGTGGAAACCGGTGAAGCGCGCGAAGTGCATCACTTCTGCGCTCTGGCCGGGTATGGCGCGGAAGCGATCAACCCCTACCTCGCGCTTGAGACGATCGAGGACATCCGCATCCGTAAGAACCTGCCGGTTTCGGCCGAGCAGGCGGCGAAGAACTATGTCTACGCCATCGGCAAGGGCATTCGGAAGGTCATGTCCAAGATGGGCATCTCGACCTACCAGTCCTATTGCGGCGCGCAGATCTTCGATGCCGTCGGCCTTTCGACGGCTTTCGTCGACAAGTACTTCACCGGCACCGCGACCTCGATCGAGGGCGCAGGTCTGGCCGAGATCGCGGAAGAGACCGTGCGCCGTCACGCGGCGGCCTACGGCGACAACCCGATCTACAAGAACATGCTGGACGTGGGCGGCATCTACGGCGCGCGCATCCGCGGCGAGGAACACGCCTGGACCAGCACCAACATCGGCCTGCTGCAGCACGCCGTGCGCGGCAACGTCCCTGAAAAATATAAGGAATTCGCGCAGACCATCAACGATCAGTCGGAGCGCATGCTCACGATCCGTGGTCTGATGGAATTCGTGCCCGGCCAGTCGATCCACATCGATGACGTGGAGCCCGCCAGCGAAATCGTGAAGCGCTTCGCAACCGGCGCCATGAGCTACGGCTCGATCAGCTGGGAGGCGCACACCACGCTGGCGCTGGCGATGAACCGCATCGGCGGCAAATCGAACACCGGCGAAGGCGGCGAGGATCCCACGCGCTTCAAGCCCCTGGCCAACGGCGACACCATGCGGTCGTCGATCAAGCAGGTCGCGTCCGGCCGCTTCGGCGTCACCACCGAGTACCTCGTCAACGCCGATGACATCCAGATCAAGATGGCGCAGGGCGCGAAACCGGGTGAAGGCGGTCAGCTGCCCGGTGACAAGGTGGACCGCACGATCGGCGCCACCCGTCACTCCACGCCCGGTGTCGGCCTGATCTCGCCCCCGCCGCACCACGACATCTACTCGATCGAGGACATCGCGCAGCTCATTCACGATCTCAAGAACGTGAATCCGACGTCCCGCGTGTCGGTCAAGCTGGTGTCCGAAGTGGGTGTGGGCACCGTTGCCGCAGGGGTTTCCAAGGCCCGCGCGGATCACATCACGATCGCCGGCTACGAAGGCGGCACCGGCGCTTCGCCGCTGACGTCGCTGACTCATGCCGGCTCGCCCTGGGAGATCGGCCTTGCCGAAACCCAGCAGACGCTGCTGCTCAACAACCTGCGCAGCCGCGTAGTGGTGCAGGCCGATGGCGGCCTGCGCACCGGCCGCGACGTTGCCGTGGCCGCCCTGCTGGGTGCCGAGGAGTTCGGTTTCGCCACAGCGCCGCTGATCGCGGCGGGCTGCATCATGATGCGCAAGTGCCACCTCAACACCTGCCCGGTCGGCGTCGCCACGCAGGACCCGGTGCTGCGCGCGCGCTTCACCGGCCAGCCCGAGCACGTGATCAACTACTTCTTCTTCGTCGCCGAGGAACTGCGCGCGATCATGGCCGAACTCGGCTTCCGCACCATCGCGGAGATGGTGGGCCGTGTCGACAAGCTCGACATGAAGAAGGCCATCAGCCACTGGAAGGCGAAGGGCGTCGACCTCTCCAAGGTGCTCTACCAGGCACCGCAGGGAGACAGCCCGTCCCTCGGCTGGAGCGAAGTGCAGGATCACGGCCTTGAGAACGCACTCGACAATGCACTGATCGAAGCCGCGGCCGACGCGCTGGAAAACCGCCAGGCCGTGCGCATCGAGAAGAACGTCATCAACGTCAACCGCACCGTCGGCGCCATGCTGTCGGGCGAGGTCGCCCGTCGCTATGGCCATGCAGGGCTTCCCGACAACACGATCAACGTGAAGCTCACCGGCGTCGCCGGCCAGAGCTTCGCCGGCTGGCTTGCCCACGGTGTGACGCTCGACCTGACCGGAGATGCCAACGACTATGTCGGCAAGGGTCTTTCCGGCGGCCGCGTGATCGTGCGCCAGCCCGCGCACGTCGATCGCGATCCGACCAAGAACATCATCGTCGGCAACACCGTTCTTTACGGTGCCATCTCCGGCGAAGCGTTCTTCAACGGTGTCGGTGGCGAGCGTTTCGCCGTCCGTAACTCCGGCGCGATCGCCGTTGTCGAAGGCTGCGGTGATCACGGGTGCGAATACATGACGGGTGGTGTCGTGGCGGTGCTGGGCAAGACCGGCCGCAACTTCGCCGCCGGCATGTCGGGCGGCATCGCCTACGTTTACGACGAGGACGGCGAGTTCGAGAAGCTCGTCAACCCTGCCATGGTCGACCTGCTCAGGATCTCGCCCGAAGCCGACGAGGATGAAGGCACCGGTCGTCCCCAGCAGCGCACCGCCTCGGTCACTGATCTGGGGATGGGCGACCCGCTGCGCCACGACGCGGAGCGCCTGCGCATCCTGCTTGAACGCCACCATCTGCACACCGGCTCGAAGCGGGCCCGTGCGCTGCTCGACGACTGGTCGAACACGCTGGGCAAGTTCGTGAAGGTGATGCCGCGCGACTATGCGAGGGCACTGCGCCAGCAGGAGGCCGAGCGCCGCGAAGCCACCTTGGTCGCAGCAGAATAAGATTTAGGAACACAAGAAGATGGGCAAGGAAACCGGCTTCCTCGAACTCGACCGTCAGGACCGTACGTACGGTCCGGTCGAGGATCGCCTGAAGAACTACAACGAGTTCGTCGTACCCCTGGCGCCGGAGGCGCTGAAGGGGCAGGCATCGCGTTGCATGAACTGCGGCGTGCCGCACTGCCACACCGGCTGTCCGGTAAACAACATGATCCCGGACTGGAACCACCTGGTCTACGAGGATGACTTCCGGACCGCCCTGGAAGTCCTTCACTCGACCAACAACTTCCCCGAATTCACCGGTCGCATCTGCCCCGCCCCGTGCGAAGCGGCCTGCACGCTGAACATCATCGACGAACCCGTCACCATCAAGTCGGTGGAATGCGCGATCGTCGACAAGGGGTGGCAGGAAGGCTGGATCACGCCGCAGGTGCCGGAAAAGCGCACCGGCAAGTCCGTGGCTGTCGTCGGCTCCGGCCCGGCAGGCATGGCCTGTGCGCAGCAGCTCGCCCGCGCCGGCCACTCCGTCACCGTGTTCGAGAAGAGCGACCGCGTGGGCGGGCTGATGCGGTACGGCATCCCTGACTTCAAGCTGGAGAAGCACCTCATCAATCGCCGCATGGTGCAGATGATGGCCGAGGGCGTGGAGTTCAAAACCTCCGTCGAGGTCGGCGTTACCGTCTCGGTCGCCTCGCTGAAGGAAAACTTCGATGCGGTGGTCTTCGCGGGCGGCGCGGAGGATCCGCGTCCGCTGGCGATCCCGGGCTTCGAACTTCCGGGCGTGCGCTACGCCATGGAGTTCCTGACCCAGCAGAACAAGCGTAACGCCGGTGACGACGAAGTGCGCGCGGCTCCGCGGGGGTCGCTCGTCGCCACCGGCAAGCACGTCATTGTCATCGGCGGCGGCGACACCGGGTCGGACTGCGTAGGCACCTCCAATCGCCAGGGCGCCGCTTCGGTGACCCAGCTCGAGATCATGCCGCGTCCGCCCGAAAAGGAGGACAAGGCGCTCTCCTGGCCCTTCTGGCCCCTGAAGCTGCGCACCTCGTCGAGCCACGAGGAAGGCGCCACCCGCGACTGGGCCGTGCTCACCAAGCGTGTCATCGGCGATAATGACGTCAAGGGGCTGGAATGTGTCCGTGTCGAATGGCAGGGCGGCAGGATGCAGGAGATCCCGGGCAGCGAGTTCACGCTCCAGGCCGACCTCATCCTGCTGGCCATGGGCTTCGTCGGCCCGCGCAAGGCCGGCATGCTTGACCAGTCCGGTGTCGAACTTGACCCGCGTGGAAACGTGAAGGCCAACGTCTTCGAGTACCGCACCAGTGACGAGAAGATCTGGTCCTGCGGCGACATGCGCCGCGGCCAGTCGCTGGTCGTGTGGGCGATCCGCGAGGGCCGCCAGTGCGCCCGCGCGGTGGACGAAGCGCTCATGGGCGCCAGCGTCCTCCCCCGCTGACGCAGTCACATCGGCAGGGAAAAGGGCGTGCCACGCGGCGCGCCCTTTTCTGTTGTCCGTTCAGGATACGGAGAAACGGCCGCACCGGCGATCACTTGCGTGCGCGCCTTGACCCGCAGCAGAGCTCACGGCTTCTTCGTCCTGGCAAGGGAGACATCAATGCTGCTTGAAATCGCGGAGATCGAAGTTCGTACGGGCTCCGAGGATGAGTTCGCCGCCGCCATGCGGAGCGCCGGCATCGCACACCTCGCCGCCTGTGACGGCGTCGTCTCCGTACGGTTCGGCCGCGGCGTCGAGAACTCTTCCCGCTTCACCTTCAACGTCATCTGGACCTCGCTGGAAGCGCACGAGGCAGCTCGCGACCTCGAAGCCTTTGGCAAGTTCCGCGCCTGTTTCGGGGATTTGACGACCGCAGGGTCTATGAATCACTACGTTATGGACGATGCCGTGCCGGGACCGGCCGCCTGATCCTGCCAATCGATCGTTCCGCGCCCGTGCGCCTTCAGGAATGCGTTGGCCTTGCTGAAATGGCGGCATCCGAAGAAGCCGGCGTGCGCGGACAGCGGGCTTGGGTGAGGTGCGGTCAGCACCAGGTGGTGGCTATCCGCCAGTCCCGGAACGCTGAGGGCCTTCTTCTGAGCGTGATTGCCCCAGAGCAGGAAGACGCAGGGCTCCGGCTTCGCAGCCACAGCCGCCACAGCCGCATCGGTGATGGCTTCCCAGCCACGCTTCTGATGCGATCCGGCGCGGCCCTCCTCGACGGTGAGGGCGTTGTTCAGCAACAGCACGCCCTGTCGCGCCCAGTGCTCCAGATTGCCGTGCGCGGGAGGCTGCACGCTGCAGTCGGCGGCCAGTTCCTTGTAGATGTTCTTCAGCGAGGGCGGTGTACGAACGCCGTGCTGCACTGAGAACGACAGGCCATGCGCCTGTCCCGGTCCGTGGTAGGGGTCCTGCCCCAGGATCACGACGCGCACGGCATCAAGGGGCGTCAGTTCGAGCGCGCGAAGCCGCAAGTCCCGTGCTGGGTGAATCCGCTTGCCCGCTGCTTCCTCCGCCTCGAGCCATTCACTCAAGCTGCGGGCCTCCGGCGCGTCGAGCACAGGGCGCAGCGCCGCTGCCCAACTGGCGGGAACGCTCTGCCTGTTCTGTGTTGCCGTCATGCCGACCTCCTGGAAAAACCATCCCGGAGCGAGCCGCGCCATTGCGAAAGCCCCGGCCAGTCCCTAAGCATTTCCGGATCATGGCTGTCTATCTCCACGAAGAAGATCTCCCCGAAGGCGTCCTGGCGCCGGGTACCGTCGCAATCGACACCGAAACCATGGGCCTCATCACGGCTCGTGACCGGTTGTGTGTCGTGCAAATCTCCGATGGCCGAGGGGACGAGCATCTTGTCCGCTTCGGCGTCGACAGCACGTACGATGCCCCAAACCTCAAGGCCGTGCTGGCCGACCCGCAGCGCCTGAAGCTCTACCACTTCGCGCGGTTCGACCTGGCCGCGATCGAGCATTACCTCGGCGTCACGGCCGCGCCCGTCTTCTGCACGAAGATCGCCAGCAAGCTCGTGCGCACCTACACCGACCGCCACGGCCTCAAGGATCTCGTGCGCGAACTCCTTGGCAAGGAAGTGTCCAAGCAGCAGCAGTCGAGCGACTGGGGCGCTGCGGAACTGACCGATGCGCAGAAGGAATACGCCGCGTCCGACGTGCGGCACCTGCATGCCATGCACGAAATCCTCGTGACCCGGCTCGCCCGGGAAAACCGGACGGAACTCGCCCAGGCCTGTTTCGATTTCCTCCCGGCGCGCGCGCGTCTGGACCTTGCCGGCTGGCCCGAGCACGACATCTTCAGCCACGAAGCAGCCTGATCGCCCTTTCGGGAGTTGTGTGATCCGTCATGTCCGTCGAAGCCGTTCAGATCCGTAATCGTCGCCGGCAATTCGCCGCGCCGGGCGGTTCGCATGACCGGCTGGTGGCGCTTTTGGCCAAGATCCTGCCTGCGGGCATCGGCCTGATCGCGGCGGTGATGATCCTCGTGCCCCTTTCTCCCCGGGGCGAAATCAGCTTCCTGCTGGACCGCAACAAGGTCGCCGTCACCAACGAGCGGTTGCGGGCCGATGCGGCAGCCTATCGCGGAAAGGACAACAAGAACCGCGATTTCGTGGTGAAGTCCGGCAGTGCGGTGCAGAAATCCGCCGCCACTCCGATCGTCGAGATGCTGGAACTGCAGGCACTGCTCAACCTCAACGACGGACCGGCCCGGATCGTCGCTCCGCGCGGCGCGTACAACTACGAACGCGAACAGCTCGCCGTTGAAGGACCGGTGAAGTTCGCCGCTCCCGACGGCTACAGCATGACCACGAGCAATGTCGCCGTGGACGTGAACAAGCAGATTGCGATAGCGTCCGGCGGGGTTAACGGTACGGTGCCGACCGGCACGTTTCGTGCCGACTCCATGAAGGCCGATCTCGAAAACCGCACCGTGACGCTGGAGGGGAATGCGCGCCTGCACATGACTCCCGGAAAACTCAGGATACCCCGATGACCGCCTCAAAGACGCTGCCCCGCATCGCGATTGCGCTTCCTGCGCTCGCCCTTGCCGCCCTGGCAGGATCGCAGCAGCTGGGGGCGCAGGTTTTCTCGGGCCACAACTCCAACGCGCCGGTGGATTACGCCGCGGATCGCATCGAACTGCAAGACAGGCAGGACCGGGTCATCCTGTCCGGCAATGTGGATGTCAAGCAGGCCGACCTGCGCCTGCGTGCGGCTCGGACCGTGGTGAACTTCACGAATCAAGGGTCGATGCAGATCCAGCGGATCACCGCGAGCGGCGGCGTGACCGTTTCGCGTCCCAACGAAACCGCAACAGGCGATGTCGGCATTTACGACTTCAACCAGAAGATCATCACGATGACGGGGAATGCCACGATCAAGCGCAGCAACGGCGATGTCCTGCGCGGGGGTCGCCTCGTCGTCGATCTGAACAGCGGCGTATCCACAGCTTCGGCGGGACCGGGCGGCCGCGTTTCGGGTACGTTCTCCGTCCCCAAGCAAGGCGGCAACTGACGATCCTGCCCGGCAGGCCCTGTTGGCTCAGAACGCCTTGTCGTGAACCAGCACGCGAAGGGTGAGGAAGACGATCTGCAGATCGCGCATGATCGTCCACCCCTCCAGATACTCCAGATCAGCCTGTAGCCGATTCACCAGATCCTCTTCGTGATCGGTGGCACCCCGGAAACCGCGAACCTGCGCCAGTCCGGATAGTCCGGGCTTCAGGCCGTGGCGTTGCCAGTACCGCAGATCGACTTCCCAGAACAGCTTGTCGCCCGCCAGCGAACCCGTTGCATGGGGGCGGGGGCCGACAAGGCTCATGTCCCCCAGCAGCACGTTGAACAGCTGCGGAAGCTCGTCGATGCTGGTGCGGCGGATGAAGCCTCCCACCCGGGTGACGCGCCGATCGTCGCGCGACGCGGAGACGTTGCCGTTGAGGTCGCACAAGCCTGTCGTCATCGACCGGAACTTGTACATGGTGAAGAAGCGATTACCCCTCCCCATCCGGCGCTGCCTGAAGAACACCGGGCCACCGTCCTGCAGCTTCACGGCCATCGAGACGACGAAGAGAAGCGGGGACAGGATCAGTATGGCCGTACCGGCAAAAGCCACGTCGAACAGCCGCTTTATCGCCCTGTCGCGAAGCCCCAGAGGACCGGCGGAAACCATCAGAAGTCCGTGCTTGCCGACCACCCGCGCACCCTGCGCCCCGAGGCGGGCGACTTCGTTGTCCAGCACCTCCCCGTCGATGTTGGCCCCCTTGAGCATCCTTGCCCACTCCACCCGGCGACCAACGGGGCAGCTGACGATCACGCGATCGATGTTGCGAAGGACGAGGCCGATGCGGTCCAGTGCGTGAGGGTCGTTGAGGTTGGGCCGGAGCCCCATGGCCGCGGCTGAAATCCGGATGGCACCACGGATGTGCACCTGAGGGCCGCCATCATCGATGATGAGTTCGTTGAGGATGCTCATCCCGCAACGCCAGCGGATGAAAGCCCGCAATTGCAGCCGCATCGACGCCGTGAACACCATCGCCGCGATGGCGCCTCCGTTGAACGCCGAGCGGGACAGGTCCGTCTGCGGTCGGATCAGGAATTGAATGAAGACCAGCGCGACGACGCCGATCATGATTGCCACGAATGCGCGCCAGATCCCCTTCCATGGCTCCTGAAGCGCCGCGGCGGAGTACGCCCCGTTGTAAAGCGCGAGCGCAAGGTAGATCGGGAGAATCAGCTGACCATGAATCGCACCCTCGCGCAGGCCGGGCAATCCCGTCAGGAGGTAGCCGACGGCGAGAAACGCGGCGAAGATGGCCACGATATCGCCCGCGACCAGGGTGGCGTAACACTGGAGGCGTCGTCGCTGCCGTGAAGGTGCGACGATCAGGTCATCGGCGATCACTCCGGAATTCGCGAGCACGCGCGGTTCGAAGGGCGCATTCATGACGGCGGCACCGCGATTGGCGAACTCACGTTAGCGTCTCCTGAAGCAGGCTGCCGCTACGCGCCGTCCAAGCCCTGGCCTTCCAGCATTGCTGCAAAGACGGTCAGTACAGAGGCGCGTGCATCAGGCCGCGCCCCCCCACTCTCAACGGGTTTTGGGACGAGCCGACCGCGCGATTGTAAGCAGGCCTTTGGACAATAGAAGCTCTCCATCCTGGCTATTGGCCAGGAGATTCTGGTGGAGAGCAACCAGCCGGGCCACGAGCCTCTCCAGGCGCGGGCCTCTCCAGAGCTGGAGCTGAGCCCCCAGCGCCGGCTGGTCCTTCCAGAAGATGCGCCGCGCGGCCGCTTCAGCCTTGAGGAAGCCGGACACATCGCGACTGCCCCCCATCCGGGCATTGAGCGCCGCCAGTTGAGCGACCCGGCGCTCAAAGGCGAGCAGCAGCCCGACCGGGTTCATGCCTTGCTCGCGCATCCGCCTGAATTCGGGACCGACGGCCTCGCGGCGTCCGGAGAGGACGGCGTCGACCAGGGATCCAAAGCCGTCATCCTCCGTGGAAGCGCCGATCGCATCGAGGTCGGCACTCGTCACCGGGCGCGGCGTTTCGGGCGACGCATCCAGGTAGAGGGCGAGCTTGGACACTTCCGATCGGGCCAGCCGGGTGTCGAGACCGGCTCCGCGCGCGATACGCTCGGCTATTTCGCTGCCCAGCTTCAGGCCCGCCCCGTTTGCCATTGCGCGCACCGAGGCGGTGGCCGAGTTCAGATCGGGTGGGTAGAACATCGCCACCAGACCATCCGGCCGCGCCGCTAGAAGCTTGGCTGTACGCGATTTGTCCGTAGCGCCGGTGGCCACGATCAGGACCGGGCATCCCTCGACCTCGTTCTCGAACAGCACCTGTACGGCGTCGTGAGCTTCGTCGCCCTGCGCACGCACCCAGATGTGGCGGGCACCGCCGAACAGGGAGGTGGAGCGCGCCTCGTCTCCCAGCCTGACCGGATCCCGGCGCAGTTCCGCACCTGCCATCTCGATGCGCTCGCCCGCGTCGGGCAGCAGGGCAGCGATCTTTTCCGCCGCATCGGCGGCACCGGCCTCGTCGGGGCCGCAGAAGAAGAACACCCGCCCATCGCGGGCCGCCCGCTGCGCAAGGCTCGCAAAATCCTTTTGGGTGGCCTTCACCGCGGCTTACTGGCTGGTGTCGCCGCGCAGACGCAGCGCAACATTGGTGACGATACGGTTCGCCACCTCTTTTGCCATGTTTTCCAGAGCGGTCTGTTCCGCGGCGATAGTCGCGTAGTCCGACGACACGACATCGATGCCGGCATCGGATCCTGCCGTCTGGTCCAGCACGATCTCCCCGCTGCCGACCTCGACCAACTGGTAGCGGGCTCGCAGGGTGCGCCGCTCCCGGCCGACGGTGTCGTCCGACAGCAGCGCAAAGCTTTCCAGCCGATCGTCGAGACGCACATCGAGGCGGTAGCGCGCGGCACTGCCGTTGCCCGCGCCAACGCCGAGTTCATCGACAAGGGCGTTGCGCACGAGCCATCCCGCACGCCCCTCAATCGCGGAAACCTGCACGTCGGCCAGTCCACGGGCAACGACACCGCTGCCCCCGCCGGCATACATCGGCTGAAGCCCGCAACCCGCCAGGAGCACGGCACCGGTGAGAGCGACGAGAGCCTTCACGCGACGAGATTCACCAATCGATCAGGCACAACGATCACCTTGCGCACTTCCGCACCATCCAGCGCACGCTGCACCTTCTCGCTCGCCAGGGCAAGCGCCTCGAGGTCCTCCCTGGAAGTGCCCTTGGCAACGGTAAGAGTATCGCGCAGCTTGCCTTTGACCTGAACCGCCACGGTGACCTCATCGTCCACCAGCAGTGCCGGGTCAACTTCCGGCCAGGCGGCGTCAGCGATCAGGCCCTCTCCGATGCCTGCCCAGGCTTCTTCCGCAAGGTGCGGCATCATCGGCGAGACAAGCAGCAGCAGCGTGCGGATCGCGCTGGATCGGCTAGCCGAAGGGGTTGCCTTTTCAATAGCCCCGGTGAGTTCGTAGATGCGCGCCACGGCCTTGTTGAAGCCGAGCGATTCGATGTCGCGGGCGGCGGCATCGACCGTCTGGTGAACTTTGCGGTCAAGCGCCTTGTCCTCGCCCGTCGCACCCGCATCATACTGGCCGAAAAGGCGCCACAAGCGCTGCACGAAGCGGCCGCATCCTTCGATGCCCGCTTCCGACCAGGGCAAGTCGCGTTCCGGCGGGCTGTCGGAGAGCATGAACCAGCGGATCGCGTCGGCGCCGTAGGTGGCGACGATCTCGTCGGGATCGACCACGTTCTTCTTCGACTTCGACATCTTGATGACGCGACCCACGTCGACGGGCGCCCCATCGGCCTTGAGCGTCGCGCCTTCGCCGGTGCGGTCGATTTCGCCGGGCGAGAAGAACACCGGCTGGCCGTTCGCATCGTTGATGCGGCTGTAGGTCTCGTGCGTGACCATGCCCTGCGTGAACAGGCTGCCGAACGGTTCCTTGACCTCGATCTTGCCTATGCGCGCAAGCGCCCGGGTCCAGAAGCGGGCATAGAGCAGGTGCAGGATCGCGTGCTCAATGCCGCCGATGTACTGTTCTACCGGTAGCCACTCGGCGATTCTTGCGGGGTCGAACGGGCGGTCGTCAGGCTGGCTGGCGAAGCGCAGGAAGTACCACGAGCTGTCGACGAAGGTGTCGAGCGTGTCGGTTTCGCGGCGGGCCGCATGGCCGCACTGCGGGCAGTCCACGTGCTTCCAGGTAGGGTGGCGCACCAGCGGGTTGCCGGGCGTCTGGAAATCGACGTCCTCGGGGAGGGTCACCGGCAGGTGCTTCTTCGGCACCGGCACCACGCCGCAGACTTCACAGTGGATGAACGGGATCGGCGTGCCCCAGTAACGCTGGCGCGAGACGCCCCAGTCGCGCAGGCGCCACACCGTCTGGCCCGAGCCCCAGCCTTCGCTTTCGGCGCGCCCGATCACGGCGGCCTTGGCATCGGCTACGGACATGCCGTTGAGGAAATCGGAATTGACGAGAACGCCGTCGCCCGTCTCGGCCTCGCCCGCGAAGGGCTTGTCGGCTTCCTCAGCGCTCGGTGCGACGACGCGCACGATCGGGAGGGCGTACTTGGTCGCAAATTCAAAATCGCGCTGGTCGTGGCCGGGAACCGCCATGACCGCGCCCGTGCCGTACTCCATCAGCACGAAGTTCGCGATGAAGACCGGAAGCGCGGCACCAGTGAAGGGGTGCTTCGCGGTGATGCCGGTGTCGAAGCCCAGCTTCTCCGCGGTTTCCAACTCTGCCGCGGTGGTGCCGCCCTGCTTGCACAGCGCGATGAATTCCTCGACCTCGGGGCGACCGACAGCCGCGCCTTGGGCGATCGGGTGATCGGCGGCGACGGCGACGAAGCTTGCGCCGAAGATCGTGTCGGGCCGGGTCGAGTAGACTTCGACCTTGCCGCCCGTCGAAAGATCGAAGCTGAACTGCAGGCCCTGCGACTTGCCGATCCAGTTCTCCTGCATCGTACGGACCTTCTCGGGCCACTTATCCAGTGTGGAGAGGCCTTCGAGCAGTTCCTCTGCAAAGTCGGTGATCTTGAGGAACCACTGGGAGAGCTTGCGCTTCTCCACCAGCGCGCCCGAACGCCATCCACGCCCGTCGATCACCTGTTCGTTGGCGAGCACCGTCTGGTCGACCGGATCCCAGTTGACCGCCGATTCCTTGCGATAGACCAGGCCGTGTTCGTAAAGATCAAGGAACAGCGACTGTTCCTGCCCATAGTATTCGGGCTCGCACGTTGCGATCTCGCGGCTCCAGTCGAGCGCGAAGCCGAGGCGCTTCAACTGCGCCTTCATGTTGGCGATGTTCTCACGCGTCCAGCCGCCGGGGTGGACGCCCTTTTCCATCGCTGCATTCTCTGCCGGCATGCCGAAGGCGTCCCAGCCCATCGGGTGGAGGACTTCGAAGCCCTTCATCCGCTTGTAGCGCGCCAGCACGTCGCCCATCGTGTAGTTGCGCACGTGGCCGATATGGATGCGGCCCGAAGGATACGGGAACATCTCAAGGACGTAGCTGCGAGGTTTGGTCGAGGTATCATCGGCGCGGAAGCTCTGCGCTTCGTCCCACGCAGCCTGCCAGCGCGTGTCCGCCTGTGCGGGATCGAACCGCTCGGTCATTTCAGTATGATCTCCTGCGCGCACGCGGCCCGCATCTTTGGTCTAGAGTCTAAGGATCAGCCGCCGATCGAATCGCGGCGAAGGTCACGGGCTCGGGTAAGGATGATGTCCTCAAGCTTCTGGACCGTCGCGGCCTGCACCGGCGCAGGTACCCAGCTGCCGCCCTGCTGCACTTCGCGCACCGCCGTCACCCGCAGCGCATCGGCGCGCAGATCCTGGTCCAGGATAGCGATCGACACCTTCACCCGCTCCGTCGGGGCCTTCGGATTCACGTACCAGTCGGTGATGATGACGCCGCCCGCGCTGTCGGACTGGAGGAGCGGCATGAAGGACACCGAATCGAGGCTCGCGCGCCAGAGGTAGCTGTTCACCCCGATCGTCGTCACCTGCGAGGGCGCCAGCGCGGCCACTTCGCGCTTCTCCCCGCCGCCGCATCCGGCGAGCGCCAGTGCAGCCACAGCGCCGAAGCCGAGGGCAGTGCCCCTGGAAGCCAGCGTGCGCGCGGTGAAGAGGCCCTTGTCGGTGCTGCCTGTCATGTTCGTTCCCAAATCCGCTGTCAGAGGCTGCAGGCACGGCCATACCGAACCTGTCGTCAAGACGCCTCTATAACCGCCGTTGGCCCAGCGGCAAGAGCGGCTTGCCGCAGCACGATCAAGCACCGGGCGGCTTAGCCGTCGCTGAACGTCCGCGGCGAGGGTTGAACCCGGCTTTTCGAGGCGATCAGCCCGTGTTAACATCGCTCGGTGTTGAACGGGAGCTCATGGTCGCACCGGGGATGGGCGGCCGGTGAGAGGCGGCAGGTCTGGAAATGAACAGCGAACGAGCGGCAGCGACACGAGGTGGCATGAAGGGCAGCCTGCTGCTGGCCGGTTGTGTATGCCTTCTGGCCCTGCCGAGCGCGGTGCTCGCGTTCTCCGCCGATTTCACGCAGGGCACCTCCGCGCGGAGTGGCGGGGAAATCGATCCGCTGGCGAGTGAGACGACGCAGGAGAATCTCTCCCGCGCCATATCGATGCGCTCGCTTGCCAAGGGACAGCTTTTTCCCTTCACGCCCGCCGGAACTCCCAACCGGCCGGACCGCGCGGTGACGGTCGCGGTCCGCGTCGATCCCGAGGCGGCACAGGCGATCATCGTCAGGGGACGCGCGCCCTCCTCGTCGTCCCCGGCACCGGCTGATCGCCTCCACATGGCGCCCACCGCGTTCAATCTCGGCGTCTCGCGCGGGTATCAGAACTTCGCGCAGAACCTGGTCCCTCAGGCGCCTGCCCGCCCCCTGGCGCAGCTGCCCGATCTCAAGCGCTTCAGCCTCTCGCCCGGCAGCAGCCGCAAGGACGAATCGCGTTTCTCGCCCCGGATCTCGATCGATGAGAAGAAGGCTGCAGGGCGCGCGCCGCGAACTTTCGCCGTCGATGGCGGCGAGGTCGACTTCGGCGGCGCTTACCGCGTGACAGAGAATCTCGATGTCACTGCAGGCGTACGCTACTCCCAGGACCGCGAGCGGCTCGTCCCGCTGACCGATGGCAAGCAGGACAGCCAGGCGGTCTATGTAGGAACTCAGTTCAAGTTCTGAGCAGGCCACCGGTTGCAGGACATGCAATGACGTTCGTGGGAAATTGATCAAGTGATGGTCTTGCCGCCGTCATAATCCTTCCATAGCCTTGTGCTCTCGGTCGATCTTCAGACACGGAAGGGTTACGAATGGCGCGCGTTGCAATCGTCACGGGTGGCACGAGGGGTATAGGCGAGGCCATCTCCCTTGCTCTGAAGGAGCGTGGACACACGGTGGTGGCGAACTACGCCGGCAACGATGAAAAGGCGCGGGCTTTCACCGAGAGGACCGGCATCCCGGCCTACAAGTTCGATGTGGGCGACTTCGATGCGACGCAGGAGAGCTGCGCTCGCATCGCAGCGGACGTGGGCGCGATCGACATCGTCATAAACAACGCCGGCATCACCCGCGACGGCGTTCTCCACAAGATGAGCTTCGACGACTGGAATGACGTCATGCGCATCAATCTGGGCGGGTGCTTCAACACCGCCAAGGCGACGTTTCCCGGGATGCGAGACCGCGGTTGGGGCCGCATCGTGAACATTGGATCGATCAACGGCCAGGCCGGACAGTACGGCCAGGTAAACTATGCCGCAGCCAAGAGCGGCATCCACGGATTCACCAAGGCTCTTGCCCAAGAGGGTGCGAAGTACGGCATCACGGTGAACGCCATCGCCCCCGGCTACATCGACACGGACATGGTCGCAGCCGTGCCCGCACCGGTGCTGGAGAAGATCGTCGCCAAAATACCGGTCGGCCGGCTGGGCAGCGCCTACGAAATCGCTCGCGGCTGCGCTTTCCTCTGCTCCGAGAATGCAGCCTTCGTGACCGGCTCCACGCTGAGCATCAACGGCGGCCAGCACATGTACTGAGGCCGGGTCCGGCTTCTTCGCCGGCTCTCCGGAGCCGGCCTTTGTCGACCAGGGCTGCGCCGGCATGAAAAAAGGGGCCGCGGTTTCCCGCGACCCCTTTTTTGCAAGCCGAAGCCCTTGAAGCGATCAGCGCTTCGAGAACTGGAAGCTGCGACGTGCCTTGGCGCGGCCGTACTTCTTACGCTCGACAACGCGCGGGTCGCGGGTGAGGAAGCCGGCGGCCTTGACGGCGGCACGCAGGGCCGGCTCGTACTTGGCGAGAGCCTGTGCGATGCCATGCTTTACGGCGCCGGCCTGACCCGAGAGACCGCCGCCCTTGACGGTGGCGATCACGTCGTACTGCTCTTCGCGGCCAGCGACCTGGAAGGTCTGGTTGATCACGAGGCGCAGGGTCGGACGCGCGAAGTAGACTTCCTGGTCACGGCCGTTGACGATGATCTTGCCCGAGCCGGGCTTGATCCACACGCGGGCAACGGCGTCCTTGCGGCGGCCGGTTGCGTAGGCGCGGCCCTGCGCGTCGATCTGCTGCTCGCGCAGCGGAGCGTTCGAGACGGGAGCGGCGGTGACAGTCTCGTCAGCAACGGTGACGTTGCCGGCGATGTCCTTGAGGTCGGACAGGCTCTGCACGGTTTCGTTGTCGGACATTATGCGCCCACCTTGTTCTTGCGGTTCATGGAAGCGACGTCGAGCGCTTCGGGCTGAGTGCCACCGTGCGGGTGCTCGGTGCCGGCATAGATGTGCAGTGCGCGCATCTGGTCACGGCCGAGCGGGCCGCGCGGGATCATGCGCTCGACAGCCTTCTCGAGCACGCGCTCGGGGAAGCGACCGGCAAGAACCTTGTCCGCGGTGACTTCCTTGATGCCGCCGGCATAACCGGTGTGCTTGTAGTAGGTCTGCTGCTTGAGCTTGTTGCCGGTGAAGCGAACCTTCTCCGCGTTGATCACGACGACGTGATCGCCGCAGTCGACGTGCGGGGTGAAGCTCGGCTTGTGCTTGCCGCGCAGCAGGTCCGCGATGACGACGGCGAGACGGCCGACGACCAGATTTTCGGCATCGATCAGATGCCACTTCTTTTCCACCTCGGCCGGCTTGATCGACCGGGTGACCTTCGTGAGCGCCTTCATGGCTGGTCTATCCCTATAATTCGAGCGCCAGCCACGGAATCGAATCCCTGAAGGCGCGGAAGGCGGCCAAATCGTCGAAACAGGGCGCCAAGTCAAGCAATCCGCGGCTCTCCTGGGAGGTAAAATAATACCTTACGCCTTTGCCACCGCTCCGGCGAGCCAGGACAGCGTTGCGGGAGCGGTCCCATCGCACACCCAGCCGAAAACGGCCGGTTCGTCGTAGGGATGCACTTGTCCGAGACGGGTGATCGCCTCCTCAAGCCGGTCGTCCGTGGTCTTGAACAGCGCACCGACCTCACGGGCGGTGCACCGCTCGCCATTCCAGATAAAGACGCTGGTCATGCCAGGAACGAGATTGCCGCAGGCGACCAGCCCTTCGTGGAGCAACGTGTCCACGGCCGCCAGCGCCGCCGTCTCATCCGGGAACGGACACCAGATGAGCGCACCCTTCACACTCGGCGGCCCAGGGCGTGAGCCCCCCAAACGGTTGCGGCCACCAGTAGCGCACCGCACAGCTGGTGCGCGACGGCGATCCAGAGCGTCAGGCCCGACCAGACTGTGAAGATGCCGAGCAGGACCTGCAGGCCGAACGCGCTGTGCACCGCGACGGAGACCAATCGCTGCCGCCGTGCCCGCAGCTTGCGGCCCATCACGACGAGGATGAGCACGACCACCCAGGCCCACCAGCGGTGGACGAAATGCGTGAGGTAAGGATCGTTGACCAGTGCCGACAGCGCGCCACGTGCCCATTCGACACCTTCGGGGAAGAAGCTGCCCTGCATCAGCGGCCAGGCGTCCCAGTTCCACCATCCGGCACCGGCTACATAGCCGGAGCGCAGCCCCGCCACCATCGCTCCCATGAAGAGCTGCAGCGCCAGCACGCCCAGCGCCAGCGCACCGAAGGCGGTCAGTCGGGCGCGCGGTTCGCCCCGCTTCAAGCCCCTGAGGTCAAGCGCGGTCCAGACCAGCCCGGCAAGAGTAAACAGCGCCACCAGCAGGTGTGCGGCGAGGCGGAAGTGGCTGACCCGATCCAGCGCCTCCGGACTGAGGCCGGAGGACACCATCCACCATCCCACCACCCCCTGCAGGCCGCCAAGCGCCAGCAGGGCGACAAGGCGCGGCTTGTATCCGCCAGGGATCGTGCGCCGATACCAGAACCACGCCAGGGGAATTGCGAAGGCTAACCCGATCACGCGCGCCAGCAGGCGGTGGACCCACTCCCAGAAGTAGATGAACTTGTACTGCGCGAGCGTCATTCCCGCCGGGCCGTTTACATCGACGTACTGCGGGATCTGCTTGTAGCGCGCGAATTCCGCCTCCCACTGGACCTCCGTGAGGGGCGGGATCGCACCCGTTATCGGTTTCCACTCTGTGATGGACAGTCCCGATTCGGTGAGGCGCGTTATGCCCCCCACCGCCACAATGAGGATGACGAGCACCGCCACGAAGAGCAGCCAACGTACCATTGCGATTATGTCGTCACTGGTCCCGATGATCGGGCGCCCGTCATTCACTCTCATGTTTCCGCTTCTTTTTCCGGCACACCCCTCCCCTGCGGTTTCGCGACGAAGAGCGCAAGGGCTGCGTCGACCGGATGTGCCCCTGCTGAGTCCGGGCTTGAATAATGATACAACATCACATACATGGCCTTCATGCGCACAGCCATCCTTGCACTTCGTGACCGCCTCGACCGCGCCGGAATCATCCTCAGCGGCCTTTGTGCGGTCCACTGCATTCTTGGCGTGCTGCTCGTCGGCATACTTGGACTTGGCGGCGAGGTGCTGCTGGCACCGGAAATTCACCGAATCGGCTTAGGGCTGGCGCTGGTCGTCGGCCTTGTTTCGCTGGGATTCGGGGTGGCGCGCCATGGCAAGCTCGCGCCCCTGGTCATCGGCGGCGCAGGTCTTGGCCTGATGGGGCTTGCTCTGGCGGTTGGCCATGGCCCTGCGGAAACCGTGCTGACGATCATCGGCGTGTCCCTGGTGGCTTACGCGCACATTCGGAACTTGCACCGCGGCGGCTGAACGCTATTTCGCCGCACATGGCTGACGAACTCCTGCTTACCGTCAACGGCGACTCCCGTCGCGTTCCTGCCGGCTCCAGCGTCGCCGACCTTGTCGCCGCCATCGGGCTCGATCCGAAGAAAGTTGCGGTCGAGCGCAACGGCGAGATCGCCCCGCGCTCCACGCTCGGCGACGTGACGCTCACCGACGGCGACGTGCTGGAGATCGTTCACTTCGTCGGTGGCGGCTGAGCCTTCCCCTCTTCGCCCTTCCTGATCTTCCGCTTCCCGAAAGGACGCGCTTCGTGACTGATACTTCCGCCGACACCTGGACCGTTGCAGGACGAACCTTCACCTCGCGCCTGATCGTGGGCACAGGCAAGTACAAGGATTTCGCGCAGAACGCCGCCGCAGTGGAAGCATCCGGCGCGGAAATCGTCACGGTGGCGGTACGCCGGGTGAACGTGTCCGATCCAAAGGCGCCGATGCTGACGGACTTCATCGACCCAAAGAAGATCACTTACCTGCCCAATACGGCAGGTTGCTTCACCGCCGAGGACGCCATCCGCACCCTGCGGCTCGCGCGCGAGGCGGGCGGTTGGGATCTCGTGAAGCTGGAAGTCCTGGGCGAGGCGCGCACGCTTTATCCCGACATGCGCGAGACGCTGAAGGCCACGGAGATTCTCGCCAAGGAAGGCTTCCTTCCGATGGTCTACTGCGTGGACGATCCGATCGCCGCCCGGCAGCTTGAGGACGCCGGAGCGGTCGCCGTGATGCCGCTGGGCGCACCGATCGGCTCCGGACTGGGCATCCAGAACAAGGTAACCGTGCGCCTGATCGTCGAAGGCGCGAAGGTGCCGGTGCTTGTGGACGCGGGCGTGGGAACGGCGTCCGAAGCAGCCGTGGCGATGGAGCTTGGCTGCGACGGCGTGCTGATGAACACCGCCATCGCGGAAGCGAAAGACCCGGTCCGCATGGCCCAAGCAATGAGGCTTGCGGTGGAGGCGGGCCGTCATGCCTATCTCGCCGGCCGCATGGGACAGCGCCGCTACGCCGATCCCTCCAGCCCTCTCGCCGGCCTGATCTAACCGTTCGCCATCAGGGCCCGGCCCGGAACGGCCCGGGCCTTGCAGGCCAGCTTGCGGACGTAGTCCACCTTGCCGACGACCGTGTCCGACAGGTGGAAGGGATAGAGGTCCGGCTGGCCCATCGAACGGTTCATGGCGTTCATGGCAAAGGACAGCGGCTTCATCGCCCGCACGAGAGTGCGGGCGTCTGCCGTATAGGGATCCATATCCAGCTGCAGCCCGCTGTCGCCTGGCGCGTTGGGAAAGGGCGCAAAGGTCAGATCGAAGCCTTTTGCGGTAGCCAGGACGTCGACGATGTGGAGGTAGTGCGCAAACGTTTCCGCAAAATCCTCCCAGGGGTGCGCGGTCGCGTAGTAGCTGACATAGTCGTTCGACCAGACCTTCGCTTCCTGTTCGCCATAATGCGCTTTTAGCGCCTGCTGGTAATCGATGCGCTCATCGCCGAAGAGCGAGCGGAACGCGTCCAGCTCGGCCTCGTCGGTCTCGACAAGGCGCGACCAGAAGTGGTGCCCCACTTCATGCCGGAAGTGCCCCAGCAGTGTGCGGTACGGTTCCCCCATCGCGCTGCGCATGCGCTCGCGCTGCGAATCATCGGCTTCGATCAGGTTCAGGGTAATCACGCCCCCGTCATGGCCGGTGAAGATCCGGTGGCTCCCCGCCCGTTCCGCCGCCGCGTCGTAAAGGAAGTCGAAGGCGAGGCCCTGTACCCCGGATGCCGTCCCGGCGGCCTCCTGCGCCTTGGTGTCCAGCGGAAGCCCGAGCTTCATCAGGGTGTGGAAGAGCCGTCGCTTCGCAGCCTCGATCTTGCTCCAGCGCGGCGGGACTGAAGGTTGGGTAAGGTCCGGTATGGTGCGGTTGTGCCGACAGGCGCGGCACATGGGCGTCCAGTCGTTGGTGCCCACCAGCCAGTTGCAGATCTGGTAGTCGTTGTTGTTGGCACACACGACGACCGACGCGACGCTTCCGGCTTCATCCTTCCACACGGTCGCCTCGTCCGCCAGGAAGCGAAAACCGTCGATGGCCGGATCATAGCCCAGCGTCGCCGCGCAGCCGGGACAGACCCGCACCTCGAAGTGGTTGAGGCGGCTGCAGTTAGGGCACGGGAAGGCACGCATCGCGCACTCGCTATCGTTGACGTTCGGCCCGTCAACGCAGCAGCCGCGCGACCGTTTCCTCAAGCCCGGTACAGTGCGTCCACACGAGCGCCATACCGGTCTTTCAGCTTGTGCCGCCGGATCTTCAGGCTGGGTGTCATCTCCTCGTTCTCGATGGAGAACGGTTCATCGGCGAAGGTGAACTGGCGCACCTTCTCGATGACGGAGAGTTCGGCGTTCACCCGGTCGATCGCACCGCGGATGGCGGCGCGGAAAGCGGGAAGATCCTGCAGCCTGCGGAAATCGAACGTCTCCCCATTCTCCCGGGACCATTGAAAGGCCCAATCCGCGTCCGGTACGATCAGTCCCACGATGTACGGGCGGCGATCACCCGAAACCATGGCCTGCGCGATCTCTGGCTGGAGCGTGAGCATCGACTCCACCTTCTGCGGGGAGACGTTGTCTCCCTTGTCGTTGACGATCATGTCCTTCTTGCGATCCGTAATGGCGATGCGGCCACGCTCGTCGATAAAGCCGATGTCTCCTGTGTGCAGCCAGCCGTCCTTGAGGACGTTCGCGCTCGCCGCCTCGTTCTGCCAGTAGCCGGACATGATGAGCTCGCCCCGGACGAGGATCTCGCCATCGTCGGCGATCCTCAGCTCCACCCCCCGCAGCGGCGGGCCGACCGTGCTGAACTTCACGCCCGCCGCCGGCCGGTTGCAGCTGATGATCGGGCCGGCTTCGGTCTGTCCGTACCCCTGCAGCAACGTCAGCCCCATCGCTTCGAAGAACACGCCAATTTCCGGGTTCAGCGGCGCTCCTCCCGACACGAGCGCCTTGATCCGGCCGCCGAAGCGTGCCCGCACCTTGGGCCGCAGCGTGCGTTCGAGCAGGATATCCAGCGGGCGATCAAGCAGACCGGGCTTGCCCGACTGGCTGCGCACGCCCCCCGCGATGGCCCAGTCCATCAGCCGGCTGGCCACGGCGCCCTGCTTCTCGATCTGCTTCATGATCCGCGTACGCAGCACCTCGAACAGGCGCGGCACCACCACCATGACCGTAGGGCGAACCTCTTCGATATTGGCCGCCAGCTTCTCCAGTCCTTCGGAGTAGTAGATCTCGCCACCGAGGCCGATCGGCAGCCACTGCCCGCCGGTATGCTCGTAGGCATGGCTAAGAGGCAGGAAGGAGAGGAAGATCTCTCGCTGCCCCTGGCCCGAGCGGCCGCCTTGATCCCAGCCGAAATCGTCGGCGATCACCTCGGCCGCGCCCGCGACATTGCACAAAAGCATACCGTGATGCTGGCGCACGCCACGCGGCGCCCCGCCCGTGCCGCTGGTGTAGATGACGCATGCCAGGTCCCCACGCCCGATCCCGGCGATCCGTTGGTCCACTTCCGCCCGCGCGGCGGCCGCGTCTCCCTGCAGCAGATCCTCCCAGGCGAGCGTCTCGTAGGCACCGCCCTGCATGGCCGGCAGCGTCTCCATGCCCACCACCAGCTGGCACAGGTCGGTCTGGACCACGGCCGGAAGCAGGGTACGTGCCAGCTTCTCGGTGGAAACGATGGCCGCGCGAGCACCCGAATTTTCGAGAATATGGGTATGATCGCGCATCGTGTTGGTGGTGTAGGTCGGAACCGTCACGCAACCTGCAGCCATGATCCCGATGTCGGCCAGGCACCATTCCGGGCGGTTCTCCGCCACGATGAGCACGCGGTCTCCATCGTTCAGGCCGTTCCGGCGCAGGGAGGCCGCGATCAGGCTGACGCGGCGAGCCGCCTCGGCCCAGGTGATGCAGCGCCACTGGCCACCCTGCTTGGACCACAGCATGGGAACCTCGCCCAGTGCATCCGCACGGGCGAAGAACAACGACACGACATTGGGGCTCCGATCGAAGTCGGCGATTTCCATAGTGGCCCGGTATCCTCTCGGCTGTCTTTTTGGCTGATCTTTTCGAACGTCTGTGTGCGGCGGCAGGTTGCCGCGAAGTTACTGCGCGATGGCCACGCCTTCGGAGCGCGGATCCCCGGCCCCGGCGAGGCGCCCGTCGATGACCTGGACCGCGTTGGTCTTGAGCGGCATCTCCGCCGCGCGGACAGAACCATGGCCCAGCGCCCGGAGCGCCGGGATCATCGTCTCCAGCTTCGACCCCTGTTCGACGGTGACGGTGTCGCCCGGGGCGAACAGCACCGGCAGGGCGAGAGCGCGATCGACCGGCAGCTTCCAGTCGAGCACGCCCACCAGCGCACGGATCACCTGCACGGGGATCGTCGCGCCGCCAGCGGCGCCGACGACGAGGAGCAGCTTGCCATCGGGTCCGTAGACGACGGTGGGCGACATCGAACTGCGCGGCCGCTTGCCGCCCCCGACCCGGTTCGCCACCTCGCGACCGTCCCGATGCGGCACGAAGCTGAAGTCCGTCAGCTCATTGTTGAGATAGAATCCCCCGACCATGATGCCCGAGCCGAACGCGCTCTCGATCGTCGACGTCCACGAGGCGACTTCGCCTTGCCGGTCGATCACGACGAAATGGGTGGTGCCGCGTTCTTCGTATCCCGCTCCGCGCGCGAGGGTCCTGGTCGGAAGACCGGCCGTCACTGTCTCCATCGTCCGGTCAGGCTGGATGAGCGCGCCGCGGCGGCGCAGATACGTGCGGTCCAGCAATTGCGCTACCGGCACGTCGACGAAATCAGGATCGGCCAGGAACAGGTCGCGATCGGCGTAGGCCAGCCGCTGGGACTCCGCGATCAGATGCCAGGCAACCGGCGAATCCGGCCCGAGGGCAGCAAGATCGAAGCCTTCCAGCTGGATCAGCGCCGCGAGCACGGTCGTGGCTCCGGAAGACGGCGGCCCCATGCCGCATATCCGGTAGACGCGGTAAGTACCGCAGACAGCCGGGCGTTCCGGCGCGGTGAACGCCGCCAGGTCGGCCTCGGTCATCTTTCCGTCCGACGGCGTCTCCGCCGCAACCTCGGCCACGATCCGCTGCGCCAGTTCGCCTTTGTAGAAACCGTCCGGGCCGTTGCGCGCAAGCTCCTCCAGCGTGCGGGCAAGCGCGGGGTTGCGGATCGTCGTGCCGAGCGGGAGCGGCTTTCCGTCCGCTCCGTAGTAAATCGCCCGGGCCTCTTCGTCGTGAGCCCCCGCATCGGGTTGCCTCGACAAGGAACGGTATCCGCGAGGCGTCAGCGTGAACCCGTCACGGGCAAGCTGGATGGCGGGCTGGAACAGATCCGCCCAGGGCAGGCGGCCTTTCGCGGCATGCGCCTTTGCGGCGAGGGCGATGTTGCCGGGCACGCCCACGCTGCGGCCACCGACGACGGCACTGCGAAATGGCAGGGGCTTTCCCGTTTCATCGAGAAAGCGGTCCGCCGTAGCCGCCTGCGGTGCCGTTTCACGCCCGTCGAGGGACTGAACGGCGCCCGCTGCGTCCGCCAGAAGAAGGAATCCGCCTCCCCCGATACCCGAGCTTTGCGGCTCGACCACCGTGAGAGCCAGCATGGTCGCTATGGCCGCATCGGTCGCGCTCCCGCCCCGGCCCAGGATCGTTGCGCCGGCCTCTGCGGCGCGCGGATCGGCGGCGCTGACCATCCCGGCATCGAACACGGCAGGCGCAGCCGGTGTCGCCGCTTCGGGACGGGTCGTGGGGGAGGTGGTTGCCACCAGGCCGGCGCAACCAGACAGGACGAGCGAGGCGGCGAGCCCCAGGATCAGCTTTCCGGACATCAGGGGCAGGCTTATTCGCTTCCCACCGCCTCTGCAATCGAGGCGAAACCATCACGGCGCATGAGCTCGCGCAGGCCTTTGCCGATCGATCTGGCAATCCGCGGCCCTTCGTAGACCATCGCGCTGTACAGCTGAACGAGGCTCGCCCCCGCCCTGATCCGCGCCCAGGCATCGTCGGCCGTAGCGATGCCGCCAACCCCGATCAACGGCACGGCGCCGCCGGTCGCCTGCCGGAAGTCACGGAGCCGCTGCTGCGCGAGGTCGCGCAGCGGAGCCCCGGAGAGCCCGCCGGTTTCATCCCTGTGGACCGAAGCCAGAGCCGGCCGTGAGATCGTGGTGTTGGAGACGATCAGCGCGCCCAGCCCTTTTTCGATTGCGATCCGTGCGATCGCATCGATGTCCGCAGGCTCGAGATCCGGCGCCACCTTGAGGAACACGGGAGGGCGGACCGCTTCCGAGCAGGCGGCGTCCCGAGCCTCGATGACGGCGTCGAGCAGGCCGACCAATGCCGATTCGTCCTGCAGCGCCCGCAGGCCGGGGGTGTTCGGGCTGGAGATGTTCACGGCCAGGTAGCTCGCCAGCGGCGCCATCAGGCGGGCCATGATGGCATAGTCGGCCACGCGATCGTTCGAATCCTTGTTCGCCCCGATGTTGATGCCGACGACGCCCGGGCGCCCGAGTCGCGCTTCAAGCCGGTAGACCGCCGCTTGCGCGCCGCCGTTGTTGAAGCCCATGCGGTTTATGACCGCCTTATCCTCTTCCAGGCGGAACAGGCGCGGCTTGGGGTTGCCGGCCTGCGGCAAAGGGGTGATCGAGCCCACTTCGGCAAAACCGAAGCCCAGTCCCAGCAGGGCATCGGGCACTTCTCCGTCCTTGTCGAACCCGGCCGCCATTCCCACCGGGTTGGGAAAAGCGATACCGGCAACCTCGGTGGCAAGCGCAGGATCGGCCTTTTGTGCATCGGGATTGGACCCGAGCTTCAGGGCCTTCACGGCAAGCCCGTGGGCCTTCTCGGCATCGATGCGGAACAGGGCGGGACGGAAAAAGGAATAGAGCACGCTGCCGCATAACGCCGGGAGAGGTGTTGCTCAAACGCTTCTTATTGCAGCCCCCTGCAGGAAAATCGCAGCAGCAGCTTTACGGCCGGCTGCGACATGTCGCGATTATACAATAAATCGCCTTTCCCGTAGCATAAATGGGCGCCGCGACCCGAAGGGCTCGTCGCGGGATGCGTTCGAGTTCTTTACACCTCAAGGGCGGCTCCCGCATCGGCGGGAGCCGCCTTTTTTTCGTGTGAGGCGCGGAGCGGAGGATCATCGCCGTTCCGGCTGTGAACCGGCCCTGCCGCTTTTCCGGTCAACTCGGCATTGAAACTTGCGTTGCAGTGCACTAGGTGAAATCGGAAAGATTTGATCCGATTTAATCGCAGGACCCGAAAGCCCGCATGCGCCTGTCCAGCATGGCCGATTACGCTGTCGTCATCATGTCCGCTGCGGCGCGGCATTGCGGCACCTGCTCGCTCATCGAGCAGGCCGGCGGCAAGCGGGGGCGCGTCTCCGCTGCGCAGCTGGCGGAGGAGACGGGCCTTCCCGCTCCTACCGTGCAGAAGCTGGTGAGCAAGCTTTCGGCGGCCGGCCTCATGCGTTCGTCCCGCGGGGCCGGCGGCGGTTTGCGACTCGCCCGTCCACCTGCAACGATTTCGCTTGCGGACATCGTCGAGGCGGTAGAAGGGCCCATCGCCCTCACGGCCTGCATCGACCGCGTGAAGAGCGACTGCACGCTGGAGGGTGCCTGCACCACGAGATCCCACTGGCCGCAAGTCAACGCGGCCGTGCGCGGGGCACTCGCCCAAGTGGCGCTGACCCAGTTCGTCGAGGAAGTTTGAGATGACCGAGGAAACCATCCCCGTGGAGCGCGACCAGGCTGCGCGTGAAGCCGCTGCACGTGTGGCGGAATACGAGCACGGCTGGGTTGCCGACATCGAGCAGGAATATGGCCCCAAGGGCCTTTCCGAGGACACGATCCGCTTCATTTCGGCCAAGAAGGAAGAGCCGGAATGGATGCTCGACTGGCGGTTGAAGGCTTATGCCAAGTGGCTGGAGATGACGCCGCCGGATTGGGCCAAGCTCGACGTTCCGCCGATCGACTACCAGGAAGCCTACTACTGGGCCGCGCCCAAGAAGAAGGACGGCCCGGCAAGCCTCGACGAAGTCGATCCCGAGATCCTGCGCGTCTACGAAAAGCTCGGCATCCCGCTTGAGGAGCAGAAAGTACTCGCCGGCGTAGAGGGCGCACGCAAGGTTGCCGTCGACGCGGTGTTCGATTCGGTCTCCGTCGCCACTACGTTCCGCAAGGAGCTCGAACAGGCGGGCGTCATCTTCCGCTCGATCTCCGAAGCGATTCGCGAATTCCCGGACCTGGTGAAGAAGTGGCTGGGCAAGGTCGTACCGGTCCAGGACAACTACTTCGCCGCCCTGAACTGCGCCGTGTTCTCGGATGGCACCTTCGTCTACATTCCCGAGGGCGTGCGCTGCCCGATGGAGTTGAGCACCTACTTCCGCATAAATGCGGAGAATACGGGCCAGTTCGAACGCACGCTGATCGTTGCCGACAAGGGCAGCTACGTCTCCTACCTCGAAGGCTGCACTGCCCCGCAGCGTGACGAGAACCAGCTTCACGCCGCCGTCGTCGAGCTCGTCGCCCTGGAAGACGCGGAGATCAAGTACTCGACCGTCCAGAACTGGTATCCCGGCGACGCCGAGGGCAAGGGCGGCATCTACAACTTCGTCACCAAGCGCGGCCTGTGCCAGGGCGCCCGCTCGAAGATCAGCTGGACACAGGTGGAAACCGGCTCCGCCGTGACCTGGAAGTACCCCAGCTGCGTCCTTAACGGCGAGGATTCGGTGGGCGAGTTCTACTCGGTTGCGGTCACCAACAACTACCAGCAGGCCGATACCGGCACCAAGATGATCCACAACGGCAAGGGAAGCCGCTCGACGATCATCTCCAAAGGCATTTCGGCCGGCAGGAGCAACAACACCTATCGCGGTCTCGTCCGCGTGGCCGCCAACGCCGAGGGCGTGCGCAACTTCACCCAGTGCGATTCGCTGCTGCTCGGCAAGGAATGCGGCGCGCATACGGTGCCGTACATCGAAGTGCGCAACCCCAGCGCACAGATCGAGCACGAGGCCACCACCAGCAAGATCAGCGATGACCAGCTGTTCTACGCCATGCAGCGCGGGCTCGATACCGAACAGGCGGTCGCGCTGATCGTCAACGGCTTTGCCAAGGACGTGCTGCAGCAGCTGCCGATGGAATTTGCCGTGGAAGCGCAGAAGCTGCTGGGCATTTCGCTTGAGGGGAGCGTGGGCTGATGTCCTCCTCCGCCATGAATAACGAAGGACAGGAAACCATGACCGCCGCCCGCAAGACCCTGGGCATCAGCCGCGCCGACAGCGCACCCAAGGACGCAAAGGCCAGCTTCGCCCTCACCGGTGCGCGGCTTGAAACGCTGAAGGAACGCGCTCGCGAGCAGCGCCGCCATCCCACCGATGCGCAGAAGGCGCTGTGGGCGCAGCTATCCGGCTCCAAGCTGGGCGGCGTGAAGTTCATTCGCCAATCGGTCGTGGGCTCCACGATCGTCGATTTCGCCTGCCCCTCCCGCTGGATCGTGGTGCAGATCAGCGCTGCGGACGGCAACGCCGACGTCAACGAACTGCAGGACCGCAAGCTCATCGAGGTCGGCATCCGCGTCCTGCGCTTCTCCGAAGAGGAAGTTCTCGGCAACGTCGAGACCGTGATCCGCGAGATCAACACCGAACTCAACGTGCCGTTCGACAAACGCTCCGCGCGCAAGAAGGCGGGTCAGCGCCCAGCCACGGCCTTCGTGAGCGATGAAGGATAACCCATGCTCAAGATCGAAAACCTGACCGCGAACGTCGCCGACAAGCCGATCCTCAAGGGCCTGTCGCTCACCATCAACCCTGGCGAGATCCACGCCATCATGGGGCCGAACGGCGCGGGCAAGTCGACGCTGGGCTACACGCTGGGCGGTCGTCCCGGCTATGAAGTGACCGGCGGCTCCGTCGATTTCGACGGACAGGACCTGCTCGAACTCGAACCGCACGAGCGCGCCGCCGCCGGCCTGTTCCTGGGCTTCCAGTACCCGGTCGAGATCCCCGGCGTCTCCTTCGTCCAGTTCCTGCGCGAGGCGGCCAATGCCCAGCGCAAGGGGCGCGGCGAAGAACCGCTTTCGGGCGGCGAGTTCCTGAAGCTCGCACGCGAGAAAGCCGGCCTGCTGCGCATGGATATGGACATGCTCAAGCGCCCGGTGAACGTCGGTTTCTCCGGCGGCGAAAAGAAGCGCGCCGAGATGGTGCAGATGGGCATCCTGAACCCCAAGCTGGCGATTCTCGACGAGACGGACTCCGGCCTCGACATCGACGCGCTGCGCATCTGCGGCGAAGGCATCAACGCAATAATGCGCAGCGCTGACAAAGCCGTGCTGCTCATCACCCACTACCAGCGGCTGCTGGACTACGTGAAGCCGGACTTCGTTCACGTCCTGGCCAACGGGCGCATCGTCAAGTCAGGCGGTCCCGACCTCGCCCTGCGCCTTGAGGAAGAGGGCTACGAGGCGGTGGTGCAGGAGGCGGCATGAACGTCGAACTCGCCCTCCCCACCCGCAAGGACGAGGATTTCCGCTACTCCGACCTAGAGGCCCTGCGCACTGTCTGGCCGATCGTCACGGAAGAGATCGTCGTGCCGGACGGCGCGGAGCAGACGCTCCAGATCGTGGAGACCGGCGGCGGCGCGGTAGCACGGCACGTGGCGGTCACGCTGGGAAAGGGCGCAAAATTTGACCTGCGCGTTCTCACGGCCGGGCCGGGCTATGGCCGCATCGCGGTGGACGCTACGCTGGCGCAAGGCGCGGACTTCACGCTGGGCGCCGCACAGCTGGCGACCGGCGAGGAGACGGTCGAGATCGTCACCGAAGTGACGCATGCCGGTCTCAATGCCACGTCGCAGCAGATCGTGCGCACGGTGCTCGCCGGCAAGTCCGTGGGAACGTACCTGGGCCGTATCGGGGTGGAACGCGGGGCCGATGGCACGGACGCCGAGCAATCGGTTCGCGCCATGCTGCTGGAGCGCACGGCGACCGCTAACGCTCGCCCGGAACTTGAAATCTACGCCGACGACGTCAAGGCCGCACATGGCTGCGCCGTGGGCGAACTCGACGCGCAGGGCCTGTTCTACCTGATGAGCCGCGGCCTCACGCCTCCGCAGGCGAAGCGGCTGATGCTGCAGGCGTTCATCGCCGAAGCCTTCACTGGCGCTCCCGGCGAGGAGGAGCTCAGCAGCGCCGCGCTTGCCCGACTGGAGGCGATCCTGTGACGTCCGAAACTTCAGAACTCGTGCTGAAGGACCAGTTCCCCGGCCTCGCGGGCAACTGGCACTATCTGGACACGGCCGCCACATCCCAGAAGCCGCAGGTGGTGATCGATGCCACCGTGGCTGCGATGGGTGAAAAGTACGCGACGGTGCACCGCGGGGTCTACGCCCGATCGGCCGACATGACCCTCGCCTTCGAGGCCGCCCGCCGCCGCGTGGCCGCTTTCATGAACGCGCAGGAGGACGAGATCGTCTTCACGCGCGGCGCGACCGAATCGATCAACCTCGTCGCGCAGAGCTGGGCTGCCACCAACCTGAAGGCGGGCGACCGCATCCTGCTGTCGACGCTGGAGCATCATTCCAACATCGTTCCCTGGCAACTGCTGAGGAATGGCGTCGAAATCGACGTATGCCCGCTCACTCCTGAGGGCACCATTGACCTTGAGGCGGCCGAGCGCATGCTCACGCCCGCTCACAAGCTCGTTGCTTTCGCACACGTGTCCAATGTCCTTGGCTCGGTGCTTCACGTGGAACATGCCGCAAGGCTCGCCCATGCGGTCGGCGCCAAGCTGCTGATCGATGGTTGCCAGGCCGCGCCGCGTCTGGCGCTCGACGTGCAGGCCTTCGACTGCGACTTCTACGCCTTCTCGGCGCACAAGCTCTATGGCCCGACCGGCATCGGCGTGCTCTGGGCGCGCAAGGCTCTGCTGGACCAGATGCCGCCGTGGCAGGGGGGCGGGTCGATGATCGACAAGGTTACCTTCGCAGAGACCACGTATGCCCCCGCACCTCAGCGCTTCGAGGCCGGCACCCCCAATATCGTCGAAGCCGTCGGCATGGCGGCGGCGATGGACTGGCTGTCGGACATCGGGCTCGATCGTGCGGAGAAGCACGAGCGCGATCTTGCCGGCCTGCTTCGCGCCGAACTGCGCAAGCGCAACGACGTCACGCTGTTCGGACCGGACGACTCGCTCGGCATCGTCAGTTTCGCTCTCGAGGGGGTGCATCCGCACGACCTCGGCACCATATTGGACGAGGAAGGCGTTGCGATCCGCGCCGGGCATCACTGCGCACAGCCGCTGATGGAGCACCTCGGGGTTCCGGCCACCGCCCGCGCAAGCTTCGGGCTCTACAGCGACGAACAGGATATCGAGGCGCTCCTGAAGGGCATCGAGCGCACCAGGAGAATTTTCGGATGAGCGACGAGAAGCCGAATTTCATTGTCGAGGAAGTCGAAGCCGCGCCGCCGCCGCCCCGCGCCCGCGTTGAGGACGTCCCGGCGCCGAGCGACGCTCCGGCCGAACGGCGGCGTGATTACCTTGAGGGTTTCCTTGCCGAGAAGCCGCAGGATCTTGATCCGGCAGCGCCGGGCGGTGCGATCTACGACGGCGTCATCGATGCGCTGAAGGAGATCTTCGACCCCGAGATCCCTGTGAACATCTACGATCTTGGTCTCATCTACGGCGTCGAGGTTTCGCCCGAAGCCTCCGTGGCGGTGACGATGACGCTGACCACGCCGCATTGCCCCGTGGCCGAATCAATGCCCGGCGAAGTGGAACTGCGCGTGTCGGCCGTGCCGGGCGTGCGCGATTGTGACGTGAACTTGGTTTGGGATCCACCCTGGGACATGGCCAAGATGTCCGACGAAGCCAAGCTGGAGCTTGGAATGCTGTGACCGGAGAGCATCGCGTGCGGAACCCGGGCTTGGGACAGTTCGCGCGCGACGCCTCCTTCACGCTGAGCTGGGCCCCGTGGTCTGGCAGAAGAGGCTGACATGACCGACACCACGACAAAGACCCGCCCTACCCGACCCGCCGCCGTCGTTCTGACGCCGAGCGCGGAGGCGCGTATCGCCAAGCTGATGAGCCAGGCGCCCGAAGGCGCGATCGGCGTGAAGCTATCCACCCCGCGTCGGGGTTGCTCGGGCCTGGCCTACTCGGTCGACTACGTGACCGAGGAAGCGAAGTTCGACGAGAAGATCGAGACGCCCGGCGGCTTGTTCTACATCGATGGCGCTTCTGTGCTCTATCTCGTCGGCAGTACGATGGACTGGGTGGAAGATGATTTCACCGCTGGCTTCGTGTTCAACAATCCCAACGCCAAGGGGGCCTGCGGCTGCGGCGAAAGCTTTACCGTCTGATCGCCGGGTGCCTTGCGAGGCACCCCTTTCAGTTCTTCGGGAACAGAGCCAGCAGGGCGCCGAGTTCGTCCCGGACTTCCCGCTCCTGCTCGGGGTTGCTGTGGCCGATGCGAACGACGGTGAGCAGCTGATCGGGTGAGCCGATGACGTATTGGCCATATTCTCCCAGACACGCGAACACACTGCGCGGAGCTGTGGCCGGCCAGAGACGCGCGCCGTCGCCGGCTTCGCCCCGGTTCAGCCACACGCCGGCTCCATAAGCCGGCTCACGCGGGCTGGGCTCCAGCATGAACTGCACCCAGCGGCGAGGCAGTATCTGCGCTCCCTTGACCGAACCGCTGTGGCGCAGGAATTCGCCCAGCTTGCTCCAGTCCCGCGCCGTGGCGGCGATCATTCCCGAGCCGATCATGGTGCCTGCGCGATCATAGGCAACCAGCGTGGAGTTCATGCCGATGGGCGCCAGCACGCGATGGCGCAGGTATTCCCCCACCGCGTGTCGGCGGCGATCCGGATTGCGGTCGGACGAAAGTACGCGCGCGGCAAGGTCGGAGAGAATGACCGCGCTCGCGGACGAATGCTCGAACACCTTCCCTGCCGGCGCCTCCAGCGGCTGCGCCTCCGCATACGAGGCCATGTCGTCCCTGCCGTCGAGGAACAGCATGCGCGTGCGATCCGATTCGCCGGATATCCTGCCCGTGCCGACTGGCGCTGTCTCGACGTGGCGCAGGCCGGAGCGCATCTGCAGCAGCTGCCGCAAGGTGATGACGCCGCGCGGATCGCCAGGACGCTGCCATTCCGGAACAGGCGCCGATTCGGCGATTCGCAAGCGGCCGTCACTCACCAGCTGGCCGATCATCAGCGCGGTGATGCATTGCCCGGCGCTCCAGCCCGGCAGCCGCGTGTCCGCCTCGATGCCGTCGCCGTAGCGCTCCACGATCAGCGTGCCTCGCTTAACGATGAGCAGCGCGTCGGTCTTGCCCACCCTCTCCTCATCGAACAGCCGATCGATCGACCGGCCGAGCGATTCGCGCGGAGCCCCGCCCGCATCCGCGATCGCGGCCAAGGCTTCGGCGCTGGGCGGGGGCGGACCGTCCGCCGCACGTTCTCCGCAGCCCCAGAGGGCTGGCAGCGCGAGCATGGCGAGGATAAGGGGGGGGCGGCGCACCGACATGGCGCGCCGGTCATGTGCGAGGCTTTTGAGAATGGCAACATCCGGGCATTCCGGAGCAGGGGACAAGGCTGCGGGTGCGTCATACCCCCTGAGGCAGCCGCCGCGCTGGAAGCGCAATCTCCTTCTACTACTGCTGCTTGTCCTGGGACTCTGGCTGGCCTGGACGTGGCGTGGCCTGCGCGAGGAGGCACGCGTCGGAACCGCTCTTGGAGCGCGCCTGGGCTGCGTGTGTCGCTTCGTCTCGCAACGCCCGCTGGAAAGTTGCGAGGGTGATCTCAAGGTGGCCGGGCTTCAGGGTGCGGGCCGGTGGGTGTCGCTGGCGGAAGATGCACCTTCCCGGACCATCAAGGCCTCCGTCCCGCTGCTCGCCAGCCAGTCTGCGGATTTCGAGGCCAGCCGCGGCTGCCGTCTGGAACCCTGGCAGGACTGACCGGCCTCACCCGCCGTCCGGTTGTTTCAGGCGGCGCTCTGGGTCGAGTCGATCCAGCCGCCGCCGACCACGCGTTCACCGGCATAGATCACCGCCGCCTGTCCGGGCGCGACGCCGTATTCCGGCTCCGCGAAACGGATGGTCGCAGGAGCGCCATCGCCCAGGGGCCCTTCAAGCCGCACCGGTACCGGCTTGGCGAGCGAGCGCACCTTGGCGGTAAGCGGCACCTCAGGCAGCGGCCCGATCCGGTTGGTCTCGACCAGCTGCGCCGATGCCGTTGCGAGCAGCCGCCGCGGTCCCACCCGCACCCGGCGAGTCTCCGCTTCGATGCCCGTGACATAGAGCGGCTCGGGCTGGCCACCGATCTCGAGCCCGCGCCGCTGGCCTACCGTGTAGTGGATGACGCCGCGATGACTTCCCAGCACCTCGCCCGTCTCCGCATGGACGATCTGGCCCGGCGCCTCGCCCTCGGGACGGACGGACCGCACGATCTTGGCGTAGTCGCCGTCCGGTACGAAGCAGATGTCCTGGCTGTCGGGCTTTGCAGCCACACGCAGGCCCGCCGCTTCGGCCAGCCGCCGCGTCTCGCTTTTGGGGAGGCCGCCCAAGGGAAACCGCAGGTAGTCGAGCTGCTCGCTCGTCGTGCCATAGAGGAAATAGCTCTGGTCACGGGCCGGGTCTGCCGCGCGGTGGAGTTCGGACCCGGCCGGCCCTTCCACACGGCGAACGTAGTGCCCGGTCGCCAGGCAGTCCGCGCCCAGTTCCCGCGCCATCGCCAGAAGGTCCGTAAATTTGGGGCCCATATTGCAGCGGATGCACGGGATCGGGGTGCGCCCGGCGAGGTAATCGTCGGCGAAACGCTCGACCACCTCCTCTCGGAAGGCACTCTCGTGGTCGAACACGTAATGGGCTATGCCGAGGCGATCGGCGACGGCACGTGCATCGCGGATATCATCGCCCGCACAGCAGGCGCCCTTCCGGCCGGTTGCCGCGCCGTAGTCGTAAAGCTGCAGCGTCACGCCGATGACGTGCGCCCCACTGGCCGCCGCGAGCGCGGCGACGACCGAACTGTCGACGCCGCCGGACATGGCGACCACGATGCGCCGCTCGGACAGCGGCTCGGGAAGCTGGAACAGGGCTGCGGCATCAAGGCCGGAAAGAAGATCAGGGGCAGCGGTCATGATCCGGCCGCTCATACAGATGCGGGGCACAGATTCCTACCTCCCGCAGGCCCGGGCACCGCCGCTTTTTGCGGTCAGAGTAAACGCGGCGTTTACGATATCTTGACCGCTTCGCGCTAACGCGGTCCCATGAACGCCGCACGTAACCATACCAATTTCTTCGGCGGGGGTGAGCCGGGCCGCGCCTGCGAAGTCCATCGAGGCACAGAGACCAGCGCCCCCCTTCCCCTTGACGCGAACGGCATTGACTGGCTCGCGCTTCGATCCCGCCTTTTCGCCGCTTATGGCGAGCCGGAAACGCGGGAGGACGCCGCAGCGTCCATCCTGCGCCTGCGGGGCAGCTTTGCCGGCGCCGCAGTGCCCACTCTCGATAGTTATCAAACTTGCCTAAGAAGCGTTAACCTTGATGTTTCAAGCAATGGCAAGCCCCCGAATGGTACGGATACCCCTGCCGCCGGTGTGAACGGTAGCGGCGAGCGAGGGTAAAGATGATCGAGAACCAGAAAATTCGCCCGGACAAGGTGATCGGCCCGCTTGGTGAGCCGCTGACGGTCGACAATCTCCCGCCCCCTGACACGACGCGCTGGGTGGTTCGGCGCAAGGCGGAAGTCGTTGCCGCCGTGAACGGTGGGCTCCTGACGATCGACGAGGTATGCTCGCGGTACAACCTGACGCTGGAGGAGTTCGCCTCCTGGCAGCGCGCCGTCGACCGTTCAGGAATGCAAGGTCTTCGCGTCACGCGCATTCAGCATTACCGCGATCTTTACGAGCGCCAGCAGAAGTTCTGAAAACGCCGTCAGGGCTTCGTAAAAAGCCGGTCTGAATACTTTTGTGGCCGCTTTTTGCATTCTTTTGCAACAAAGCGGGTCAGTACAGGACTTCATCAGCAATGAAGTCGTTCGTCGATGCACATGGGACAGGGGCCGAGTTCACGTTGCCACCTTGTTCCCGCCAGTATATGAATCCAGCCGTTTAAACCTCATCGGCGGCTCGCGTCACTTCAAGCGAAGGCCTTCCGTGCGGTGGAAGAAGCACGCCGCCGGGGGGGCGCGTGTTATGCTTGCGGTGAAAAGATGAATTACGACAGCAAGATTGTATCTGGCGACGGGCTTTCCGCGGAAACCCGCGTTCCTGACGGGGTAGATGTTCCGCTGGTAGCGGACGATGAACTGGATCGGCGCTCTCGCCGGGTGATCATCCTCGTCATCGTGGCTGTCGCGCTGCTTGCGGTAGCGCTCTGGTTCGTGCTTCACGAGAGCGGCCCTGATGATGCGGCGGCCGCCGGAAACACACAGATTCCGGTCGTCTCCGTCATGGTTCCGGGCCGCGCGAGCGTGGCCGGAGAAATCACGGCCACCGGCACGCTCGCCGCGCGACGAGCCATGCCGGTAGGCGCCGTGGGCGAAGGCGGCGAAGTGCGCGAGGTGCGCGTCGATGCCGGCGACTGGGTCAGCCAGGGCCAGGTTCTTGCCGTCGTCGATCGCTCCGTCCAGGTTCAGGCGGCGGCCAGTCAGGCTGCCCAGGTCGAAGTCGCCGCGGCCGATGCCCGCATCGCCCAGTCCAACCTCGATCGCGGCCTGAAGCTCGTCGACCGTGGCTTCATTTCAAAGGCCGACATCGACCAACTGACCGCCACGCGCGACGCTGCAGAGGCCCGCGTCAAGGTTGCCCGCGCCAGCCTCGCCCAGCTTCGTGCGCAGAACGCGCGCCTCAACATCATCGCGCCCGCGTCCGGTCTCGTGCTTGAGCGCAATGTCGAACTGGGCCAGGTCGTCAGCGGCGGCAGCGGCGTTCTGTTTCAGCTTGCCAGGGACGGCGAGATGGAACTGCTCGCCCGCATGTCCGAGGATGACCTCGCCAAGCTTTCCGTGGGTGTGCAGGCCAGCGTCACGCCGGCCGGCTCGGGCAAGACCTTCGTTGGTCAGGTATGGCAGCTTTCGCCGGTAATCGACCAGGAGACACGTCAGGGCATTGCGCGCGTCGCTCTCACGTATGATCGCGCCCTGCGCCCCGGCGGATTCGCCACCGCCGTCATCCGCAGCGGAACCCTCGTCGCCCCCATGCTGCCGGAATCGGCCATCCAGAGCGACGCCAAGGGCGCGTTCGTCTACATCGTGGACCAGACGGACCATGTTCGACGCCGCACCGTGAAGACGGGGCTGGTCACCGCGAAGGGAATCACGATCACCGAGGGCCTCGACGGCACCGAGAAGGTCGTGATGCGCGCCGGCGGCTTCCTGAACGAAGGCGACAAGGTCAAAACCCGCCTCACCACTTCCTCCAAGTAACGGGCGAGACAAGCCATGGGCCTGCGCAACATCTCCGCCTGGTCGATCCGCAATCCGATCATCCCCATCGTCTTCTTCATCGGCCTGATGATCGCCGGGATCGTCTCGTTCATGCGGATGGACGTGAACAACATGCCGGACATCGAGTTCCCTGGCGTGCGTGTCGGCGTCTCTCAGCCGGGCGCAGCGCCAAAGGAGATCGAAACCCAGATCACGCAGATCGTGGAAGGCGCCGTGCGGTCCATTCCGGGCGTCGAGGAAATCCAGTCGACCGCCTCCGAAGGGCAGTCGACGACGCTTGTCTTCTTCTCCGTCGGCAGCAACGTCGACGTGGCGACTCAGCAGGTGAAGAACGCCGTCGACCAGGTGCGCGGGCAGTTGCCGGATGGCATCCTGGAGCCGCAGGTGCAGAAGATCGAAGGCGGCAGTGGCTCGCTGGCTTACTTCTCCGTCAGCGCCGACGACATGACCATCGAGCAATTGAGCTGGTTCGTGGACGACACCATCGCCAAGACCCTGCTCAGCGTGCCGGGCATGGCGGCGGTCGATCGTGACGGCGGTGTGACGCGCGAGATCCGCGTCGTTGTCGATCCTGAACGAATGCAGGCCCTCGGCGTCAGTGCCGAAGCGCTCAACAACGTCCTGCGGCAGGTCAACGTCGACGCTGCCGGCGGCCAGGCCGAGATCGCCGGGTCAAGGCAGTCGGTGCGCGTGCTGGGCAATGCGGAAACCGCGTACGACCTTTCGCAAAAGCGGATCAACCTGGGCGGCGGGCGCTCTGTCAAGCTGTCGGATATCGCGTCTGTGTCGGACGCCTACTCCGAACGCACCGACGTCGCCCACGTGAGCGGACGCGAGGTCGTGACATTCGGTTTCGAACGTGCCCGCGGCGCATCCGATGTCGCCGTCTACGACAGCGCGATGGAAAAGCTGGACGCAATCCAGAAGAGCCACCCCGACATTCACATCACGCGCCTGTTCTCGCAGGTGGATTATACCCGGGGGCAGTACACCAGTTCGATGGAGGCGCTGGTCGAAGGCGCCGTGCTCGCCATCGTCATCGTCTTCCTGTTCCTGCGGGACTGGCGCGCAACGATGATCTCGGCGCTCGCCATTCCGCTGTCCGCGATCCCGACCTTCTGGTTCATGGACATGCTCGGCTTCACGCTGAACTTCCTCTCGCTGCTGGCACTCAGCCTCGTGGCGGGCGTCCTCGTCGACGACGCGATCGTGGAGATCGAGAACATCGTCCGGCACATGCGCATGGGCAAAAGCGCGTATCAGGCGTCCATCGACGCGGCGGACGAGATCGGACTGGCGGTCGTCGCCACCACCTTCTCCATCGTCGCGGTGTTCCTCCCCGTCGGCCTCATGCCGGGGATCCCGGGCCAGTTCTTCAAGGCGTTCGGCCTCACCGTCGTGGTAGCCGTGCTGATGAGCCTTGCCGTCGCCCGAATCATCACGCCGATGGTGGCGGCCTACTTCCTCAAGGCCCACGGGCATGCGGAACATGGCGGTGGCCGGATCATGGACCGCTACATGAAAGTCCTCGCCTGGACGCTGGACAGCAGCGAGGCGCACAGGCGCAAGGCGCTGCTCGTGCGCCAGCCGTCCAACTGGCTCTTCCGCATTCTCGGCGTGCTTGCCTTCCTGCTGCTGATCGCAGGCGGCCTGATCGCCGCAGGGCTGCTGTTCCAGGTGCTGCAGGCAGGGCTCACCAAGATCGGACTGAGCAAGGCTGCATTCGTGCTGGCCGCGATACTCGCGCCGATCGGAGTACCGGTGGCCATCTGGCTGCTGGGCCGCCTGCTGCGTTTCCTCGCCCGCTTCGCGGGGGCGTTCGGACGCTGGTATCGCTACTTCACAGACCGCGTGATCGCGCGGATGCACGACCACCGCTTCTACGCCTTCTGCGCCTCGGTCTACGCGCTCGTCGTGACGTTCGCTCTGCTGGGGGGGCTTCCCCAGCAGTTCCAGCCCAGCACCAACAACGACACCAGCCAGGTGAAGATCGAGATGGTGCCCGGAACCACGCTGGAGCAGACGCAGGCGGTCACCGGCCAGGTGGCTCGGCTTCTGGAAAAGCAGCCGGAGGTGGAACGGGTGCTGGAATTCGCCGGTGAGGGTTCGGGTAATCTCTACATCGCCCTGAAGAAGGCGGATCAGCGCGATGCGACCAGCATCGAGTTCGAGCGACGCCTGGCCTCGCAGCTTCAGCAAATCCCGGATGCCCGCGTCAGCTTCGCTTCGCAGGCGGGCGGGTTCGGCAGCGGACGCGATCTCTCGATCATGCTGTCCGGCAGCGACTCCGAACTGCTGAACCGCACCGCGCAAACTCTGGTCGAGCAGATGCGCAAGGTGCCGGGCGTCGTCGCGCCCCGGATCGCGGCCGACCTGCAAAGGCCCGAACTCATCATCGTGCCGCGCGTGGACCTTGCCGCGCAGCTCGGCGTAACGACCGCCGCGCTCAGCCAGACCATCCGTATCGCCACTCTGGGCGAAATCGACCAGAACGCGGCCAAGTTCTCGCTCAACGACCGGCAGGTGCCGATCCGTGTGATCCTGGATCGCGGTTCCCGCCGAGACTTCTCCACCATCGAGAACCTGCCGGTATCGACCGTCTCCGGGGGAACCGTGCCGCTCAAGCGCGTTGCGGAAATCCGCTTCGGCGCCGGTCCGACGCAGATCCAGCGCTACAACCAGTCCCGCCGCGTCTTCGTCGGCGCCGATCTTGGCGAAGGGCAGGTCAAGGGGCCGGTCATGGCCGCGATCCAGAACCTGCCGATCATGAAGAACCTGCCCGCCGGCGTGTCCAACGCCCCGGTCGGCGAGGACAAGTGGCAGGCCGAGATGATCTCGAACTTCGTCACCGCCGTCATCAGCGGGATCTTCCTCGTCTTCGCGGTGCTGGTGCTGCTCTACAAGCGCTTTGTCTCGCCGCTGGTAAACATGGCCTCGCTTCTGCTTGCGCCGCTGGGCGGCCTGCTCGCGCTCGTCCTGTGGAACCAGCCCATTTCGATGCCGGTCTATATTGGTATCCTGATGCTGCTCGGCATCGTGGCCAAGAACTCCATCCTGCTGATCGACTTCGCTATCGAGGAAATGGTCAAGGGCGTCGACAAGCTCACCGCGATCATGGACGCAGGGCACAAGCGCGCCCAGCCGATCGTGATGACGACCGTGGCGATGACCGCGGGCATGGTGCCCACCGCCCTGTCGCTCTCGGGTGACGGCGCATTCCGTCAGCCGATGGGTGTTGTCGTGATCGGTGGCCTGATCGTCTCCACCCTGCTGACCCTGGTCATCGTGCCTGCAGCCTTCAGTCTTGCCGATGGTTTCGAGAAGCGGATCGGGCCTAAACTGCGCAAGTCGCTGCTGACCTACGATCCGGAGAAGCACGGGTCCGGCACTGCGGAGGGCGATTTCCATCCGCATCCGGCCGAGTAGGAAAGGGAAGCCTTGCTGAAAGGCGCGCGCAGGAACGCGGACGTAGCGTCCACGATACAGGCCGATCGGGCCCGACGCATGCGCCTCTTCGCCACCGGGCTGCTGATGGCCATGGCCATCGCCTTCCTTGTGCTTCGGCGGATCGCGGGCACGCACCCGGCTTGGGGCTATGCCATCTCCTTCACCGAAGCTGCGATGGTCGGCGGTCTCGCGGATTGGTTTGCCGTGACCGCCCTGTTCCGGCGCCCGCTCGGCCTTCCCATTCCCCACACCGCCATCATCCCAGAGAACAAGAATCGCATCGCCGATTCGATGGCCACGTTCCTGCGGGACAACTTCCTCACCCCGCAGGTCGTTGCCCGCCGGGTTATCGGCTTCAACTTCGCGGCCGCCGCTGGCGCGTTCCTTTCCGATCCCGCACGCGGGGGCGAGAACCGGATCCGGGCGGGCGGTGCGAACCTCCTGGCCGATATCCTCGAATCGCTCGACCCGGAACGGCTGGGGGACCAGGTCCGATCGGGTCTTGCACGCCAGCTCGAGCGTGTCGAAGTTGCGCCTCTTCTTGGTCAGATGCTGTCAGTGATGATCGCAGACCGCCGCCACCTTCCCCTCCTCGAGGGTGCGGTGCGCTGGGCAGGACAGGCCCTGGAAGCGAACGAGGACATGGTTCGCGCCATGATCCGCGAAAGGGCCCACAGTCTCCTGCGCCTGACGGGTCTGGATTCACGCATCGCCAATTCGGTGCTCGACGGGCTTTACAAGCTGCTGGCCGAGATGATCGTGCAGCCCGATCATCCCCTCAAGCTGAAGGTCGAGCACCTGCTTGAGGATCTGGCCGACCGGCTGGTGAATGACCCGGAAACACGGGAAAAGGTCGAAAAGGCCAAGCGCGAGCTGATCGGCAATCCCGCTGTCGGGCAGTGGTGGCAGTCGGTCTGGGAGCGGCTGCGCCGCAAGCTCATAGAGGCGGCGCGCGACCCCGACGCGGCCCTTGGCGGTCAACTGGCGACGATGCTGGGGGAGTTGGGAAGCGCCCTGCAGGGCGATGCCCGTTTGCAGAGCCAGATCAACCGGTTTGCCCGGCGTACGCTCGTCGGCGTAGCGGCGCGGTACGGGGACGAGATCGTCCGCCTGGTGTCGGAAACGGTGCGACGGTGGGACGCGCGTACGATCAGCAACAGGCTTGAGGCCGCGGTGGGGCGCGACCTGCAGTTCATCCGCATCAACGGTACCCTGGTCGGTGGCTTGTTCGGCCTTTGCATCCATGCGATCGACAGCCTGCTATGAACGCACAATCCTTTCTTTCGACGGAGCGGTTCGACTTGTGGCAGCCACAGGCGGCCGATCTTCCGGACCTGTGCCGCCTGCTGGAGGACGAGGAGACACGCCGGTTTCTCGGCCTCGTACGAGCCGGAGAGCCGCAGCAGTTCGACCGTCTGCTGCGCAGCGCCGGCTCCTGGGCACTGTATGGCTACGGCCTTTTCGCCGTCCGGGAGCGCGGCCGGCCCGAAATTATCGCCAGCTGCGGCATATTCCACAGCTGGCGCGGCTTCGGCGCAGAGGCACGCATAGACAATGTGCCCGAGGCCGGGTGGATCGTGCGTCGTGACTGGTGGCGCCAAGGCCTTGCGCTGGAGGTGATGCGCGCCGTCCTGTCGTGGTTCGACGAGGCGCACGGCCCGACACGGATCACCTGCATGATCGAAGAAGGCAATGTCGGGTCAGACAGGGTTGCCCGACACCTCGGCTTCGAGCGGTACGGGACCCACCACCTTGCCGACGAAACTCCGCCGGTCCGCGTTAACCTTCTGCACCGCCAGCCCTGATCCGCCGGCTCAGGCCAGCGCTCCCTCAGGGAATGTTCAAACGCGAAAAGCCCCGGCCGTTTCCGACCGGGGCTTTCTGTTTGCTGTGGCTGAGGCAGCCGATCAGAGCTTGCCGGTCAGCTCCGGCACGGCCGTGAACAGGTCCGCCACGAGGCCGACGTCCGCGACCTGGAAGATGGGCGCGTCCTCGTCCTTGTTGATGGCGATGATGGTCTTGGAGTCCTTCATGCCCGCAAGGTGCTGGATCGCGCCCGAGATACCCACGGCGATGTACACTTCCGGCGCCACGATCTTGCCGGTCTGGCCCACCTGATAGTCGTTGGGCACGTAACCCGCGTCGACGGCCGCGCGTGAAGCGCCGACCGCTGCACCGAGCTTGTCGGCAAGCGGCAGGATGGTCGCTTCGAACGTCTCGGAGTCCTTCAGCGCACGGCCACCCGAAACGATGATCTTCGCGCTGGTCAGTTCCGGACGCTCCGACTTCGCCAGCTCGGCACCCACGAAGGTTGACAGGCCGGCATCGCCCCCCTGCCCGTTGGTCGCCGTCACGTCCTCGACCGCAGCCGAACCGCCCGTGGCTTCGGCCTTGGCGAAGGCCGTGCCGCGCACGGTGATGACGAGCTTCGCATCGCTCGATTCAACCGTCGCAATGGCGTTGCCGGCGTAGATCGGGCGAGTGAAGGTCTTCTCGCCTTCAACCGAAAGGATGTCCGAGATCTGCATCACGTCAAGAAGAGCGGCCACGCGCGGCGCGATGTTCTTGCCAGTGGTCGTGGCCGGCGTGATGAAGGCGTCGTGGCTGGCCATCAGTTCGGCAACCAGCGGAGCCACGTTCTCTGCCAGCGCGTGCTCGTATGCCGCATTGTCGGCGACGAGTACCTTGCCGACGCCGGTGATCTGCGCAGCGGCATCGGCCACCCCGCGGCAATTCGATCCCGCGACCAGCAGATCAACTTCACCCAGCTTTGCAGCGGCGGTAACGGCGGAAAGCGTCGCGTCCTTGACCGACGCGTTGTCGTGTTCGACCCAAACAAGCGTCTTCATCAGGCGACTCCCAGTTCCTTGAGCTTGGCGACGAGCGCATCAACGTCGGCGACCTTGACGCCGGCCGAGCGCACGGCCGGTTCGGAAACCTTGAGCGTCTTGAGGCGCGGCGCGATGTCGACGCCGAAATCGGCGGGGCTCTTCACGTCGAGCGGCTTCTTCTTCGCCTTCATGATGTTGGGCAGCGAAGCGTAGCGCGGCTCGTTCAGGCGAAGGTCGGTGGTGACAATGGCGGGGAGCGACAGCTTCACCGTTTCAAGGCCGCCGTCGACTTCACGGGTTACAGACACCGAATCGCCGTCGATTTCGACCTTGGAGGCAAACGTGCCCTGCGGACGACCAAGCAGCGCCGCCAACATCTGGCCGGTCTGGTTCGAATCGTCGTCGATCGCCTGCTTGCCAAGGATCACGAGGCCCGGATTCTCCTCGGCCACGATCGCCTTGAGGATCTTCGCCACGGCGAGCGGTTCCACTTCGGCATCGGTTTCGATGAGGATGGCGCGGTCCGCACCCATGGCAAGGGCGGTGCGCAGCGTTTCCTGTGCCTTGGCCGGCCCGACGGAGACGGCGACGATCTCTTCCGCCTTGCCCGCTTCCTTGAGACGGATGGCTTCTTCGACCGCGATCTCATCGAACGGGTTCATGCTCATCTTGACGTTGGCCAGGTCAACCCCGGTGCCGTCGGCCTTGACCCGCGGCTTAACGTTGTAATCGATCACCCGCTTCACGGGCACGATGATCTTCATTGCGATCTGTCCTCTCACTGTTGGGACGGCAATTTAACCGCGCAATTAAACTCTCACGAGGGAGCTATTGCCATCCTTTACCCTTGCGTCAAGTCCCGCACACGCGGGAACCCCTTGGGGATGGCAAAGCTGAACTACACCGGCCCGCTCCACCTGGCATGCAAAAACGGCGGAGGTCACAGGACCCCCGCCGCATTCTGTTCAGCCGTAAATGAAGCGCACCGGGCGCATCATCGGGTTCAGGCGACAGCCTGGACCTCAGCGACGATCTTCTTGGCAGCGTCGCCCAGGTCGTTGGCGGGAACGATGGCCAAGCCGGAGTTCGCCAGGATGTCCTTGCCCTGCTGCACGTTGGTGCCTTCGAGGCGGACGACGAGCGGAACCGAGAGGTTCACTTCCTTGGCGGCCGCGACGATGCCCTCGGCGATGATGTCGCACTTCATGATGCCGCCGAAGATGTTCACGAGGATGCCCTTCACGGCGGGGTCCGCGAGGATGATCTTGAACGCCGCGGTTACCTTCTCCTTGTTGGCGCCACCGCCCACGTCGAGGAAGTTGGCCGGGAACATGCCGTTCAGCTTGATGATGTCCATCGTCGCCATGGCAAGGCCCGCGCCGTTCACCATGCAGCCGATGTCGCCATCAAGCTTGATGTAGGCGAGGTCGTACTTCGATGCCTCGATCTCGGCCGGATCTTCCTCGGTCTCGTCGCGCAGAGCGAAGATGTCGGGATGACGGGCAAGAGCGTTCGAGTCGAAGCTCATCTTGGTGTCGAGGACGAGCAGCTGGCCGTCCTTGCTCTCGACCAGCGGGTTGATCTCGACCATGTCGCAATCCATCGCGATGAACGCGGTGTAGAGCTGCTTGGCCAGCTTCTGGGCCTGCTTGTTGAGGTCACCGGTGAGCTTGAGGGCGAAGGCGACCGCGCGGCCGTGGTGAGGCTGGAAGCCTTCCGCCGGATCGATCGTGATCGTGGTGATCTTCTCGGGGGTGTTGTGCGCGACTTCCTCGATGTCCATACCGCCTTCGGTCGACACGATCATCGCGACGCGACCAGTCTTGCGGTCCACGAGCATCGACAGGTAATATTCCTTGTCGATGTCGACGCCGTCCGTCACATAGAGGCGATTCACCTGCTTGCCCGCTTCGCCGGTCTGGATGGTGACGAGCGTGTTGCCGAGCATTTCCTTGGCGAAGGCTTCAACTTCCTCGATCGACTTGGCGAGACGCACGCCGCCCTTGGCGTCGGCGGGGAGTTCCTTGAACTTGCCCTTGCCGCGGCCACCCGCGTGGATCTGCGCCTTGACGACATAGAGCGGCCCCGGCAGCTGCTTGGCAGCCGCCACCGCTTCCTCGACAGTGAGGGCGGCGATGCCGGCGGGGATGCCCACGCCATACTTCGCGAGGAGTTCCTTGGCCTGGTATTCGTGGATGTTCATCGCTCAAATCGCTTTCTGCTGGAGGTTCCCGGGGAAGGCGCCGTAGCCATATGTTCGCTAGCCGCCTAAGCACATCCGGCCCGCCTTGAAAAGGCCCGCTGTCTGCGCAAATGCATGGGGTCTGCAAATTTGATCCTGCTCATTTGCTAACAGTTTGCAGTATCGATAACTGGAATCCCGTTCGAATGATTGACCGCAGCAAATTGGAAGCCATCGTTCGGGAAGCCGGCCGGATCGCTCTGGCGGGCTGGCCGGGTGACGGCCACGAACTTGAATCGTGGGAAAAGACGCCCGGCAGCCCGGTCTGCACGGCCGACCTTGCGGTCGATGCGTTCCTGAAGACGGAACTGACCGAACTGCTCCCCGCCGCCGGCTGGCTGTCGGAGGAAACCGCCGACACGCGGGAGCGACAGGATCGGGAGCTCGTCTGGCTGGTCGACCCGATCGACGGCACGCGCGACTACATCCGGGGCCGCAGCGGCTGGGCCGTGTCCGTGGCCCTGGTGAACACCCGCCGGCCGCTTCTCGGCTACTTGTATGCCCCCGTCCGGCGGCGGGAGGAAGGCGGCGAATTCTGGTCAGCCGAAGCTGGAAAAGGCGCCTGGCTGAACGGCACGCGCCTTCACGCCAGCCGCCGCGAGGCGCTGGCCGGATCGCGGGTACCGGCGCAGAAGCTCGCGCCCGAAGACGCGGATCTGACCCTCGTGCCGCAGCCCAACTCGATCGCGCTTCGCATGGCGATGGTTGCATCCGGGGACGCTGACCTGCTGGCGACGCTGCGCTGGGGGTACGAGTGGGATATCGCAGCGGCCGGGCTGATTGCGCGCGAGGCAGGGGCTGCAGTAACCGACGCCTTTGGAAAACCGCTCAATTACAACAAGCACGATCCACGAGCCTTCGGCCTCCTGGTGTCCTCGAACGGCATACACGCCGCTGCCGTGGAGCGCCTCGCAGACCGAGCGGCGCGCTACTCGGCCTGAGAGCACGCCGGGGCTGCCTCAAGCCTCGGTCGTGCCATCCTCTTTCGTGTCCATGGGCTCACCACGCCAGGCGGGATCCTTGCCCATCCTTTCGATCGCCTTGCGAGCGTAGTCGCTGAGACTGCCGCCGTGGGGATTGGCCGCCACCGCCGCGAGGACCGCTTTGGCATCCCCATGCCGCCCGAGCGCAATGAGGGCCATGCCGAGCTCCGCGCGAAGTCCCAGATCGAAGGGGGCCAACTGCATCGCCCGGACCAGGCCGTCGATGGCCAGCTGCGACGGCTTTTGCCCCCGCTCCACGAACCCGCGATAATAGTAGATCAAGGGGAGGGGATGGTCGTTCTCAAGCCGGTTCAGGGCAATGAAGGGCGCGCGCGCCACCTTGTAAGCTGCCTCCCGCGCGTCTCCATCCAAGTCTGCGGCGATGCGAAGCAGCGCGTAGCCTTTCTGCAGGTACGCGTTGACCTGCCGAGGGTCGCGCTTGAGAGCCGCATCCGCAGCCGTCACCGCCTCCCCATCATTACCGGCGTCGTACTCGCACTCCGCCAGCGCCGAGAGGACGGCCGGATCGTCCGGATGCAGCGCCGCTATTGCGCGCGCCTCCGCAAGTACCGCCATGGCCTCCTCTTCAGAAACACCGCGCTTCGACCGCACGCGGACGTTCATCATGGCCCCCTCGCCGGCAGAGAGCGCGCGCAAGGCCACCGGTCCGATCTTCAGCTTGCCCGCGTCGATTTTAAGCGCTGACAGTCTGCGCTGCACCAGATAGCGGTCCAGCTCTTTCTCCAGTGCGGCAAAGTCCCCGAAGACTTCCGTGGCTGCAACCGTCTGGCTCTTGCCTTCTCCGAGCAAGGCAAGGTAGCGGCTGAACTGCCCGCGACGAGCCTCGTTGAAGGTGAGGTAGTGGTAGAGCAGCCAGCTCTTGCCATAAAATCCGTCCATTTGACTGAGCTTCAGCTTCGCCGTCGCTTCCGGATCAAGCAGTTCCGCGACCTGCACGTCCTTGCCCAGCAACAGCCCTCCGGCGCGGTGGACCGCGGGCCGCCCCATCCACAGACTGCCGTCCATCTCGAACTTGGCCGAGGCGAAGAATTCAGCCGCGCCTTCACCAACCCAGCGCGGCATCGGCATGGCACTCGACGAAATCATGAAATGGTGAGCGTATTCGTGCAGCAGGACGACCATGGACCAGGTCACGGCTCCACTGGCCGCCTCCACGGCTGGAACGATCGCCAGCGATCCTCCAGCGGCAGGCACATAGAAGCCCGCAACCTGATCGTCCTTGCCCCCGTGCAGCTTGCGCACCTCGCGCTCGTTCTTCACCACGTAGACAGTGACGCGGTTGGACGGACTTGGTTTCGCCGTGTCCGTATTGAAAACGAGCGCTACCCCGGCATGGTATCGCTCCAGCTGCTCGGCAAACCGGGTGACGTTCTTCGTCGTATCGTTGGCATAGATGACGAAGTGATCGCTGGAAGCTTCCAGCCAGGCTGCCTGCGCCGGTTGAACCGGCAGCGTCATCGCCAGCAGCCCCAAGAATGCCTTGAATTTCATGATGTTTCCCCACCCCGATCAGCGCAGACTAGGGAAAACTGAAAGCGATTCAAGCGATCCGTCCGGATGGTCGCTTCGCCTGTAATTCCTGCAAGACCAGCCATACGAAGAAGGGGCCGGTGCGTCGCCGCGCCGGCCCCTTCCCCGATCCCGCTTTACGCGGAAGTGCTGATTACTGGGCCGAGTTGGCGTCCTCGGTGGTGACCGGGGTGATCTTGATCTCGACGCGGCGGTTGAGCGCGCGGCCTTCGGTCGTGTTGTTGTCGGCCACGGGGTAGTTCATGCCCATGCCCTGCGTCTGGATACGGGCGGACGAGACACCCCGGCTGATCAGGTAGCGGGCCACCGCGTCCGCGCGGCGCTTGGACAGATCCATGTTGTAGGTGGCGGACCCGGTCGAATCAGTGTGGCCATAGACGTCTACGAGGCTGTTCGGGTACTGCACCATCGATTGAGCGACCTTGTCCAGCGAAGTCTGGAACGACGGGCTGATGACGGTCGAATCGACGGCGAATGTCACGTCCGGCAGATTCACGAGAATGCCGTCGCCCTGCTGGCTGACGTCGATGCCTGAACCGGCGGTCTGCTCCTTCAGCTCCCTGATCTGCTTGTCCATCTGGTAACCGACGACACCGCCAGCGACGCCGCCGATACCCGCGCCGACGATACGCGCGGTCTTACCGCCAATCACGCTGCCCAGCAGGTAGCCGAGCCCGGCGCCGCCGGCGCCACCGATCGCCGTGCGCGAAACCTTGCGCTCACCCGTGTTCGGATCAGTGACACAGGCGGAAACGGAGACCATCGCAAGTACTGCGGCGGCCGAAGTGATCAGGCGCGACTTCTTCATCTGGGTTGTCCCTTCCTCTGGATGTGCCTTCATATAGACATCTGTGCGGTAGTGAACATGAACGGCAAATGGCTTATGGGGCCTCAACAACCCGAAGGTCGACCGGTTCCCTGCAAGCTCCTGCAACAAAGCGTTGCATCCCCACGGGGGTTCTTCGCGTTCGGCCTATTCTCTGCTAGCGATGAAGGCACTGTGACACCCTTTCCCTGGACTGACGTCCTCATCATCATCGGCCTGATATTCCTAAACGGGCTGTTCTCGATGTCCGAACTGGCCATCGTCTCCGCGCGGTCGGCGCGCCTGAAGGTCTCTGCCGACAAGGGCAGCCGGGCGGCCAAGACCGCACTCGATCTGGCGGCGGAGCCGGGCCGGTTCCTGTCCACCGTACAGATCGGCATCACGCTGATCGGCATCATCGCCGGCGCCTATTCCGGCTCCAGCCTCGGCGGACCGGTCGGCGACCGGCTGGCGCTGGTGGGGGTGCCGGCGCGTTTCGCCGCCGAACTCGGTTTCGCGCTCGTCATCGTGGCGACAACCTACCTCAGCGTGGTCGTGGGCGAACTGGTGCCCAAGCAGCTGGCGCTGCGCATGGCGGAACCGGTCGCCCTCGTCATGGCGCAGCCGATGAGCCTGCTTGCCCGCATCATGGGCCCGTTCGTGTGGCTGCTGGACCGCTCCTCCGGCGTCATCCTGCGCCTGTTCTCCATCCGCAGCGGCGATACCGAACGGCTGACGGCGGAGGAACTGCACATGATCTTCGCCGAGGCGACACGCTCCGGCGTGATCGAGGAAGAAGAGCGCGCGATGATGACAGGCGTGCTGCGTCTCGCCGAGCGGCCCGTCCGCGAGCTCATGACGCCGCGCAACCAGATCGACTGGATCGATGCCGATGCGGACGAAGACCAGCTGCGCGCCAAGATAAAGGCGTCGCCCCATTCCTTACTGCCGGTGATGGACGGCGAAGGCGCACCGGACAACGTGATCGGCATCCTCAAGGTCAAGGAAGTGCTTGCCGCGCTCATCGCCGGCGAGACCGTCGACGTGCGGGCCATGATGCGCAAGGCCGAGGTCATACCGGACCAGCTCGACGCCATGGACGCGCTTCGCAAGCTCCAGACCGCCGAGGTGTCGATGGCGGTGGTGCATGACGAATACGGCCATCTCGAAGGCGTGGTGACGCCCTCGGACGTTCTCTCCGCGCTGGCGGGAACCTTCGTTTCACACCAGGACGAAGGCGACGAGCCCATGATCGTCACGCGCGATGACGGTTCGCTGCTGGTGTCTGGCGCGATGCCCGCTGATGCCCTGGCCGACCGCCTCGGCATGACTCTCCCGGAAGACCGCGACTTCGCGACGATCGCCGGTTACGTGCTTCACGTCCTGCGCAAGGTTCCGCGCGAGGGGGAAAACTTTGTAGAGCAGGGTTGGCGCTTCGAGGTCATCGACATGGACGGCCTCAAGATCGACAAGGTGCTTGTGAACGCCGAGCTCCCCGCAGCCAGCGACGACGGCGTGGCCGGGGACGGCTGAACCGGTCGCCGTCGGGCCAAAAAAAGGGCCGGACTTCACTGTCCGGCCCCTTTTTTTATAGCGTGTGCGGCAAAGCTTCAGCTTCCGGCCGAAGTCTGCGCGTCGCGGCCATCCCCCTGCGGGGCGGCGAGGATGGCGCGGGTGACCTGGCCCTTGGCGACCGTGTAAGTGCCCGGATCCCCGACTGTCGAGCGGATGCCCGGAGCCGCCGTGCCGGCGAGATCCAGCGCCGATTTTTCCACCTCGCTGCGCGCCTGCGGACCGCCGAACAGAGCGTCCAGCGTCTGCTGCTGGAGAGAGTCGTTGGTGGGGCGCGGCTGCCCTTCCTTGGGGGGGCTCAGCGAGAAATCGGGCGGCACCACCAGCGGGGTCTGCCGCTGCACGGCAAATTCGTCGGGACGGCTGCGGTTGAACAGGCCCGTGCTGCCGCAGGCCGAGAGCAGGACCGCGCCGGTCGCGACGAGAACGAAGGCACCGGTTTTCTTCATGCGCATCAAAATCAACTCGCGTTTTTTATTCAGGCCTGGGGGGCGGGTTCCGCCTCTGCATCGGGCTTGTCGCGCGAAAACAGGGATCGGGCAAGGATAATCAGGACGCCGATGGTGATGGCGGCATCGGCCAGATTGAAGATCAGGAAGGGCCGCCAGTCACCGAAATGCAGGTCTGCGTAGTCGATGACGTAGCCCACGTTGAAGCGATCGTGGATGTTACCCGCAGCGCCGCCCAGCACCAAGCCGAGGGCGCCAATTTCCGGCAGCTTGCGCTCCCGCAGCAGCCAGATCAGCACGAAAGCGGCGATCGCGGCGGTCATCGCCACGAGCGCCCAACGCCCCTCCGGCGATCCGGCCGTGAACAGGCCAAGCGACACGCCGAAATTCTGCGTCCAGGTCAGGTTGAAGAACGGCAGCACGTAGACCTGTCCGATCCGGTCGAGATCCAGATCATCGACCACCCATCCCTTGATGCCCTGGTCCACAGCGTAGGTGACCACTGCCAGCAACAGGCCGAGACCGCGTTTAGGCCACTCCGTCACGCTGTCGTCTCCACCACGTCCTCGCAGCGAGCGCAGAGATCACCATCCTCGGCAACTTCCGGGAGATGGCGCCAGCAGCGGCCGCACTTGTGGTCGTTGGAAGGCGTGACGCTCACGCCCGAGCCATGGTCGCGGGTAACTTTCCCGGTGATGAACAGCTCGGCCAGATCGCCCTCCGGCGCCGTGTCCGGCACCGTGACTACGGCGGCAAGACTGGAGCCAATGACCTTCTCGCGGCGCAGCGGCTCGATCGCCTCGGTCACCTTTTCGCGAAGGGCGCGAAGCTCGGCCCACTTGGCGGCGTCGGCCTCGACCGCCGGGACTTCGGGCCATTCCAGCAGGTGGACGCTGCCGCCATCCGGGTAGCGCGAACCCCAGGTCTCCTCGGCGGTGAACACGATCACCGGGGCGGCGTAGCGGATCAGGGCATGGAACAGGATGTCCAGAACGGTGCGGTACGCGCGTCGCTTCGGATCCGTGGCTGCGTCGCAGTAGAGGCAGTCCTTGCGGATATCGAAGAAGAACGCAGACAGATCCTCGTTGCAGAAGTCCAGCAGCGATCGCACGTAGGTGTTGAAATCAAAGGCGTCGACGGCACTCCGCAGCGTCCTGTCCAGATCGCCCAGCAGCGCGAGCACGTAGCGCTCGAGTTCTGGCATCTCCTCGACCGGCAGGCGTTCGGCTTCCTTGAACCCGTCCAGCGCGCCCAGAAGGTAGCGCAGGGTGTTGCGCAGCTTGCGGTACTGGTCGGCCACGCCTTTCAGGATCTCGTCGCCGATGCGGTGGTCCTCGGTGAAGTCGACCGAAAGCGCCCAGAGGCGGATGATGTCAGCGCCGTTGGTCTCCATGACCTTGAGCGGGCTGATGGTGTTGCCCAGCGACTTCGACATTTTCATGCCCTTGGCGTCCATGGTGAAGCCGTGGGTAAGGACCGCCTTGTAAGGCGCATGGCCGCGCGTGGCGCAGGATTCGAGCAGCGAGGACTGGAACCAGCCGCGATGCTGGTCGGAGCCTTCGAGATAAAGGTCGGCTGTAGGCCCTTGGTAGCCTTCGGGACGCAGCAGGTCCGGCCAACGGCCCGATTCGAGCACGAAAGCGTGAGTCGAGCCCGAATCGAACCACACGTCGAGGATGTCCGCAACGCGCTCATAGTTCGCGGCATCGTAGTCTGCGCCAAGCAGGTCCTGCGCAGCCTCGTCGGACCAGCCGTCGACGCCCTGCGCAAGGATCGCGGCGCGGATGCGGTCGTTCACCGCCTCATCGACCAGGTATTCGCCGGTTTTGCGGTCAACAAACAGCGTGATCGGCACGCCCCACGCGCGCTGGCGCGAGAGCACCCAGTCAGGGCGCCCCTCGACCATCGCGCCGATACGGTTGCGGCCCTTGTCGGGGACGAAGCGGGTGTCGGCGATGGCCTGGAGTGCCACTTCGCGCAAGGTGCCCTTGCTCTGGTAGTCCATGGCCTTGTCCATCGGGACGAACCACTGCGGGGTGCAGCGGTAGATCACCTTGGCCTTGGACCGCCACGAATGCGGGTAGCTGTGCTTGTAGTCCGCAGAGGCGGCCAGCAACGCGCCAGCTTCGCGCAGGTCCGAGCAGATCGGGCCGTCGGGGGCGTTGAACTTAGGGTTGATGACCGAGCCCTGCCCAGCCAGCCACAGCCAGTCCTCGCGGTACTTGCCGTCCGCCTCGACCACGAACTTCGGGTTGATGCCATTGGCCTTGCACAGCTCGAAGTCGTCCTCGCCGTGGTCGGGCGCCATGTGGACGAGGCCGGTGCCGCTGTCGGTGGTGACGAAATCGCCCGCCAGCAGCGGACGCGGCTCCGCGAAGAAGCCGCCCAGCGCGTGCATCGGGTGGCGCGCGATGGTGCCGGCGAGGTCCGCGCCCTTGAAGGTGCCGAGCGCATATTCCGCGAAGTCGGCGTCGCCGATCATGTTTTCGGCCACCGGGCCCAGACCCGTGCGTGCGAAAAACGCCTCCAGCAAAGGCACAGCGACGATGAAGCGGCGTCCGTCGTGGGCGCGATAATGGTGATATTCCACCTCAGGCCCATAAGCCAAAGCCTGGTTCACCGGGATCGTCCACGGCGTCGTCGTCCAGATCACCGCATGGGCGCCGACCAGTTCCTCGATCGGCGACTCAACGATCTCGAACGCCACGTCGATCTGGGTCGAGGTGATGTCCTCGTACTCGACCTCCGCCTCGGCCAGCGCGGTCTTTTCCACCGGCGACCACATCACCGGCTTGGCGCCGCGATAGAGCATGCCGTTTTCGGCAAATGTCAGCAGTTCGCCGACGATGGTGGCCTCCGCCTGGAAGTCCATCGTCAGGTACGGATTGTCCCAATCGCCGTTGATGCCGAGGCGCTTGAGCTGCTCGCGCTGCACGTTCACCCAGTTCTGGGCATAGGCGCGGCATTCGGCGCGGAATTCCTCGGCGGGGACTTCGTCCTTGTTCTTCTTCTTCTTGCGGTACTCTTCCTCGACCTTCCACTCGATAGGCAGGCCGTGGCAGTCCCAGCCGGGGACATAGGGCGCGTCCTTGCCCAGCAAGGTCTGGGTGCGGACCACCATGTCCTTGAGGATGTGGTTCAGCGCATGGCCGATGTGCATGTCGCCGTTGGCGTAGGGAGGACCGTCATGAAGGATGAACTTCTCACGGCCGCGGCGCGCCTCACGCGTTTTTTCGTAGATCTTTTCCGCCTGCCAGCGCGCCAGAATACCTGGCTCCTTCTGCGGGAGCCCGGCCTTCATGGGGAAATCGGTCTTCGGCAGGAAGACGGTGCTACGATAGTCGCGCTGTTCAGTCATGATCGGCGGGCACTATAACAATTGCGGGACTGTTGGAAGTCCGGCGATTTTGCTCACGCCTGGGCGAGCAGTTCCCTTGCCCGGGCGCAATCGCTGTCCATCTGCGCGACAAGCGCATCGAGGGTGTCAAAGCGGGCTTCGGGGCGGAGGAAATGGTGGAACGCCACCTCGATCTCCTGACCGTAGAGATCGCCCGAAAAGTCGAAGAAGTACGGTTCAAGAAGTTCCTTGGGAGGATCGAACGTCGGACGGATACCGAGGTTGGCGGCGCCCTGCACCATGCGTCCGCCGGGCAGGCGGCCCGTGACCGCATAGATGCCGTAAAGCGGGCGCACATAACTGCCCATATCGAGATTGGCGGTGGGATAGCCGATGGTTCGGCCAAGCTTATCGCCATGCTGCACGCGTCCCCGGATCGCGAAGGGCCGCGTAAGGAGGCGGGCCGCCGTTTGACAATCCCCCTTCTTGAGCGCCGCACGAATGCGACTGGACGACACCGGCAGGCCGCCATCGCTGACCGGGCCGACCGTCCGCCCCTCCAGCCCGTGAGCGGCGCCCACTTCGCGCAGCAGTTCCGGATTGCCCCCCTTGGATCGGCCGAAAGTGAAATCCTCTCCGGTGACGACGCCGACCGCCCCCATGTGGCGCACCAGCATCGCCTCCACCCAGTCACCGGCCGGCATGGCAGCCATGGCGGCATCGAAGTGCAGCACGAGCATCGCGTCGGCACCCGCGGCGCCGAACAGCTCCTCCCGCTGGTCGAGTGTGCTGAGGCGGAAGGGCTCGGCGTCCGGCCTGAAGTGGCGGACGGGATGGGGATCGAAGGTGGCGACGATGGCTGGCCGCCCCCGCTCCCGCGCCCAGCGGATCGCTTCCCCCACGACAGCCTGATGGCCCTGGTGAAACCCGTCAAAGTTGCCGAGCGCCAGAATGGCACCCCGCAGCGAATCGGGAACAGGCAATCGGTTGTCGAGGCGAATCATGAGCGGTGCGGCTATAAAGGGCGCTTGAGAGTCACGAAAGCATGAGCCGGATGGTCGCCCCGAGCCGAGTGTTCCTCACGCGCGACCTCTTTCCATTCGGGGCCCAGGTCCGGCATGACGGTATCCCCTTCGAACGCGTCCTCGATTTCAGTGAGTTCGACCCGGCTGGCCATCGTCAGGAACAGCGCGTTGATCTCCGCCCCGCCGATCACGGCGACCTCCCCCTCACCCGCAAGGGCGAGCGCCTCCTGCGGCGTGTGAGCGACTTCGGCCCCGGGCGCTGACCAGCCTGCCGCGCGGGTCAGCACGATATGGCGCCGGCCCGGCAGCGGCGCGGGAAAGCTTTCGAAGGTCTTGCGTCCCATCACCATCGGCTTGCCCATGGTCAGCGCCTTGAAGCGCCTGAGGTCCGCAGGGAGGCGCCAGGGCAAGGCACCGTCGCGGCCGATTACCCCGTTCGACGCTCTGGCGTAAATGAGGAAGATGTCCTGCGCCATCAATCCAGAATCAGGCGCGTGACGTGGCCCATCTTGCGGCCGGGGCGCGAAGCCCCCTTGCCATAGAGATGGAGGTGGTTGGCCGGGTTGGCGAGGATGGCGGCCCAGTCGTCCGCCTCGTCCCCGATGAGGTTGCGCATCTCAATGCTCCTGGCGGCAAGACTGGTGCCGCCCAGAGGGAGCCCGCAGATGGCGCGCACGTGGTTTTCGAACTGGCTGGTCACCGCCCCTTCGATGGTCCAGTGCCCGGAATTGTGGACGCGCGGCGCCATCTCGTTGAACACCGGTCCTTCGACGGTGGCGAAGAACTCCAGCGTCAGCACGCCGACATAGTCCAGCGCCTCGGCAACCTTGCCGGCAAGTTCACGCGCGGCCGGCACCTGCTCCAGAACCTCGGCAGGTGCAGGCACCGTGCTGAGGGAGAGGATGCCCGCCTCGTGCACGTTGCAGGCGCTGTCGAAGAAGCGGACGTCGCCATCGCTGCCGCGGCAGAGGATCACTGAAAATTCGGCGAAGAAGGTGACGAAACCTTCGTAGATCAAGGCGGTCTGCGGCAGGTCGAGCGCAGCCGCGTCTTCAGGCGTCCTGATCCGCCACTGGCCCTTGCCGTCATACCCGTCACGGCGGGTCTTGAGGATGCCTGGTGCACCGATCGCGTCGATCGCTGCGGCGAGATCCTGCGCGTTGTCGACCGGGGCGAAGGGCGCGGGCCGGCCGCCGAGTTTCGTGACGAACTGCTTTTCGTTCAACCGGTCCTGCGCCGTTTCAAGCGCCCGTGCGTGCGCCAGCAGAGGCGTGGCGCCCAGTGCCTTGAGAGGCTCGACCGGCACGTTTTCAAACTCGTAGGTGACGACCGCGCAGTCGGCGGCGAACTCGGCCATCGCCTCCGCGTCGTCCCACGCGGCACAGGTGAAGCGGGCGCAGACCTCGGCAGCGATCGAGTCCGGCTCGGGGGCGTAGACATGGCAGCGGTAGCCAAGCTGCGCCGCGGCCATCGCAATCATGCGCCCAAGCTGGCCGCCGCCGAGGATGCCGATGGTTTCGCCTGGAGGGATCATGTTCGCCTAGCTTGCCTGCTTGTGGTTCGCCCTTGCCGGTGACGGAAAGGACGAACCGGGAGATCGGAAATCAGCGCCGGCCGGAAAGCGGCCGGCGAACCACTTATACCGGCTTTTCAGCCACGCCTGCGGTCTGCTCCGCCCGCAGCACCTTCAGACGATCGGCCAGGGCCTCGTCCGACGTGGCGAGGATCGCGGCCGCGAGGAGGCCGGCGTTGGCCGCACCGGCCTCGCCGATCGCCAGCGTTCCCACCGGGATGCCGGCCGGCATCTGCACGATTGAGAGCAGGCTGTCCTGCCCCGACAGCGCCTTGGACTGGACCGGAACGCCGAGCACCGGCAGGTGCGTCATCGCGGCGACCATGCCGGGCAGGTGAGCGGCCCCCCCTGCCCCGGCGACGATTACCTTGAAGCCCTCGCTCTCCGCGCCCCTGGCGAACTCCACCAGCCGCTCGGGGGTGCGATGCGCCGAGACGATCCGGGCGTCGTAGGTCACTCCGAGCTTGTCGAGCATCTCCGCGGCCTTGCTCATGGTCGGCCAGTCGGACTGGCTGCCCATGACGATGGCGACCTGGGGCGCGGCGGACGCGGACATTCTCAACGCTCCGAGAGGTAGTAGCGGTCGAGCACCGCGAGGTCGTCCGCCAGATCGTAGACGATGGGCTGGCCGGTCGGGATCTCGAGCCCGGTGATTTCCTCGTCGGAGATGCCCGAAAGGTGCTTCACCAGCGCGCGCAGCGAATTGCCGTGCGCGGCAACCAGCACGGTCGACCCGGCGTGGAGATGGGGGACGATGGAGCCCTCGTAATAGGGAAGGACGCGCGCGATGGTGTCCTTCAGGCTTTCGGTCATCGGGACATCGATACCGGCGTAGCGCGGGTCGGCCGAGAGATCGAACTCACCGCCCCTGTCGAGGACCGGCGGCGGGATGTCGAAGCTGCGGCGCCAGATCTTCACCTGATCGTCGCCGTGCTTGGCCGCCGTCTCGGCCTTGTCGAGGCCCGTGAGGCCGCCGTAATGGCGCTCGTTGAGGCGCCAGTCCTTCGTCTCGGGGATCCACAGGATACCGGCCGCCTCAAGGGCGAAGTGCAGTGTCTTGATCGCGCGGGTCTGCAGCGAGGTGAACGCCACGTCGGGCAGAAGCCCCTTCTCCTTCAGGAGAGCACCGGCTGCGCGGGCTTCAGCCTCGCCCTTTTCGGTCACGTCCACATCCCACCAGCCGGTGAAGCGGTTCTCGAGATTCCACTGGCTCTGGCCGTGGCGAAGAAGGATCAGGCGAGGCAAGGCGTAGCTCCCTATGTCAGGACCGATGGGTCTTTGCCGCAGCCCCTAGCTTTCCGGGGGCGATTTGGGAAGCCTGCCCGAGTCGCCGCCCGTGACGGAAAGTTCGCCCGCCACGGCGCGGGCCTGCGCTTTTCGACGCCGCAGGTTCTCGCGCAGCTTGGCAGCCAGGCGCTCCTCCCGCGTCAGCTTTTCCGCGCCTTCGCGCGCCGGCAAGTCGTTCTTCATGGCTTCTGGCAATGCCGGTAGTGAAAAGAAAGCGCAAGCAGCGCTTGACAACCGCCGCCGCTGCGGACAATAGCGCGCCCCTGCCCCGGGTGGACCGGAGGCAATACGGCGCTGCTGTAGCTCAGTGGTAGAGCGCACCCTTGGTAAGGGTGAGGTCGGGAGTTCAATCCTCCCCAGCAGCACCATTCCCCCGACATCGCCAGTACACCGGTCAGTCCCCATGCCGCAGGCGCGTGCCTTGCGGTGGACCGGCGTCATCAAAGCGTCACCACTCCATCACGTGACCGTCATGATGCGCGCCTAGGGGCCGCCCCTGAGAACATCAAAGTTCAAACAGGGGAAATACTTCGGCCATGACTCGTTCGCTTCAGCTCGTTGCCGGGCTGCTCGCCTCCGCATCGTTCGCCACTCTCGCCCAGGCCGGCGAAGTCACCGGCCACATCAATGACGCCACCGGCACCCGCTCCCTCCAGTCCGCCAGCGTGCGCATTGTCGAACTCAACCGCCAGGCAGAGACGGACCGCGCCGGAAGCTACGTCTTCGGCGATGTGCCCGCAGGCACCTATACGCTGGAAGCGCGCTACGTCGGCGCGGAAGTGACCCGCGAGACAATCAGCGTTCCGGCGAGCGGAAGCCTGACGCAGGACTTCAACCTTGCCGCGATCGGCGGCGGAGACATCCTCGTTACCGGCCTGGTCGCCAACCTTTCCAGCGCGCTTTCGCGCCAGCGGGAAGCGGATGGCGTGCAGTCCGTCCTCACCCGCGATGCCGTCGGCCAGTTCCCCGACCAGAACGTCGCGGAATCGCTGCGCCGTCTCCCCGGCCTCAACATCCTGAACGATCAGGGCGAAGGCCGGTACGTTTCGGTGCGCGGCCTTGACCCCGATCTCAACGGCACCTCCATCAACGGCGTGCGGATGCCTGCCCCGGAAGCGGAGGCGCGTTCCGTCGCCCTCGACGTGATCTCCTCCGACACGATCGAATCGATCGAGGTGAAGAAGAGCTTCACGCCCGACATGGACGGCGACTTCATCGGCGCCTCGGTGGAAATCCGAACCACCAGCGCGTTCGACACCAGGAAGAACCGCTACTCGGCAAGCGTGGAAGGAAGCTGGAACGACTACTCCGGCAAGGTCACTCCGAAGGGCGCCTTCGACTTCACGCAGAAGCTCGGGGAGGATTTCGGCGTCGCCGGCTCCGTCAGCTACTACAAGCGCAAGTTCGAAACCGACAACGTCGAGATGGCCGACTGGACGCAGGACGACAACGGCGCCGTCTACGGCGAAACGCTTGAGTACCGCGATTACGATGTGGAGCGCACGCGCATCAACGCCGCGCTCTCGTTCGACTGGCGTGTATCGGACAGCACCAAGGCCTACATTCGCGGGAACTGGGCGCAGTTCGAGGACCACGAATACCGCCGCCGCACCACGTTCGATTTCGGGGATTTCGGCGAAGCCAGCGCGAGCGACGGTGACCGGGTCACCTTCGACACCGCCGACCTCGACGATGGCGACAACCTGTCGGTCGAGCGTGACCTCAAGGACCGCTTCGAACGCCAGCGCATCCGCTCGGTCTCGATCGGCAGCGACACGGACACGGGTACCTGGAAGTTCAACTGGCAGGCCAGCTATGCCAAATCGACTGAGAAGGAGACCTTCTCAATCGACCCGATGCGCTTCACAGGTGAGTTCGAGAACGACTCGGGCGTAGCCGTCACCATCGACAACAGCGGCCGCTACTTCCCGACCTATGCAGCCGCCAGCGGCGGCAGCGTCTTGAACGATCCCACGAATTACGGGTTCGATCGCCTCGAACTCACCACCCTATCCGACAGCCAGGATGAGGAATGGGCGGTCAAGGCGGACCTTGCACGCACGTTCGCGGGCGACAACGGTGACTTCACCGTGCAGGGCGGCGCGAAGGCAAGGTGGCGGACCAAGTCGTACGACTTCAACATGTCCCGCTTCGACGGTTACGACGGTGACCTCACGCTGGCCGACATGCTGGGCCGGCAGACCTACCGCCTGCTGGACATGGGGCCGGTGGTCAGCAAGCACGGCCCTGCTGACTTTTATCGCGCCAACGAGGATGGCTTCGAACTCAACCCCGAAGACAGCCTGATCGACAGCTCGATCAGCGATTACCGGGTCAAGGAGGACATCACCGCCGCCTATCTGCTCGGACGCTGGGATTCGGCGACGCTGCGCGTCATCGCCGGCGTGCGTATGGAGCACACGGAAAACGAGATGCGCGGCAACCTCGTCGCCGTCTCGGAAACCGACGATGAGACGGTGATCGACGTCGCCCCCGTGAACTACGACCGCAGCTACACCAACTGGCTGCCCAGCCTGACGGTGCGCTATAGCCCGCAGCAGAACCTTGTGGCGCGCTTCGCCGGATACAAGACGGTGGTGCGCCCGAAGCTGGGGCAGCTGGCGCCCCGTTACTCGATCAACGAGGATGGTGAAGCGGAATTTGGCAACCCCGCGCTCAAGCCGTACCAGGCCTGGAACCTGGATACCGGCTTCGAGTACTACTTTGCCAACAACGGTGCCGTCACCGCAGGCCTGTTCTACAAGTCCGTGAAGGATTACACCTACTCGCAGTTCTCCACCGAGGAAGGCGTGTTCAACGGTGTCCCCTACACGGAACTGCGTACTCCCGTTAACGGCGACAAGGCCGAAATCGCTGGTATCGAGTTGGGCTACAGCCAGGTGTTTTCGATGCTGCCCTCGCCCTTCGACGGGCTGCTGACCCAGTTGAACTACACGTACACTTACGCCCGCGGTACGGTCCTCGATGACGATGGCGTGGCCCGGCGCATCGATCTGCCCAACGCTTCGAAGAACACGTTCAACGTCGTGCTGGGATACGAGAAGGGCCCGCTCAGCCTGCGCGCTGCTGGGACCTTCCGCGACAAGTACCTTGATGAGGTTGGCGACGCGGCCGATACCGATCGCATCGTCAACCAGCACTTCCAGCTCGATCTCTCGGCCAAGTACAAGCTGACGGAGAACATCCGCATCTTCGCCGATTGGGTGAACGTGAACAACGCCAAGTACTACGCCTTCCAGAACTTCGCCGGTGCCGAGCGGCTCCTGCAGTACGAGGAGTACGGCTCGACGGTGAAATTCGGCGCGCGGGTGTCCTTCTGATGCGCGGCTGCGACATGCCCTTCGTCGCTTCGCGGCGCGCCATGGCTGGCGCCCTCCTGCCCGCCTTGCTGCTGTCGGCCTGTGCGACGGCGGGATCCCCTGCCGGTGCTCCGCGCCCCCACTATCCCGCAGTGGACGTGGCGGCAGAGGGTGAGACCGCGCCGGTCGGCACGGCCAAGGCCGATGCCGCCGACGACCCGGCGATCTGGCGCAATGCCGCCAATCCCGCGGCCAGCCTGGTGCTCGGCACGGACAAGAAGGCCGGGCTCTACGTCTATGGCCTCGATGGCAGGGTCCGGGACTTTTCGCCGGCCGGCGCCCTGAACAACGTGGACCTGCGCGAGGTGAGGATGGCGGATGGGTCCACCCGTATCCTTGTGGCCGCGAGCGATCGGAACGACCGAGCCGTGCCGAAGATCGCGCTGTTCTGGCTCGATGGCGCGACAGCCAGACTTTCGGCACAGGAACCGATAGCCTTCCTGCCGGCTGGCCATGCGCCCGCCGAAGCGTACGGCTTCTGCATGGGTGGGCCGCGTGCGACGGGCGAAGTGGCTCGGGCCTATGTGGTTCTGAAGGACGGCACGGTCAGCGAGAGCCGCCTGGTCGAGAGGTCTGGCCGGATCGCCGCCGAAGAGCTGCGGCAGGTGAAGTTCGCCACGCAGTCGGAAGGTTGCGTCGTGGATGACGCGACCGGCACCCTCTACGTTGCCGAGGAAGATGTCGGCATCTGGAAGGTTCCGCTGGCCGAGGGCACGCTGGTGGCCTCCGCTCTGGCCCGGGTCGGTGAAGCCGATGGATTGGTCGACGATGTGGAAGGACTGGCCATCGCGCGGCAGGGATCGAAGGGGTGGCTTGTAGTTTCGAGCCAGGGGGACAACGCCTATGCGCTGTTCGACCTAGAGACCGGCAAGTCCGCCGGACGCTTCCGCGTGAGTGGCGGGTCTCTGGGCGCCACGAGCGAGACGGACGGCGTCGAAGTCCTGCTCGGCGACTTTGGCCCGCAGTTCCCCGAAGGGCTGTTCGTGGCGCAGGACGGCGACAACGCGCCGTTGGCGCAGAACTTCAAGCTGGTGTCCTGGCGGGCCATCCGCACCGCGCTCGGGCTCAGGTAAAGGTGCGAAGGACCGTCCAATGATCCCAAGAGCCACCCTCGCACTGCTGCTCTTTGCGGGGAGCACCGCCCTGCCCGGCGTGGCGTGCGCCGACGTCCTGCAGATCGGCGAGAGCGGGGCTGAATGGATCGCGGGCGGTCCTGCGTCGCTGATCGCGACGCCTTCGGGAGAGCCGGAGGTCATGGTGCTCGACGAGGGCGGCACTATCGAGCCGGCCGCCATGACTCACGCCGCCGATGCCGCAGGGCCTGCGCGGTGGCGCGAAAACATAGCCCGGCTCGCCGCCAAGTACGACCTCAGCCCATCGCTGCTGGAAGCGGTGGTGTGGCAGGAGAGCCGTTGGAACGAGCGGGCTGTTTCACCCGTAGGCGCGCGCGGCCTTGCCCAGCTCATGCCCGGCACCGCCGCCCAGATGGGGGTGAACCCGCACGACCCGGCGGCGAACCTGGAGGGCGGCGCGCGTTACCTGCGCCTCCAGCTCGACACCTTCGGCGGCGACGTCGAAAAGGCATTGGCAGCCTATAATGCCGGTCCTAGCCGCGTCGTGCGGGCCGGAGGCATCCCTGCGATAACCGAGACGCGCAACTACGTGGCCTCGATCATGGCGCGCCTGTCAGGGCCGGTCCGGCGCTGAAGACGGCGCCAGGGGCCATGCGGAACGGGCTTCAACGCCCGCTCCTTCAACTTACGAGAAATCAGGCCAGCAGCCGCTTTGCCATGGCGCGGATCTCCTCGCCCATGTCCTCCCGGTCGAGCGCGACCGCCAGGGTCGCCTCTACGAAGCCGACCTTCGAACCGCAGTCGAACCGCTGTCCATTGAACGTAACGGCATGGAACGGCTGCGTGCCGATGAGTTTGGCCATCGCGTCCGTCAGCTGGATCTCGCCACCCGCGCCTTTGCCCTGCGTTTCCAGCAAGCCCATGATCTCCGGCTGGAGGATGTAGCGGCCGGAGACGATCTTGTTGGAGGGGGCGTCCTCGACCTTCGGCTTCTCGACGAGGCCCTTCACCTCGGTAAGGTTTCCGCGCACCTCGCCGGGGGCGATCACACCATAGCTCGACACTTCGGCCTCAGGCACCTCCAGAACCGAAATGAGGTTGCCGCCCACCTCGTTGTAGGCTTCCACCATCTGCGCCATGCAGCCCGGCGACCCGTACATGAGTTCGTCCGGAAGGAAGATCGCGAAGGGTTCGTCCCCGATGACCGAGCGCGCACACCAGATCGCGTGGCCAAGTCCCAGCGGCACCTGCTGGCGCACCGTCACAAGGTTGCCTGGCTGGATGCGGGTGGGATGCAGGGGGTCGAGCGACTTGCCCCGGCCGGTCATTGTCGCCTCAAGCTCGAACGCGGTGTCGAAGTGTTCGACGATCGCGGTCTTGCCGCGGCCGGTGACGAAGACGAACTCCTCGATGCCTGCTTCCCGTGCTTCATCGACCGCATACTGGATCAGAGGGCGATCCACCACCGGAAGCAGTTCCTTGGGAATGGCCTTGGTGGCGGGAAGGAAGCGGGTGCCCAGACCCGCGACGGGAAAGACAGCCTTGCGAACCGGCTTGCGAAAGTTCGTATCATTCATGGGGCTGGGTAGTGCCTCGCTCATGTTGCAGTGGGGTTAAAGCGCCAAAACGCACAGAGCGCAACAACGCCCAAGTGTGCTTACCGATCCATTAGGGGTGCCGATTTGGCGCTAATTTGCCGCGCATCCCGTTGCCGATGGCGCGTTTGGCGTTAAAGGACGGAAATGGATAAGATCATCATCGAAGGCGGCAAGCGTCTTGCCGGCACCATTCCCGTCTCCGGCGCCAAGAACGCTGCTCTTACGCTTTTGCCCTGCGCCCTCCTTACCGAGGAGCCGCTGACGCTGCGTAACCTCCCGCGCCTTGCCGACATCGACGGGTTCCAGCACCTGATGAACCAGTTCGGAATCTCCACGATGATCGCGGGCAGCCGCCCTGAAGATTTCGGCCGGGTCATGACCCTGCAGGCGACGCGGATCACGAGTTCCGTCGCGCCTTACGATCTGGTCCGCAAGATGCGCGCTTCGATCCTGGTGCTCGGCCCGATGCTGGCCCGCATGGGTGAAGCCACCGTCTCGCTGCCGGGCGGTTGCGCCATCGGGAACCGGCCCATCGATCTCCACCTCAAGGCCCTTGAAGCCCTGGGCGCCACGATCGAGATGGCCGCAGGCTACGTCAAGGCGATCGCGCCGGACGGCGGCCTCCCCGGCGGGAGGTATTCCTTCCCGGTCGTCTCGGTCGGCGCGACGGAGAACGCGCTGATGGCCGCCGTGCTGTGCAAGGGCAAGTCCACCCTCCACAACGCCGCGCGCGAACCCGAGATCGTTGACTTGTGCAACCTTCTGGTCGCCATGGGTGCGCAGATCGAGGGTATCGGCACCAGTGACATCACCATTCACGGCGTCGATCGGCTCCATGGTGCGACCTACATGGTCATGCCCGATCGCATCGAAGCGGGCTCCTATGCCTGCGCGGCCGCGATCACGGGCGGCGAGGTCCTGCTCAAGGGCGCCCGCATCGAGGACATGGAAGCAACCGTCCAGGCTCTGCGCGATGCCGGCGTCCACGTCGAAGCGCGAGGCGATGGCATCCACGTCGCCGCTGACGGTAAGCTGCGTCCCGTGACGCTCTCCACCGCGCCTTACCCCGGCTTCGCCACGGACATGCAGGCGCAGCTCATGGCCCTCCTCTGCATGGCCGATGGTTCGAGCGTGCTGACGGAAACCATCTTCGAAAACCGCTACATGCACGTGCCGGAACTCAACCGCATGGGCGCACGCATCGAGACCAAGGGTCGCACGGCCATCGTCCATGGAGTGTCCGGCCTCACCGGCGCCGACGTGATGGCAACGGACCTGCGCGCCTCCATGAGCCTCGTCATCGCGGGCCTTGCGGCCGAAGGGCGCACGCAGGTCCACCGCCTCTACCATCTCGACCGCGGATACGAGCGGCTTGAGGAGAAGCTCGCACTGGTCGGCGCACAGATCGAACGGGTCGGCGGCGACTGATCAGGGCTTCCGACCAGCCGGCCGAAACCTTCGGGGACCATGGCGCGTTGCTCCTGACGAACTGCCGAGAGGAGACTCAAATGGGCCTGATCAAGTTGGCCGCCGCCGGTGCGGTCGGATACGCGCTGTACAAGTACGCGACCGAGAAGAAGCAGGATACCGCCTATGCGGGCGGCATCCGCGACTCCGGTCCCGAGCACATGACCACGCCGCCCAAGAACTGGAGCAAGACGGACGAAGCCATCGATGAGAGCTTCCCCGCCAGCGATCCGCCGGCGACGTACTGACATAACGCCATCATTGAAAAGGGCGGGGAAGCATCACTTCCCCGCCCTTTTTCATGCTTTGCCCGATCGAAGCGAATTTGCGTGCGCCATCCTACGCCCGGCTGGAACGATCCGGCCGGCCAAGTCGTTGAAACCAGTACCGGACCGGCGAAAAGCTGCGCCGGTAACGGAACCGAGGACAATGGCGATCCACTTCATCGCGGACCTTCACTTCAATGACGATGAGCGCTGCCCGACCCTGCCTGACGGCTCGCACGACAGCGCGGAATTCGCCCGCCGCATCTGCCGGAACTGGCGCGCGCTGGTGGCACCGGAGGATGTGGTCTGGATCCTTGGAAATGTCGGTAACGCAGTGCACCTGGGCACACTGCCCGGGATCAAGCACCTTGTCCGCGCCAGGCACGACCCGCTTCCGTGGCAGTGCCTGAATACCGGCCGCTATGCCAGCGTGACGGAACGACACGTCCTTGCCACACCGGAAGGGCGCCTCACGCTCGTGGCTGATCCTCTGGATGCCAATCCCGATGGTTCAGAGCTGGTCCTCCATGGCGGTCATCCGGTCAGGTCCGATACGAGCGGCTACCTCAGCGTTTCAGCCTGCCACCGCGAATTGGCCCCGGTCAGCCTTGCTGCAGTTCGGCAGGGTGGGGTCTTCGCGGCCTTGAGACAGGCCGCCTGACCGTCAACCACCGACGCGAGTAGCGAGCCACACCCGCACCGCCCCCGCAAGACCCGGCGGGTTCTGCGCCTCCAGACGTTCCGCATCGATGCGCGCAACGAGCGCGTTCAACGGCACGCCCTCACGCGCTGCGGCTTCCTTGAGCAAATCCCAGAACACCGGCTCCAGGCTGATCGAGGTCTTGTGCCCCGCGATCTCTACGGATCGCTTCACCGGTGGATGATAGGGCGTTGCCATCGCCGGCGTTTGCCCCAGCCTTCAAATGAAGACAAGCCTTGGGTCTGTACTTCGCAAGGTACCTGCCATTGGTATGTACCATGTGTCATTTAGTACCTTGCTTAGCCCAGTAGCTGTCTATATACAGACTGTGTCCACAGGAGATGATTCGATGTCCGAAATCGAAATCCAATTAAAGAAAGGGGTGCTGGGCCTGTGTGTCCTCGCGCTTCTTTCGCGGGGGGACAGCTACGCCTACGAGATCGCGAGCCGGATGGCCGACGCAGTCGACATGGGGGAAGGCACCATCTACCCCCTGATGCGCCGCATGCAGTCCGATGGTCTGGTACAGACTTATCTTGAGGAATCGCCCTCAGGCCCTCCGCGCAAGTACTACCGCCTTACAGATGCGGGCCGGAACCGGCTGGCCGAACAGGTCACCGACTGGCGCAGCTTCACGCAGGCCGTCGATACTTTGATCGAAGGCACGTCCACCACCCGGCACAAGCCCGCCGCGCCTGAGCAGGAAGGGGAAACAAGCCATGACGCGTAACGAATTCATCAAGCGCCTCACGACGGGCCTGAGCGGTATGCCGCAGGACGCCGTCGACGATATCGTTTCCGATTACCAGGCGCACTTCGAAGCCGGGCTTGCCGAAGGTCGCAGCGAAGAGGAAGTGGCCGCAGCTCTTGGCAACCCGAGCCGGCTGGCCCGCGAACTCCGCTTCGAGACCGGCTTTCGCAACTGGAAGAGCGAACGCACCCCCTCCTCCGCCTGGCGGGCGATCATCGCGTTCATGGGGCTCGCGACGATCGACATCCTCATACTCTTGCCGATCGTGCTCCCGGTCCTTGGCGTGGTTTTCGGCCTTTTCGTAGGTGTGCTGGCCGCGTTCGTGGCGGGCGGCTTCATCCTTATCGCAGGCCCCTTCTCCGGTTTCCCGGGCGGTGCACTGATCGCCATCCTGCTCGGTCTGGGTACGATGAGCGCCGCAGTCGGCGTCGCGGCCCTGCTCACGATCTTCGGGATCGGGATCGTCAATGCCCTCATGTGGTTCGGCCGCCTGCACTACCGGGTGCTTGAGCCGGCAATTCATTCCGAAGACTGACGCGACGAAAGATAGGAGGAGGTAGAAATGCTTAGAAAGCTGCTCATCGTATTCGCCAGCGGCGTGATCCTGTCGATCGCCGCGTTCAGCCTGGCTTTCGCGATCGGAGGCGATGATATCCGTCGCGGGTTCGACAACGGCGGCTGGACCTTCATCACCGACGATGAGGACGAACTGTCCGGAGCGCGCAAGACCCGCATCTTCGCCCTAGCATCCGGGAGCCGCCTGGCGATGGAAGTGCCGGTGGACCTTGAGTTCGACCGGGGTGACAAGGCGGAGATGCGCGTAGAAGGACCGTCCGAGCTGGTCGACCGGCTGGTATGGCAGGATGGCCGCCTCAGCCTGAAGGGATCGGCGCGCCTGAGCCGCGGTCTCAAGGTCCGCATTACCGCTCCGGAAATCGGGGGCCTCGACCTCGACGCTCCGGGTGAGGTGAACCTGCGGGGGCTGCGTCAGGACGAACTCCGCGTCAACGCGCGGGGCGCCATGGATCTCGAAGCTGACGGACAGGTCCCTCACATCTTCGTCAGCTCAGCCGGCGCTGGTGACATCGACCTTGGCAAGGTTCAGGGTCAGGACGCCACCATTCGCGTCGACGGTGTGGGTGACGTGACCATCGGCGCCAGCGGGATCGTCGATGTCCAGATCAACGGCGCGGGCAATGTGACGCTCCTGCGCAAGCCGGCGACACTGCGCAGCCATATTAACGGTGTCGGCAGCGTCGACCACGCGTACTGAGACGTTCCACGTGGAACACCACGGGCCCGTACCCTCAAGGCGGTGCGGGCCGTTTTCGGCTGAATCAGGCGGCGGCCCTGCGCAACCGGTCGTTAATGGCCGCTCCTATCCCGAAGTCAGGAATGGGAGCGACCGCGATCCGTGGCTTTGGGGCCGCAGCTGCCTGATGAAGCAGCGCATAAAGACGCGACGCCGCTTCGGTCATATCACCGGTGACGGAAAGCGACACTTCCCCGTGAACCGTCCCGAAGCCGATGTGAAACTCGTCTTCCGCCGCCTTCTCGGCTTCGAGACGTACGGGCTTCCCGGGGGCGTAGTGGCTGGCGAGTTGGCCCGGCGCTTCGATACCGGCCGAGGTCACCGGCTGGCTCGCCCGCCCCAGTACGGCGGCGATCTGGTTCTCCCCGATCGGACCGGGACGTAGCAACTGCCACTCCCCCTTCCCCCTCAGCGCGATGATGGTCGATTCAACGCCCGCCTCACAGGCGCCACCATCGATCACCGCGTCGACGTTCGCACCAAGGGATCGCACCACGTGATCCGCCGTCGTGGGGCTAACGCCGCCGCTTCGGTTTGCTGATGGCGCGGCCAGAGGCACGCCGGCCGAGGCGATCACCGCCCGCATCACCGGGTGCGCCGGGCACCGGAGCGCGACCGTGGGCAACCCGGCCGTAACAGCCGACGCGATCCCGGCTTTGTCGCGCAAGGGCAAAACCATCGTCAGCGCACCGGGCCAGAACGCCTCGGCAAGCGCGGTGGCACGATCGTCGAACACGGCCAGCGCGTCAGCCGAAGCGAGATCCGCCACGTGAACGATAAGCGGGTTGAAGCTCGGCCGCCCTTTCGCCCGGTAAATTGCCGCCACCGATGCGTCCCGGTCCGCCCTTGCGGCAAGGCCATAGACGGTCTCGGTCGGCACTGCGACGAGACCCCCTTCCCGCAGGAGCGCAGCGGCAGCGGCGACCTTCTCAGGGGTGGTATCCAATAATGCAGGTCGGCTGGCGTGGTTCATGCCCCCTCGCTATAGCGCGCCGCACCGAAAGCCAAGGATGCCGCAATGACCCAGCCCGCTTCGCCCACTGGCGGTGATCCCGCCACGCTCCTCACTCGCATAGCCGAGGCGCTCGAGCGCCTCGCGCCGCAAGCCGCCGAGCAGCCCGACTGGATGGCGCACCCGGCTTATGTGTGGACGGGCTCCTGCGCGCGGGCGGTGGAAAGGCTCGATGCTCCGCCGCTGCCGCTGCTTCGGGGAATAGACAGCCAGAAGGAGCGCGTCGTCACCAACGTCGAGCGCCTTGCAGCGGGGCACGCGGCGCACGACATGCTGCTGTGGGGTTCACGCGGGATGGGCAAGTCGGCGCTCCTGCGCTCGGCCGTCCGGGCCGCCGACACTGCGCACCCGGGCCGCATCGCCCTTGTCCAGATTGCCCAGGAAGCGCTGTCGGGCATGGCCGATCTCTTTGCGGTTCTTGGCAGGGTTCCGCGCAGCTTCCTCGTCTTCATCGACGACCTCGGCTTCGAGGAAGGAGACGGCGCTGGCCCCCGCATCCTGCGCTCCTGGCTCGAAGGCGGGGTGGAGGCGCGGCCGCGCAACGTGCGTCTGGCGGTCACCTCCAACCGTCGGGTCATCGTAGGACGCTCGATGACAGAGCAGGATGACCCGATCAACGCGCGCGATGTTGTCGACGAACGCCTGGCGCTGGCGGACAGGTTCGGCCTTTCCATCGGCTTCCACAACTGCGACCAGGACGCCTATCTCGCCATTATCGAGGGTTACGCTGTCGAATACGACCTGCGCTGGGAGGCTTCGGACGCACTCGAATGGTCCCGCCGCCGGGGCGCTCGTTCGGGACGGGTCGCATGGCAGTACGTCAACGAACTGGCAGGGCGCGCGGGGAAGGCGCTTTAGGCTTTTTGCGCAAGCAAGCCCGCGCCATTGCGCGGGCTTGCCCGGGCATCAGGGCAGCAGCCGATCGTCTTCCTCGCGGAAGCCACCAAGGAGGCGTGCTGCTTCCTCTGGCGAGTTGGGGTCCTTGATGTCTTTCCGAGGCTGCAGGTGTTCGGTGACCACCGGCGCCACTTTCGCGGACGATTGGGCCCCCGGTGCGATGACGCGCCAGATGATCCCGGCCGTATCGTCACTGACGAGCAAGGCGCCCGCCTTGTCCCACGCAAGCCACGTCGGCCGGCCGCGCGCCTCGCCGTTGTCGCGCAGGAAGCCGGTCAGCACCGGCTGCGGCTTCACGTCCCCCGGATTCCCGTTGGCATCAAAGGGGACGAACACCACATCGTAACCCACGGCAGGCCGCCGGTTCCAGGAGCCATGGCGGGCGACGAACACGCCGTTTTCATAGCCGCGCCCCATCCGGTTTCCATTGGCAAACGTCATGCCTAGCACCGCCGTATGGGCCCCCATCGCGTACTCGGGCTTGCGCGTGTACTCGATCATGTAAGTCTGCATCGGCCATTCCACCCGCTCGTCGAAGGTGTCCTTCCAGTAGACCCACGGCCAACCGTACTGTGCGCCCACGGGCACATTCGTGAGGTAATCGGGAACGAGATCAGGTCCGAGCATGTCCCGCTCCTGCACCACCGCCCACATTTCGCCGGTGGACGGATTCCAGCCCATGCCGTTCGGGTTACGCATGCCCACGGCAAACTGCCGGCGGCGCGCCGTCGCCACATCGATTTCGCAGATCATGGCGCGGCCGGTTTCCGCCTCCATGCCGTTCTCGGCGATGTTGCTGCCCGATCCCACGGCGACGTAGAGGTGCTTGCCGTCCTCGCTCAGGAGCAGGTTGCGCATCCAGTGGTTGCCGCCGGCAGGCAGATCCATCATGGTCCGCAGCGGCTTGCCTTCAAGGCTGGTCTGCCCCGGTGTGAAGGCAAACTCCAGCACGCGATCGTGGTTCGCGATGTAGAGCTTCCCGTCCCGATAGGCCATGCCCGACGGCGAACGCATGTCCGCAGAACGCAAGGTTGCCTTCATCTCGGCCCTGCCGTCGCCATCGGCATCCCGCAGCAGCGTGATGCGGTCGGGCGACGGTTCCCCAGCGCCAACCCGGTTGAACATGAGGCCCATCACGACCCCGGTCAGCCCGCCGGGCCTGTTCGCGGCAGGCGCGTTCGTTTCGGCCACCAGAACGTCGCCGTTCGGCAGCGTCAGCATCGTGCGGGGATGATCGAGAGCTTCGGCAAACCGGGAAACTGTCAGTCCCTCGGCCGCCTTGGGAGCCTCTCCCGCAGCCCAGCCGACCGGCTTTGCCAGTTTGATGCTGGGTATCCACTGCGGATCGGGTTCGACCAGTTGCGGGTTTTTGCCTGCCGTGGCGTCACTCGGAAGATTGGATGTGTTGGAATGGAGCCCCCAATACACGAACCCGGCGGCGGCCAGGACAACAACGGCAGAGGCGATGGCGGACTTCTTGACGATCGGGTTCATGGAGGATGGATACGCCTGCACCGGCTGGTGGACAACAGCGAGTTGCGCTAGGTGCGGGTCATGTACGACTTTGCAGCCGACGCGAACCTTCCCAAGCCCGAACTCTACAGCGCCCTCGCCCGTGCGGCCGATGCGCTTGTACAGGGTGAACCCGATCCGATCGCCAACATGGCCAATCTTGCAGCAGTAATCTGGCAGTTCGTGCCGGATCTCAACTGGGCCGGATTCTACCGGACGGTGGAGGACGAGCTCGTGCTCGGCCCCTTCATCGGCAAGCCGGCCTGCATTCGCATTCCCTTCGGCCGCGGCGTCTGCGGCACCGCCGCATCACTGGGTGCCACGCAGGTCGTGCCGGATGTTCACGCCTTCCCCGGTCACATCGCCTGTGACGCCTACAGCCGTTCGGAACTGGTGGTGCCGGTGCTGCGCGACGGGCGCGTCATTGCCGTCATCGATCTCGACAGCCCCACTCCCGGCCGCTTTGACGAGGAAGACGCCGCCGGCATGCAACTCGTGGCGCAGGTCGCATCGCTGGCAATCTGACCGGCGCGCAAGACTTCTGTAATCAGACGGCGGCGCTCAGATGGCGCCGCCTGTCAGCCTCTGGCAGATGAGATCAAGCTGATCGAGCGTTGCGTAGCGGATCGTCACGGTTCCCGTCGACGGATCGGCATCTGCGGAAATCTTCACCGGCAGACCGAGGAATTCCTCCAGATGATTCTGGACGGCCACGATATCCGCGTCCTGCGAGGCGCTGCGAGCAGTGCGCGCTGAACGGCGCGGCGCCGCGTCTCCCCGCTGCTTCTTGCGAACCAGCTTTTCGACGTCGCGCACCGACATCGACCTGGAGACAGCCGCCTGCGCTATGTCCTCCGCTTCATCGCAGCCGATCAGCGCACGGGCATGCCCCATGGACAAATCGCCCTTTTCCACAAGGCCGATCACCCCGTCGGGCAGCGCCAGCAAACGCTGGAAGTTGGCGACATGGCTCCGGCTCTTGTCGACCATGCGGGCGATCTCGGCCTGCGTCATGCCTTCCAGTTCGGCCAGCCGGTTGTAAGCACGGGCCTCCTCGATCGGGTTCAGATCTTCGCGCTGAAGGTTTTCGATCAGGGCAAGGGCCATGACCTCGCGGTCGGAGAGATCGCGCACAAGCGCGGGAATCTCATGAAGCTGCGCCTTCTGCGCCGCACGCCAGCGGCGTTCACCGGCGACCAGCTGATAGCGACCATTGTCCAGCGGCCGGACGATGATCGGCTGAATGACACCGCGCTGAGCGATCGAAGCCGCGAGTTCCTCAAGCGCGGATTCCTCGAAGTACCGGCGTGGCTGATTGGGGTCGGGCTTGACGTCGGCAATGGACAGAACCGCAAGGCCGCCGCTGCGCGAAGGCGACACGGCCACCTTACCGTCGCCGGGGGCCGCCAACGGCTCCTCGCGACGGGTTTCGCCCAGAAGAGCGCCCAGACCGCGGCCCAGGCCCTTGGACTTCTGTCCCGCCGCCTTCAACTGGGGTACGCTGAAGCGCACGATGGAATCGTCGGTCATGCCGCTTTCCTCTTTTCGGGCAATCGAGTGATCAGCTCACGGGCAAGCGCCATGTAAGCGCGGCTGCCGGCACAGGCATGATCGTAGATGAGCGCCGGCACTCCATGGCTCGGCGCTTCAGAGAGGCGCACGTTGCGCGGGATCACGGTTTCAAACACCAGCTTGCCAAGCACGGAGCGAACGTCGTCCGACACTTGTTCGGTGAGACGATTGCGGCGGTCGTACATGGTAAGGGCGATACCGATGATGCCGAGATCAGGATTGAAACGCTGCTGCACTCGCTCCACCGTCTGCAGGAGCTGGCTGAGGCCTTCCAAGGCGAAGAATTCGCACTGCAGAGGCACGAGAAGCGTGTCGGCGGCGTTCAGCGCGTTCAATGTCAGCAGGCCCAGCGATGGCGGGCAATCGATCAGGCAGACATCGTAACCAAGATCCGGCGTCAGCGTCCGCTGGAGCCGATGCGCCCGGTCGTCCGCGCTCACCAGTTCGACTTCCGCGCCCGACAAGTCCACCGTCGCAGCAAGAAGGTCGAGGTTGGGAATACGGGTGGGCATGACGCACTCGCCCACGGGCACCTTGTCCACCAGGACGTCATAGGAGGACGCCTCGCGGTCCCCGGCGCTGACGCCGATACCTGTGGATGCGTTACCTTGCGGATCAAGGTCGATCAGCAGCGTCTTCCACCCCGTAGCGGCGAGGGCCGTGGCGACGTTGATCGCTGTTGTCGTTTTCCCGACCCCGCCCTTCTGGTTGGCAATGGCAATCCGGATCACCTGCTCATTCCCTTCCCGCCGACGAGTTCGCCGACAATGATACCCGCCTGCGGATCCGTGATGGATTGTTCCACGTGGAACATGTGCCGCCAAGTGCGAAGGTCGTGCAACTCTTGACGGGCAGAACGACCCTTCGGCAACAGGAAGACTGTGTCACTTGTGGAAAATCGGGCCGATAAGGTGAGCAATTTTTCCAGAGGTGCGAACGCTCGCGCGGAAATCACGGAGACAGCCTGCGTTTCCACCAGTTCCAGTCGGCGACCTTCGACGCGTGCTTTGTTGAGGCCCATCGCCTCACTCGCGCGGTTCAACCACTCGATCCGGCGGCTGCGCGACTCCACCATGACCACCTCGCAGCCGGGGCGCAGAGCGGCAATGACAAGGCCGGGGAACCCGGCGCCGGTGCCAAGATCCAGCCAGACACCCGATGTTTCACGTGGAACATGAGGAAGCAACTGGGCGCTGTCGACAATGTGACGCAGCCAGACCTGATCGAGGCTGGCGGCAGACACCAAATTCTGCCGGTCATTCTCCTCTGCCAGCATCGCAACGAGAAGCTCCAGACGCTCCATCGCCGTCGCATCACACTCTGGCAGATTCCGTAGCCAGGCGAGCGCTTCGTCTTCGGTGGTAATCACGCGGCCTCCCTGCGGGCGTGAACAAGCAGCGCCGCCAGGGCGGCCGGCGTGATACCCGGAATTCGGCCTGCGGCAGCCAACGTAGCGGGCTGCGCCTTCGTCAGCCGCTCTACCATCTCGCGCGACAGTCCCGGGATACGATCGTAGGGGAAGTGATCGCCAAGCCTCAGCGACTCGCTTGCCCGCAGTTCTCGCAGCTCCCGCTCCTGCCGTTCAAGGTAAGGCGCATAAGCGGCGTCCTCCGCCATCTCTTCCACAAGATCGGTATCGTTGCGCAAGGCCGGATCGATCCACGGCGACAGCGAACCTATATCGACGCCACCGAAGCGGAGCCACTCGCGCACAGGCAAGCGGCCTGCATCAGAACGGACAGGCAGGTGCGCGGCTGCCAGTTCCGTCGCCGGCACGACCCTGTCGAAAGCCTCCGACAGACGCTCCCGTGCCGTTTCCCGCTTGCGGAACCAGTCCAGTCGCGCCGGGCCTACGGCACCGGCCTCAATGGCGAGAGGTGTCAGCCGCGTGGAAGCGTTGTTGGCGCGAAGGCGAAGGCGGTACTCGGCCCGCGCGGTGAGCATGCGGTAGGGTTCACTGACGCCATGCAGGGTAAGGTCATCGATCATGACGGCCATGTAGCTGTTCGCCCGGTCGAGGGCCGAAGCCGCGCGGCCGAGCACAGCGGACGCGGCATGAAGGCCCGCGATGAGGCCCTGCGCGGCAGCTTCCTCGTAACCGGTAGTGCCGTTGATCTGACCGGCACAATACAAGCCGGGAATCTCGCGAAGTTCAAGGCTGCTGCGCAACGCCCGCGGATCGATGTGGTCGTATTCCACGGCATAGCCGGGCACCACCATCTCGACCTGTTCCAGCCCCTCCATGGTGCGCAGCATCTTCAGCTGCACGTCCGCGGGAAGCGAGGTGCTGATTCCGTTGGGATAGACGAGGTGCGTGTTCAGTCCTTCGGGCTCGAGGAATATCTGGTGCCCGTCGCGATCGGCGAATCGGTGGATCTTATCCTCGATCGAAGGACAGTAGCGCGGCCCGGAGGCGCCGATCGCGCCCGAGAACAGTGGTGAGCGGTGAAGGTTCGACCGGATCACATCGTGGCTGCGGGGGTTCGTGCGGGTGATAGCACAGAACACCTGCGGCACCATCCGCGCTTCGCCCTGCCCGGGCTTCATGGCCGACATCGTCCAGTCCTCCCCATCGGAGGGCTGTTCATCCAGACGGGCCCAGTCGATGGTGCGACCGTCGAGCCGTGGAGGCGTCCCCGTCTTCAGCCGCGCCATGGGCAGCGCGGCTTCGCGCATCTGAGCCGCCAGCCGCACCGCCGAAGCCTCTCCAATCCGGCCACCGACGAGGCGTTCCTCGCCCCGGAAAAGAGTGCCGCCCAGGAAAGTGCCGGTGCAAAGCACAGTGGCTGCCGCCGTCAGGCGCGAACCGTCGGCAAGCTCGACACCCCTTGCACGACCGCCCTCCAGGATCAGCGCAGCCGCCTCCCCCGCGACGAGGGTGAGATCCCCCTGCTCTTTCAGCAGCCGGTGAATGGCCGCCTTGAAGAGTGCGCGGTCCGCCTGCACCCGTGGCCCCTGAACGGCGCTGCCCTTCGAACGGTTGAGCATGCGATAATGGATCGCCGCCGCGTCGGCGGCGCGTGCGATGAGGCCATCGAAGGCGTCCACCTCCCGCACGAGGTGCCCCTTGCCAAGCCCGCCTATCGCCGGGTTGCAGCTCATGGCCCCAACGGCGTCCAGGTCGAAGCTGACCAGAGCCACCCGCACACCCATGCGCGCGGCCACTGCCGCGGCTTCGCAGCCGGCATGGCCGCCGCCGATCACGATCACATCGAAGGATTGCATGAAGGCGCCTTATCGTTTTCGGAATATCGCGTCAAAGGAGCACACTGTGTTCCACGTGGAACATGTTACTTTCCGATGCAGAAGCGTCCGAACAGGGCGTCCAGCATGTCTTCCGTGGTCGAGCGACCAACCAAGCTATCGAAAGACACACGCGCCCGCCGCAGGCACTCGGCAATGAGAAGGGGGTCCTCCTCACCCCGGGCGGAGCAAAGCGCCGCTTCGGCTTCCGACAGAAACCCACGTTGCCGGGCGTTGAGAGCAGCCTCCCCGGGCTTTGGCATCGTCGCGCCGGCCGTGTTGATCAGGTCACGGCGGAGCGCCTCCATTCCCATCCCGCTCACGGCGGATACCCGGTGACGGGCTGAGATCTTGTCGCTCGTACCAGGCCGGTCCGCCTGAGCCGCGATGTCCCACGCCCCCACCGGCCCCTCCCCCTCCGGTCCGAGCCACAGTACGAGGTCCGCCCCTTCGAGCGCGGAACGGGCGCGCTCGATGCCGATCGCCTCGATGGTGTCCTCTGTCCCGTCGCGAAGCCCTGCCGTATCGGCAAACACAAAGGGTACGCCTTCGAGCGAGACAGCCCGCGTCAGGACGTCGCGGGTGGTGCCCGCGATCGGTGCAGTGATCGCGGCTTCGTCTTCGACCAGCGCGTTGAACAGCGTGCTCTTGCCGGCATTCGGCGGGCCGGCCAGAACGACGCGAAACCCGTCCTTCAGGACTTCGGCGCGTGGCCGGGAGAGCCAGTCGCCGACTTCGTGAGCAAGAGTGGCAAGGTCGTCACGAAATGCTGCCGGCAAGCCTTGGACGTCGTCCTCGTCCGCGAAGTCGAGAATGGCTTCAACAGCGGCGGAGGCACTCAGAACGCGTAAGCGCCAGGCATCGACCTGACGGGAGAGAGCTCCGCCCGCCATGGCGATTGCGCTGCGCCGCTGGAGTTCCGTTTCGGCGGAAAGAAGGTCCGCCAGCCCTTCCGCCTCGGCAAGGTCGATCCGCCCGTTCGAAAAGGCCCGCCGCGTGAATTCGCCCGGCTGGGCCGGTCGCACGTCCGGCAGAGCGCCGAGGGCGGCCTGAACCGCCTGAACCACGGCGCGCCCCCCGTGGAGGTGCAACTCCGCCAGATCCTCTCCGCTTGCGGTGTTGGGGCCCGGGAACCACAGCACCAGCGCCCGGTCCAGCAGTGTTCCACGTGGAACACGAAGCTCCCGATAGCTGGCGTGGCGGGGGGCTGGAACACCTCCGGCCAGCGCGGCAAGCGCGCTGCCCGCAGCCGGACCGCTGATGCGTATGATGGCGATGGCGGCAGGCGGCGAGCCGCTGGATAGCGCGAAGATCGTGTCGTTCATGCGCGCCCGCCCCTAGCAGGGCATCGGGAGGAACGCTACTCGCCGTCCTTCTTCGGTTTGGTGCGGGGATTCATGGCCATGGCGACACCATTTTCCAGGAACTGCTGGAACAGCTTCAGCCCCACCTGCCCCATGGGAGCGACCTGCTTGGCAAGGTCGTTCAACTGGTCGAAGTTCTTGGTGCCCTGCATGGCGCTGGTCATGGCATCGACATAAGCGTCGTTAGCCCGCGTCACGTCTGGAAGGCCGAGAAAACGGCGCGCCTCTTCCGGGGAGCATTCGACCTCGACATGGACTTTCATCATGCGGCTCCCGCTGCTTTATCGCAGCATGACTGACACACGCGCTTGGCAAAGTCCATTCCAAGTGTCTTACTCGAACCGAGCCGTGACATGGATCAAAGGAGAAGAGCGAATGGCCACCAACACCGAAATCCCGACTCTCGACGACGACGGCATGATCCCCGCCTATGTGGCTGAGCCCGAAGGCAACCCGCGCGGCGCCATCATTGTGCAGCAGGAGATATTCGGTGTGGATGAAGGTATCCGCCGCAAGGCCGACCAGTGGGCGGCCAAAGGCTACCTCGCGGTTGCTCCGGACACCTTCTGGCGCCAGCAACCCGGCATCGAACTGAGTCCCTATGACGAAGGGGAATTCCAGCAGGCTGTCGGCTTCATGATGAAGCACGACTTCGATCTCGGCATCCGCGACATCGAAGCGGTGATCCACTGGATACGTCGCGAGAAGCATGTCGAGAAGGTCGGTCTGGTGGGTTTCTGCATGGGCGGGCGCGTGGCCTACATGGCGGCAGCGCGCACGGATATCGATGCGTCCGTCGGCTATTACGGCGTGATGATCGACCAGATGCTCAACGAGAAACATGCGATCGCCCGGCCGCTCATGCTGCATATCCCGACCGAAGATCACTTTGTGGATGCGGCCGCCCAGAAGGCCATCCACGAAGGACTGGACGATCACCCCAAGGTCACCCTCCACGACTATCCCGGCCTCGATCACGGCTTCGCCGCTGAAATCGGCGCACGTCGTGACGAAGCCGGTGCCCAACTGGCGGACAGCCGGACCGAGGCCTTCTTCGCTGCGCATATCGGCTGAAGGCGAGCGCCATGAGCAGCAGTTACAGGATGGTCGTCCGCGCTCATGGCGGACCGGACGTCATAGAACGCGAAGATCTCGAGATACCCTCGCCGGCACCGGGACAGCTGGTGATCGAGACCGAGGCGGTCGGCCTCAACTTCATCGATACCTACTACCGCAAGGGCCTGTACCCCGATGCCTTGCCGATCGCCCTTGGTTCGGAAAGCGTCGGTAAGGTCATCGCAGTCGGTGACGGGGTCGAGGGCTTTTCCCTCGGCGATCGTGTGGGCGCCACGCAGAATGGGGGCGCCTATGCCACTCACCGTCATCCCGGCTGCCAAGGCGATGCGGATACCGGACGGCGTCGCGCCTCAGGCCGCGGCCGCCGTGATGCTGAAGGGCCTGACCGCGTGTTATCTGGCGGAAGAGACGTTCCCGGCGCGGGCGGGAGACATCGCGCTCGTCCATTCGGCAGCAGGCGGCGTCGGGTCGCTCCTCGTACCCTGGCTCCTCGACAAGGGCGTGCGGGTGATCGCCCACACCGGCAGTCCGGAAAAAGCCGCCGGGATCCCGGGTGATCATACCCTCTCGTGCCGCTTCGAGGATCTCCCGGATGCCGTTCGCGACATCACGGGGGGTGCCATGTGCCACGTCGTCTATGATGGCGTGGGCGCGGCGAGCTGGAATGCATCGCTTGCCTGCCTGCCCAGGCGGGGCACTCTCGCAAGCTACGGCAATGCATCCGGGGCAGTTCCGCCGATCGCCCTGCTGGACCTGATGCGGGGCGGCTCGCTCTATGTCACGCGGCCAACCCTTGCGGACTACATCGCGACTCCGGCGGAACTGGAGGCCAGCGCCCGCAAGCTGTTCGAGCGGATCGCGTCGGGCGTACTGAAGCCGAAAATCGGCCAGACCTTTGCGTTAAGGGACGCTGCCGAGGCTCACCGGGCGCTGGAGAGCCGCTCGACCACGGGGTCGACTGTCCTGCTGCCCTGAAACAAAAACATCCAGGATTTCGATCCCGGATGTTCCTGGTTTCCTTAGAAGAGAGAAACGATCCCGAGCGCGGGATCCGTCCACCCCTCGTATATCATCTTGATCGCGACGTAGACGATCACGGCCAGGCCGACCCAGGCGATCCACCTGTAGCGTTCGATGTAGCGCGCGATGAAGTTCGCCGCGAGACCCATCATCGCGACGGCGACGACGAGACCGACGATCAGAATGCCCGGGTGGTCGCGCGCGGCGCCAGCCACGCCCAGCACGTTGTCGATCGACATCGAGACGTCTGCGACGGCCACCGAGATGGCTGCAGAAGCGAAGCTCTTGGCGGGCCGGACGCCGGAATGTTCGTCACCCTCTATTTCCGGCGATCCTTGCGAAAGCTCGCCCGCCGGCGCGTGGTGCAGCTCGCGGTACATCTTCCACGCCACCCACAGCAGCAGGAGACCACCGGCGAACACCAGACCGACGATCCCGAGCAGCCAGGTGACGACCAGCGCGAAACCGACACGCAGGACGAGCGCCGCGATGACACCGATCGCGATGACCTTCTTGCGCTGTTCCGGCGGCAGGCCCGCTGCCAGCGCACCCACGACGATCGCGTTGTCGCCTGCTAGGACGACGTCGATCATCAGGACCTGGATGAACGCGGACAGCGCGGCAGGGGTGCCGATGTTCGAGAAGTCAGTGACGATGTGCTGCCATATTTCGGCCGGGCTTTGAATGCTCGGAGCCGCAGCGGCAAGGATGGTGAGAATGTCCAAGACTGTTCCCCCCGCCTTACTGGTTCATCGTCGCGAAGAAGTCCTCGTTGGTCTTGGAGTCCTTCATCTTGTCGAGCAGGAACTCCATCGCGTCCACCGTCCCCATCTGCATGAGGATGCGGCGCAGGACCCACATCTTGGTCAGCTGGTCCTTGGGTACCAGCAGCTCTTCCTTGCGGGTGCCCGACTTGCCCACGTCCAGCGCCGGGAAGATGCGCTTGTCCGCCACCTTGCGGTCGAGGACGATTTCGGAGTTACCCGTGCCCTTGAACTCCTCGAAGATGACTTCGTCCATGCGGCTGCCGGTGTCGATCAGGGCCGTGGCGATGATCGAGAGCGAACCGCCCTCCTCGATGTTGCGGGCCGCACCGAAGAAGCGCTTGGGGCGCTGCAGGGCGTTGGCGTCGACACCACCGGTGAGCACCTTGCCGGACGAGGGCACGACGGTGTTGTAGGCGCGGCCAAGGCGAGTGATCGAGTCCAGCAGGATGACCACGTCGCGCTTATGCTCGACGAGGCGCTTGGCCTTCTCGATCACCATTTCGGCGACCTGCACGTGGCGCTGTGCGGGTTCGTCGAAGGTGGAGGAGATGACCTCGCCCTTCACGCTGCGCTGCATGTCGGTGACTTCCTCGGGACGCTCGTCGACGAGCAGCACCAGCAGGAAGACCTCCGGATGATTGTCAGTAATGGCCTTGGCCATGTTCTGCAGCAGGACGGTCTTACCCGTGCGCGGCGGCGCGACGATCAGCGCGCGTTGGCCCTTGCCCTGCGGCGAGATGAGATCGATTACACGCGCCGACTTGTCCTTGACCGTAGGGTCAAGACTGTCGAGCTTGAGGCGCTGGTCGGGATAGAGCGGCGTCAGGTTGTCGAAGTTCACGCGGTGGCGAACGACGTCGGGATCGTCGAAGTTGACGCTGATCAGCTTGGTGATGGCGAAGTAGCGCTCGCCGTCCTTGGGCGCGCGGATCTCGCCTTCCACGGTGTCGCCTGTGCGCAGGCCCCATTTGCGGACCTGGTTGGGCGAGACGTAGATATCGTCCGGGCCTGCGAGGTAGTTGGCCTCTGGGCTGCGCAGAAAGCCGAAGCCATCGGTGAGCACCTCGATGGTGCCCTGTCCGACGATCTCCTCGCCGTCTTCAGCCACTTCCTTGAGGATGCCGAACATGAGGTCCTGCCGGCGCATGGTGGATGCGCCTTCGACGCCCAGTTCCTCAGCCATTTCGACCAGCTCGGCCGATGATTTCTTCTTAAGTTCTCTCAGGTGCATTTGCTGGAATTCCAGGTGGATTTTTGAAGGTCGGCCGGCGGGATCGGAGGGCTTGGGGAAAGCGGATCCAGGCAGGAGAACGGGCTCGTGCCCTAATGCCGGAACGGCATCGAAATACTGCGGGAGCGGGCGCCGGTCAACGAGTCAATCCGACCCGGACGCGCTGAATGCGCCGGAGCGAAGCTTCCGGGCGGCCGACCTGCGACCGCCCTGGCCCTCACGCCCGCTGCGCCTTGTGAAAAATCAGAAGGGCTTGACCACCACAAGGACCACGATGACCACTGCGGCGAGCCCCGGCACTTCATTGAGCATGCGCAGCTTGCGGCCGGTCAATGGCCGTTCGCCGCGCGCAAGTTTCTTCGAATAGCCGACAAGCCACCCGTGGTACCCGGACAGAACCAGGACGAAGAGCAGCTTGGCATGGAGCCAGCCTTCGCTGAATGCCCCGATCGCGAGCGCCGTAAGTACGCCCAGAACCCACGTGAGCACGAGAGCCGGAGTGAGGATGATCTTCCTTAGCTTTGCCTCGCGATCGATCCAGCGGGCCTCCTCCGCCGAACCCGGGTCCGATTCCTGATGGTAGACGAAGTAGCGCGGCAGCATGAACAGGCCCGCCATCCAGAAGATGACAAAGATGACGTGCCCGGCCTTGAGCCAGAGGTAGAGACTCTGCAGGATTTCCATTTCGCCTTCCTAGCGGGTCGATGCTGCCGTCTCAACGCTGCCATGCGCGAACGGTGGCAAGCAGCCGTTCCACATTCTCGATCGGCGTGTGCTGCCCGATGCCGTGGCCGAGGTTGAACACGTGCGGACGGTCGGCGAACGCGTCCAGCACGGCATGGATCTGGCTGTCGAGGTCATCGCCGCCGGAAAGAAGCAGCAACGGATCGAGATTGCCCTGAACGGGAAGCCCCTGCGGCAGTTCACGCGCGGCCCAAAGGGGATCGATCGTTTCGTCGATGCCGACAGCGTCCACCCCTGTTTCGCGGGCATAGGCCGGCAACTTTTCCCCTGACCCCTTCGGGAAGCCGATGATCGGAGTCTCGGGGTGCCGGGCTTTTACGGCGGAAACAATCCTCGCGTTGGGACCGATCACCCACCGTTCGAACTGCACCGGCGAAAGGCTGCCCGCCCAGGAATCAAAAAGCTGTACCGCTTCGGCACCTGCTTCGATCTGGCCGCACAGGTATTCCACGGTCACCTGAATCACCCCGTCGATGATCGCCTCGAAAGCAGCCGGATCCCGGTATGCCATGGCACGGGTCTCATGCTGGTCGCGGCTGCCTTCTCCGGCCACCATGTAGGTCGCCACGGTCCACGGCGAACCTGCGAAGCCAAGCATCGTCTTGTCCGGGCCCAGCTGGCTGCGAACCTTCCGGACGGTTTCGTAGATGGGGGAAAGTCGTTCGGACACCGGAGTCAGCGCTTTCAAGGCCGTGTCAACGAGACGGGGCGAAAGCTTCGGACCTTCACCGGCAAGGAACTGCAAGTCCTGTCCCATCGCATAGGGCACGATGAGGATATCGGAAAACAGGATCGCACCGTCGAATCCGAAACGGCGCAGGGGTTGCAACGTAATCTCGGCGGCGGCGTTCGTATCGTAGACGAGCGCGAGGAATCCCCCCTTTTCGGCGCGCAGTTCGCGGTACTCGGGCAGGTAGCGGCCCGCCTGGCGCATGAGCCAGATCGGTCTGTGCTTCGTGTTCGTACCGCGCAGTGTGTCGAGGAGAATTCCGGGCATCGCGTCACGTCCCAACAAAAAAAGAGATTCTGGATAAAGGATGATGGAGTCTGTTGGCCCTGTGGATATCGGGGACGGCGCGGCATTGCCCGATTTGTACCCGGTTGAACAGGTGCAAGAGTCAGATGCGACTCTCGGACTCAGTTGAGTCAATGAAAGGTTGTTCGCCTTGTCCACAGGGTGTGGGCAGAGTCAGCGCTCCTGTCCAGAACATGACTCGTTGAATCCCGGAAACGGGGAGGAAAACGGCGATGCGAGTTGTCACCGGAACGCTCCCATGGTTTATGCGGCAATCTGTCCACAGCCGTTCCCCGGGAGGCCCTGAAGCCGGCATGGCGCGATTTCACCTGCATCTCCTGTCTGATTCCACCGGCGAAACGCTGGAGATGATCGCCAAGGCCGCACTCGCGCAGTTCGATGACAGCGATGTGCTGCGGCACTTCTGGCCGATGGTACGCTCACAGCAGCACCTCGACCGTATCATGGGCGAGATCGCCTCGAACCCGGGACTGGTCTTCTTCACCCTGGTGAACGAAGAGACGCGCCACCGCCTCGAGGAGAGATGCCAGGCGCTCGGCCTGCCTGCGATTGCAGTGCTGGATGGGGTGACCGACGCTCTCGAAGCCCTGCTGGGGCAGGAAGCCAAGGGGCGCCCGGGCCGGCAGCACCGGCTGGACGACGCCTACTTCGCGCGCGTGGATGCGATCCAGTTCACGATCGCGCATGATGACGGGGTCTTGTGGGAAGAGTGGGAGGAAGCGGACATCGTCCTTGCAGGCGTATCGCGCACCAGCAAGACGCCGACCTCGATCTACCTCGCGAACAGGGGGTACAAGGTCGCGAACATCCCGATTGTCGTCGAAAGCCCGCCCCCGCCTTTGCTGTTCGGCCTCAAGCACCCGCTCGTGGTGGGGCTCACGACTGCGCCCGATCGCCTCATCCAGATCCGCCGTAATCGCCTGCTGTCACTCAGCCAGTCGCCGGACACCGACTATGTGGCGAGCGACAAGGTGGAGAGTGAACTGCGCTACGCTCGCCGCATGTTCGCAGACAATTCCTGGCCGGTCATCGACGTTACGCGGCGTTCGATCGAGGAGACGGCAGCGGCGGTCATCAACCTCTACAACGAGCGTAAGGCCACCGGTTTCAGCGAACCCGTCGGTCCCAAGCCGATCTGAAGCCACACGCCAGATACAGAACGAGCCGTCATGATCATTCTTGCCTCGCAGAGCGCCTCCCGGCGCGCCATGCTTGAAGCCGCGGACATTCCCTTCCGTGCGCAACCCGCCGCCGTCGACGAGCGGGCAATCGAGCGCGAAATGGAGGGTGCCGAGCCGCAGGCGGTTGCACTCACGCTGGCCAGGGCCAAGGCGCTTCATGTTTCACGTGGAACACCCGATATTGTCGTGCTGGGTAGCGACTCCCTCGTCTCCTGCGGCGCCCGCCGATTCGATAAGCCGGGCAGCCGGGACGAGGCGGCCGCGCATCTGCGGTACTTCTCCGGCAAGGTCATGGAACTGCACAGCGCCGCCGCGCTCACGCGCGGTGAGGAGGTCCTGTGGGCTGATACCGCGGTCGCGCACCTTCAGGTGGCCCAGCTGTCCGAACCCTTCATCCAGCGCTACCTTGACCAGGAATGGCCCGAGGTGGCGGCCTGTGTCGGCGTGTTCCGCATCGAGGGGCGCGGCGTGCAACTGTTCGAGGCGATCAGCGGAGACTACTTCACCATCCTTGGCATGCCGTTGCTGATGGTGCAGGCGGCGCTGCGCAATCTCGGAGTCCTGACACGATGAGCATACCCTATGCCGAGGTGATCGGTGATCCGATCGCCCAATCGAAATCCCCGGCGATACACCGCTTCTGGCTGGACGAACTTGGACTCGACGGGCGGTACGAGCATTGCCTCGTACGTCTCGATGATCTCAAAAGTTATCTGGCTGAACGCCGATCCGATCCCGACTGGCGCGGGTGCAATGTCACGATGCCGCACAAGCTGGCGATATTGCCCTTGCTGGACCGCCTCGATCCCCTCGCGGAAGCGATCGGAGCTGTGAACACCGTGGTGCGGCAGAGCGACGGGACGCTTACCGGGTACAACACCGACGCTCCCGGATTCCTCGAGCCCCTGCGCGGCGATCTGGCACAGACTCACCTGTTCCGCATGGCACGTGTACTGGGCACGGGCGGCGCCGCCCGGGCAATCGTCACAGCGCTGGCGAAAGAGCATTTTGTGATCGTCCTCGCCGGCCGTGATCCCGGCAAGGCCCGAGCCATGCTTGATGAACTCGCGCCCAAGGGCGAACATCACGCCATCGCCATCGATCATTTCGCAGACGTCACCGACTTCGCGTTCGACGATCGCGAAGGCTGCATGGACCTTGTCATCAACGCCAGCCCGCTGGGGATGGCAGGCCAGCCCCCCCTCGCCTTCGACATCAGCCACGCCCCGCCCGGAAGCGTGTTCTACGATATCGTCACCAGCCCCGTCGACACGGCTTTCCTGCAGAGGGCGCGTGCCCAGGGTTTCGAGACGATTGACGGACTGGCGATGCTGATCGGCCAGGCCGATCTCGCGTTCACGCACTTCTTCGGCGTGCGGCCGCCGCGCGGCCGGGATGAGGCGCTGCGGCAGTTGATCCTCGGCTGAAGGGATGCCCATGAAGATTGTCGGCCTCACCGGTTCCATCGGCATGGGCAAGTCCACTGTTGCGGCCATGCTGCGTGAGCTCGATGTGCCGGTGTTCGACGCCGACGCCGCAGTCCACGAACTGCAGGGGCCGCGTGGCGCTCTGGTGCCTCTCATCGAGCAGGCCTTTCCCGGCACCACCGGCCCTGGCGGAGTAGACCGGCAGAAGCTTGGGGCGGCGGTGTTCGGGAACAAGGACAGGCTCTCGATGCTCGAGGCCATCGTTCATCCCGCTGTGGCGGCGCTGCGCGGCGATTTCCTGCGTGACAATTCCGCGGCTGCCCTCGTCGTCTTCGATGTCCCGCTTCTTTACGAGAAGACCGGCACGCGCGGGCTCGACTGCGTCATCGTCGTTTCCGCGCCGCCGGCCGTCCAGCGCGCGCGCGTGCTCGCCCGGCCGGGAATGACGGAAGAGAAGTTCGAGCAGATCCTGGCTCTCCAGGTGCCCGATAGCGAGAAACGGGCGCGTGCCGATCACATCGTCGATACGGGCACTTCGCTGGAGGAAACCCGCAAACAGGTGGCCGGGATCGTAGAGGCGTTGAGACGAGCGCAATAATCCTCTCCGGCCCCTTGCGCACCACCGCGCCGAGGCAGATATGGAGAGAGATGAGAGAGATCATCTTCGATACGGAAACGACTGGTTTTGACCCCAGAAATGGGGATCGCATGGTGGAAATCGGCTGCATCGAAATGATCAACCGGGTGATGACCGGGCGAAGCTTCCATGCCTACTTCAACCCGCAGCGCTCCATGCCCGCCGAAGCCGAAGCGGTGCATGGCCTGTCCGACGCTTTTCTTGCCGACAAGCCGCTCTTTTCCGCCCTGGCGCAGGATTTCCTCGACTTCATCGGCGACAGCCCGATGATCGCGCACAACGCGACGTTCGATTTCAACTTCATCAATGCCGAACTGGGACTGTGCAACTTCCCGCCCGTTTGTTTGAGCCGGATGGTCGATACCGTGGCGCTGGCCAAGGTCCGTCATCCGGGCGCGAAGCTGTCGCTTGATGCGCTCTGCACCCGTTACGGGATCGACCGTAGCCACCGCACGAAGCACGGGGCGCTGCTTGACGCGGAACTGCTGGCTCACGTCTATGTGGAATTGCGAGGCGGCCGCCAGATCGGCTTGGAACTGGTTGCAGAAAACATTGAGATCGTGACGGAAATCAAGGTTCTACCACAAAGAACCCGTATATTTCGTCAGCCACGTCCCCACGTGGCCACCGCAGGGGAACTTGCTGCGCACGCGGAGTTTCTCAAATCGGTCGATACCCCGCTCTGGGGTGCCTGAACTCTAGCACAAGGAGAAACCGCCCATGGATATCCGCGTCTCCGGTCACCAGGTTGAAACTGGCGAGGCCCTGCAGGCTCACGCCAGCGAGAAGCTCACGGCGATCGCCGAGAAGTATTTCAGCCGGGCGCTGTCGTCACAGGTCACCTTCGGCCGCGCGCCGGCGGGTGCCTTTCGGTGCGACGTCATCATGCACGTCATGCAGAACCTCGTGCTCAAGGGCAGCAGCATCGCGCAGGACGCTCACGTGGCCTGCGATCAGGCTGCCGAAAAGATCGACAAGCAGTTGCGCCGTTACAAGCGCCGCCTGAAGGATCGTTCGGAGCAGACCGCTTATGCCAGTGCGGTCGAAGAAGCGGCGTACACCATCTTCGAGGAACAGCAGGCAAGTAACCAGGACGAAGCCGAAGAAACGGACGCTCCCGTCGTCATCGCGGAAACCCGGGTGGACGTTCCGGAAGCCACGGTTTCGGACGCCGTGATGATGCTGGACCTGCGCAACACGACTGCGTTGCTTTTCAAAAACGCTGGTACCGGCCGGCATAATATGGTTTATCGCCGCGACGACGGCTCGATCGGTTGGGTCGAGCCGCACTGACGCTTTCGCGCACCGCGTCTTAGTACAAGACGAAAAACAAGAACCCCCGGTTTTTCGCCGGGGGTTTAGGGGCATGCAACTTTGGCAATCGGTCTAGTATTAGAAACACGATGAGCGCGCTTTTCACGCTGTTACCCGAGGCCGTATTCATGGCCGACGCGGACGGCAAAGACATCATTCTGGACCAGCTCGCGGGCCGGTTTGCTACCGTCTACGGCCTTGACCAGCAGGCCGTGCTGGCGCGTATCGTCGAGCGCGAGCGGCTTGGCAGCACGGGATTCGGGCGGCGCATCGCGATTCCCCATGCCCGTATGGCGGGACTGACGCGGCCGGCGGCCGCGTTCATGCGGCTCAGCTCCCCTGTCGAATTCGACGCCGCGGACGGCATGCCGGTCGATCTCGTGTTCGGTCTGTTATCGCCCGAGGGCGCCGGGGCCACGCACCTTCACGCGTTGGCCGCAATCTCGCGTATGATGCGCGACGAACGCATGCACGAAGCGCTGACGGCCGCCCCCAGCCCCGAAGCGCTCTACAGCCTCCTCAGCAACGTCATCGATCGCGATGCCGCCTGACGCCGTGGCGGAAGGCTCTGTCGATCCCGAAGGCGCCCAGCTGCACTGGCGTGCCCTTGAGGGGCTCTATGCCTCGGCACCTATAAACCAGCTCTTCGAGTCGAGGCTGCAGATCGTGGGCGACGGGCATTCAAGGATCACCTTCGAGGTTGATCCGGGCTGCTTCCATGCCGCCGGGGCGGCGCATGGGACGATCTACTTCAAGATGCTGGACGATGCGGCGTTCTACGCGGCCAACACGCACGTGACTGACCGTTTCCTGCTGACCACCTCGTTCAATATGCACCTCAGCAAGCCTATCAAAGGCGGACGCATCGTGGCCGAAGGCCGGTGGGTGAGTGGGCGGCGCCGCGTGCTCGTGGCCGAGTCCTGGCTCACCGATGAGGAAGGCGACGAATGCGGCCGCGGGACAGGGACGTTCATGCGCTCGCGTATCGCCCTGTCCAGCCTGCCCGGCTACGTCGCCCCCCACGCCTGAAAGCGACGCGGTGGACGGGCGCCTCCCTGCTCATCTCGAAGTGTCCGCCCTGATTCGGCGGGTGAACGTCGAAGGCGGCTTCGCCACCGTTCTTTCCAAAGGCGAGCAGGACGCCGGGACGATCCTTGCAGTCCTGACGCACAACGGCTCGAATACGCGGCTTTTCGAACGGATACCTCAACTGGACGGCGCCCGAGCCTGGGTCTGCACCCGCCGCCAAGATCCTGCAAACCCATACGAATTTCAGGAATACCTCGATCGCCGCAAGCGGCAGGACCCGGATATATGGGTGGTGGAACTTGATGCCGCAGGCGCTGAACGCTTCATCGGTGCCGATCCGGACGCGGGTTGACTTGCCCGACGCACAGCCTAAAGCCCCCTTCGCAAGCGCGAAAGCGGCATGGACAGCACTCCGGCAGTCCGGCTAGCACGCAGACGGGGAATCGTCGGCAGGTTCAACGGATAGTAAACGCCATACGTGGCGTTTCGTTCCACCCTGTGTCGGACTGGTTCACCGCACTTGATCACGAGTAGATGCGAACAAAAGTTGAGTGGGCGAGCGCAGCGGCGCTGGCCGCGACGGTTCTTACCGCTCTCCTAGGCGCCTCGGGTTCTGGCGCGGCGGCATCGGACCTTATTCCGGTGCTGACAGAAGAGAAGCCCACCCCGCAGTTCGTCTCCGAGCCGGTTGTGCAGGCGATCCCCGCCGCTCCGGCCCCGAACGCGGAAAATTCGACCGCAGACTCTCTGAAAGATCTGGTGTCGCAGCAGGCGACCCCGGAAGGCATGTCGCGGGACATGCGCTGCCTCGCCGGCGCGATCTACTTCGAAGCCCGGGGCGAGTCGCTCGAAGGCCAGCTGGCCGTGGGTCACGTTATCGTGAACCGGGCGAAGTCGGGCCGCTTTCCCACAAGCTATTGCGGCGTGGTGATGCAGCCTTCGCAGTTCTCGTTCGTGCGGGGCCACTCTATGCCGGCCGTGCGGGAAGGCTCGCAGGACTGGCAGGAGGCCGTGGCGATCGCGCAGATCGCCGACGAAGGAATCTGGAAGAGCGAGGCGCCCGGCGCGCTGTTCTTCCATGCCAAGCGCGTATCGCCGAACTGGCGGCTAACCAAGCTGGCGCAGGTCGACAATCACATCTTCTATCGTTGAGGCAAGACCCTCCCGCCAGCATTCGGCGGGAGGGTGCCGCCGCTTCAGGCAGGCTTCAGTTCAACCCAAACCGGAGCGTGATCGCTCGCCTTCTCGCGGCCACGATGGACCTTGTCGACGCCGCAGGCGACGAGGCGGTCGGCCAGTTCCGGCGACAGCAGCGAATGATCGATGCGGAACCCGTGGTCGCGCTGCCAGGCACCGGCCTGATAATCCCAGTACGTCCAGACCCCGCCACGCGGGTTGTGCGTCGCCACCGCGTCGGTCCAACCATCGCCAAGCAGGCGGAAATAGGCGTCGCGCGATCCTGGCTGCATGAGGGCGTCCGCCGCCATGGCGCCGGGTGACCAGACGTCGCGATCCGTGGGAATGACGTTGTAGTCCCCAGTGACGATCGCGGGAACCTCCTCGTCGCGAATAGCGGTCATGCGGCGCCGCAGCCGTTCCATCCACCGGAGCTTGTAATCGAACTTCGGTCCCGGGACCGGGTTGCCGTTGGGAAGGTAGATGCACACCACCCGCACGCCGAAGACGTCTGCTTCGAGATACCGGGAGTGTTCGTCCTCAGGCTCACCTTCAAGGCCGCGTTGCACTTCCACCGGCTGCTCGCCGTCGGCCAGGATGGCAACGCCGTTGAAGCCTTTCTGTCCGTGCCAGATACCCTTGTAACCAAGCTTCTCGAACTCGGCGATCGGGAACCCCTCGTCCTGGGTCTTTATCTCCTGCAGGCAGGCGACCGCAGGCCGCGTTTCGTCCAGCCACTCCAGAAGACGGGGAAGACGTGCCTTCACCCCGTTGATGTTGAAGGTCGCGATTTTCATACGGAGAAGCTGGATCCGCAGCCGCAGCCTGCCGCCGCATTGGGATTCTCGACGCGAAACGCCGCGCCACCGAGCGATTCGACGTAATCGACGACGCATCCCTGAACCAGATCGAGGCTCACCGCATCGACGACGAGCTTCACGCCATCGGTTTCAGCAACGCTGTCATCCGTCTCCGGTCCATCGGCGAGCTCGAACTTGTACTGGAAGCCGGAACAGCCGCCGCCTTCCACCGCAAGCCGCAGGATTGCAGGCTTGCCCTGCTTGCTGGCGATGGTCGCCACGCGGGCGGCGGCTGACGGGCTGAGTGTAAGATTGGGCTGGTCCATGCCTTCCGATGTAGGCGCGTGGACCGCGTGCGGCAAGTTCCGCACCCGGCGCCGGCAGCGGTGCAGCGTGGGAAAGGGCTCGCTTTCGGAGCAAGGGGCAAGCCCCGCCCGCCGCGCGCAGCCGGTGCTCAGGCGGTCTGGATGTAGTCGCGCATGGCCTCGGCCTCGTGCTCGATCTTGTCCATTCGATATTTGACCAGATCGCCGATGGAGACGATGCCGACCATGCGGTCGTCCTTCACCACCGGCAGATGGCGGATGCGCCGGCGTGTCATGAGGGAAAGCGCACCCATGACGGAGGTTTCGGGTGTCACGGTGACGGGCGTGACCGTCATGACACTCTTGAGCGGCATGTCGAGCACGTCAGGTCCGACCTCGCGCAGCTTGTAGATGACGTCCCGCTCCGAGAAGATACCGGCCAAGCCGCCATCCTCTATCACCGGAACGGCACCGATGCGCCGTTCCGCCAGAAGGGCGGCGGCGTCGCGCACGGTTGTGCCGGCGTCGCAGGTGATCACTTCCGTACGGCCTTCGATAATGCGACCTATCGTCATCGTCAGCTCTCCCTGTGTTGAAGGAGCATCTGTTCCCCGCAGCGGGCCCTCCAGCGGCAGGGTATCACAGCCGGTCGTGGCATGCCACGCTGCGCTTGGCGCTTGCGGCCGTGGGGCAATGGGACCAGATAGACGGCATGAAAACGCCGCCACCTTCGCCGCTGGAGCAACCGCACAGGGCCGCTCATGCCTGGGCGCGCTATCGGCGCATTATGCGCTGGATGATGACGATCACCGTGGGCCTGGTGATCGGCTCCATGATCCTGCTCTACCGGTCGAACGGGATGGTCTCGATCCACTTCTACATCGCGACCGCGTTGGGGATCGGCTTTACGATGCTGCTCGCCTCCGCCCTCATGGGTCTGGCGTTCCTGTCGAGCGGAACGGGCCATGACGAATCCGTCATCGACCCGCTGGAGGATGAGGGCGCGAAGTAGCCGGTTCAGTCCTGTCGCGGCCGCAGCCGGTACTCCTCGACAGGCTGGCCGCCGATCAGGTGTTGCTGGATGATGCGTTCCAGCACATCCTCGTCGCAGGAGTGATACCAGACGCCGTCGGGCCAGACGACCGCCACGGGGCCCGCATAACAGACGCGCAGGCAATCGGCCTTGGTACGCGCGACGCCGCCCTTACCGTCCAGCCCCAGTTGCTTCAGGCGCTTCTTGAGGTACTTCCAGGCCGCACGCCCCTTTTCCGGCGAGCAGCACTCCCCCTTCTGGGGTTCGGCGCAGATGAAGATGTGGCGGCTGATGCCGGTGCCGCCCGCCTTGGCCAGCGCTTCCTCGGCTTTGTGGATATCGTGGGCGCTTGTCATGACCGCAGCTTCCATTCCTCCACGCCCGCAAGAAAGTCGGGGGGGAGCGCCTCCGGCCCATCCTCGCCTACGGCGACCATTGTCGAGCGCGCGAAGGCCACCAGACGGCCGTTCTGGCGCAGCAGCTGCACGAGGCCGTGGCTGGAGCGCCCCACCCGCTCCACCGCGCTGTGGACCTGCAGCGTATCGGGATAGTGACCCTCCCCGAGGTATTCGATCCCCAGGCTGACGATCATGGAGGAGAAACCGCTTAAAATGTCGCGATACCCGCAGGCGCGGTGGAACCGCACGCGACCGTCTTCCAGATAGGCGGCCATCGCCACGTTGTTGATGTGCATGTTCAGGTCGAGATCGGCGAAACGCGGTTCGATCTCGGAGAAGAACGGGTAGCGTGCGGGGTCGAGCAGCGCGGGATCAGGCTTCGGCATGCCCGCAAGGTAGGAAGCGGACCGGCGAAGGTCCACCCTTGAGCCGCAGGTGGCTTAACCCTTCTTGCCGACGATACGTGCGATTTCCGCAGCGACCAGACGTTCCACCATCTGCGGCAGGTTGCGATCCAGCCAGTCGGCCAACGCCGGACGGAGCAGTTCGCGGGTCAGCGATTCCAATGACGTTTCCCCGGAACGCACGATCTGAGGCTGTGCGCCCGGTTCCGACAGCATGGCGAGGGCCGCCAGCGATTCGCGCATCGATTCGCGCGCATGGTCATGCAGCAACGGCGCCTCTTCCGGTTCAGGCGACGAGGGGAGCTGCGCCGTTTCCGGCAATTCGAGGACATCGTCCTCCTCCAGGTCCTCACCCTCGAACAGGGCTTCGGCATCGCGCGTCAGCCGCTCGGTCCGACTGGTGCGGGTGTCAAGGCGGCTGTCGCGCGCGATGACCTGCTTGATCGACTGGAGGATCTCCTCGACCGAAGGTTCACCGTTCTGACGCATCTGTGCCTTGTCCCCGTTCAGCGCATACGAAGCCGTTCCCCTAAACGGGATCACGGCTCCTGCGAAGCGGGAATCTTGCCGTCCTGGACAGGCGTGTCAATGGTGCTGGTCGACCGCACGACCGGCGCATCGTCATCGTCCCAGTCGAAGAACTTGCCACGCACCCGTTCATAGTTGACGTTCGGGTCGTAGAGAACGCCTCCGTCCAGGTTGAGGTCCCGGGCTTCAGCCCTGCCCATGGCGGCGAGGAGCGTGAAGCCGGCCACATAGGCGTCGCGCCGCGCCGTCACGAGAGTGACCTGGGCGTTGAGCAGTTCCTGTTCGGCATCGAGGATGTCCAGCACCGTGCGCCTGCCGACCGAGTTTTCCGCGCGGACGCCTTCAAGACTGAGCGCGGCGGCATCGACCGCAACCTGCGAGGAACGGATGAGGTCGTTGGAGGCGACGTAGGCGGTGAAGGCGGAGCGCACCTGCGCGATGACGTCGCGTTCCGTTGCGATCTCCTGCTCCAGCGCCGCCGATGCGTTGGCCTGTGCCTGGCGGCGCTGGGCCGCCGGCAATCCACCCTGGAAGATGGGAATGGAGAGCTGGGCACCGGCCTGCGCGGCGGTGTCGGTCTGCGATACGCCGGAACTCGGCACACCCCGGGCCAGGGTGTTGAAATAGTTGTTGTAACTGCCCTGACCGAACAGGCTCAGCGTCGGCAGGCGACCGGCACCGGCGACATCGATGTCCTTATCGGCGGCGCGGCTCCGTTCCCGGGCGGCGATCAGGTCCGGGTTTGAATCCAGCGCCATCGCCGAGGCGTTGTCGGCATCGGCGGGAAGGCCAGGCAGCGGCGGCGGCGGCTCAAGGGTTTCGGGCGCATGGCCGACGAGCTGTATGTAAGTTTCGCGAGCGGCGGCGAGATTCGCCTCCGCCGTCAGCAAGTCGCTCTGCGCGACGGCAAGGCGGGACTGGGACTGGGCCACGTCCGTGCGGGTGAGATTGCCGATCTCGAAGCGATCGCTCGTCGCCTCGAGGTTGGTGCGCAGCACGGAGACGTTCTTGCGGTTCAGTCCGACGATCGCCTCGGTGCGGATCACGTCCATGTAGGCGGCAACGACCTGCGAGAAAACCGAAGCCTCTGTCGCCCGGAGGTCGGCCTGGCCGGCAGCGACGCGGATCTTCGCGGCCTTGATGCCGTTCTTGACCGCACCACCCGAATAGATCGGTACGCCGATCTGGCCATCGGCGGTGAACACCTGGGTCGGCGCGTTGAACGAGTTTTCGCTCTGCTTGAGGAAGCGGGTGTACGTGCCGGTGGCAGAGGCGTTGGGCAGCCCCTGCGCCCTGGCTATCGGCACACCTTCATCGGTTGCGCGCTGCTGGGCGCGCGCCGCCTCCAGGGTCGGATTGGTCTGATATGCCGAAACCAGGGCATCGCGCAGAGTGTCGGCCTGCGCAGGAGCGCCCGCCGCCGTCAGTATCAGACATCCCCCCGCGAGAAGCCCGGCGCGCTTAGCGAACCGGGCCATGTTCAGAAGCTCCAGCGTTTGGGAGCGGCGAATTCGGGCAGAGCCGGAATTCCGATTTCCGCAAGCGGCAACAGCGTGACGGCGCCGGCCGCCTTGGTGCCGGCAGCGAGACGGGTTACGCCGCGCTCGACCAGACCGGTCACCACGCGGCCCCCTTCGGCCAGACGCGCGCACAGGGCGTCCGGAAGCACTTCGATTGCGCCGTCGATCACGATAAGGCTGTAATCTCCGTCACCGGCGTCTGCCGCCGCTTCCGGAGCGACAGCGGAAAGCGAGCCGACGAACGGACGAAGCAGCGTCGCGAGATAGCCTTCCCCGTCGCCAACGAGCAGCGCCTTGTCCTCCACGGAGGGCGCGGCTTCGCTCAGCATCATGCCCTGAACCAGAGGAGCGGCAAGCGAGCGGCCGTTGCCCAGCGGCACCGCGCGGTCGATGTAAGCGGCATCGCGCAGTTCGGTCGGGACGAAATTCTCCCGCGGCACCCGTGCCATCGCTTCGAGCACCCACGGCTCATTCACGCCGCTGGTGCGCAGCTGGCTGGAGATCATGGTCCGGCGGGCTTCTTCGAAGGTGCTGGCGTGGGCGGACCGGTCCTCGGTCAGGGTCATCTGCGTATTTCCTCACTCGCTCGCGAAAGAAGCGGGAATACGCTGCACTCGCGGCTACGGCACTGATGCCGCGCTTCTATGCCAAGCGGCCTCTCAGGCCAAGCCCTATGCGACGACACTGGTCGATCCGATCAAGCACTTTGACGATCACCCCCGCCCGCCTTATGGAGCGGCGCAAATCCGACGTTATCCGCCCGCACGGGACAAGAAACGGAGCGCATTTTCCATGGCAGAAATGGTCACCATCCGCGAAGAGGACCTCATCGAGTCCGTCGCCGATGCCTTGCAGTACATCAGCTATTACCACCCGATGGACTATATCCGCGCGCTCGGCGACGCCTACGAGGCTGAGGAAGGCCCCGCGGCGAAGGACGCCATCGCCCAGATCCTGACGAACAGCCGCATGTGCGCCGAAGGGCACCGCCCGATCTGCCAGGATACCGGCATCGTCAATGTCTTCATCGAGTGGGGTCAGAACTGCCGCCTCGAGTCCGATCGCAGCTTGCAGGACGTCGTCGATGACGGCGTGCGCCGCGCCTACAACCACCCCGAGAACCGCCTGCGCGCCTCGGTGCTGGCCGATCCCGCGTTCACCCGCCGTAATACCAGGGACAACACGCCGTGCGTGCTGTCGGTCAGCATGGTGCCGGGCTCGAAGGTCTCGGTGGACGTCGCGGCCAAGGGCGGCGGCTCGGAGAACAAGTCGAAATTCAAGATGATGAACCCGAGCGATTCCATCGTCGACTGGGTCATCGAGATGCTGCCGCAGATGGGCGCGGGCTGGTGTCCGCCGGGCATGCTGGGCATCGGCATCGGCGGCACCGCCGAGCACTGCGTCAAGCTCGCCAAGCAGAGCCTGATGGAGCCGATCGACATGGCCCAGCTCAAGCAGCGCGGCCCTCAGAACGACATAGAGGCGCTGCGCATCGAGATCTTCGACAAGGTCAACGCGCTCGGCATCGGTGCGCAGGGCCTTGGCGGCCTTGCCACCATCCTCGACGTCAAGATCCTCGACTGGCCGTGCCACGCCGCGGGCAAGCCGGTCGCGATGATCCCCAACTGCGCCGCCACCCGCCACGCGCACTTCACGCTCGACGGTTCGGGCCCGAGCTTCCTCGAAACCCCGAAGCTGGACGAGTGGCCGAAGGTCGAGTGGAAGCCCAGCAAGGAAGCGAAGCGCGTCAACCTCGACACGCTGACCGCCGAAGAAGTGCAGGGCTGGAAGCAGGGCGATCGCCTGCTGCTCAACGGCAAGATGCTGACCGGCCGTGACGCCGCGCACAAGCGCATCGCCGACATGCTGGCGAAGGGTGAGGAACTGCCGGTCGATTTCAGGGGCCGCGTGATCTACTACGTCGGCCCGGTCGATCCGGTCCGCGAGGAAGTCGTCGGCCCGGCGGGCCCGACCACCGCGACGCGCATGGACAAGTTCTCCGACACCATGCTTGACCTCGGCCTGCTGGCCAGCATCGGCAAGTCCGAGCGCGGCCCGGCAGCGACCGCGTCGATCGCGAAGCACAAGTCCGCCTACCTGATGGCCGTCGGTGGCGCGGCCTACCTCGTCTCGCGCGCGATCAAGGAAGCCAAGGTCGTCGGCTTCGAGGACCTCGGCATGGAAGCGATCTACGAGTTCACCGTCGAGGACATGCCCGTGACCGTCGCCGTCGACAGCGAGGGCAACAACGTCCACACGCTGGCCCCGCCGGTGTGGAAGGCGAGGATCGCGGAAGAGCAGCTGCTGGTCTGATGATGGCTCCGTGGCTCCGGCACCGGTCTGGAGCCACGGCGCTGCCCTCCTCCTCACCCTTCGACCAACAACAAACCTCGTCCGACCGATGCGCTGGTGCGGTGAAGCGTTTTCGCGCTAGACCCGGTAGAATGTCCCACGCTGCACCCTTCCCCCGCGTCCCGGCGCGAACCGTGCTCCTGTCACTGGCGGCCTTGTGGGCCTGCTACTTCATCGTTGCGAGCCTGCGCGGTCTCGTCATGGGGTTCGACCTCGACTGGCCGATCCTGTCGCGGCGCCTGACGATCTGCATCGTGTCCATGCTGGTGATGGCCGCCGTATGGCCCCTTCTCCAGTTGCTGGAGCGCAAGTCCGGCGGGGCCCGGCTGGCGATCGTGCTGGTCGGCGCCTTGCCGCTCTCGCTGGCGCTCAGCGTCGTGAACGATGTCATCTTCGCCGATCTTCAGCACAGGGCCTATGGTGACGAGGAGGATGTCGCGGCCATGAAGGCGGGGAACGTGCGCATTTCGCGTGACGAGGCGGGCAACATCCTGGTGGACCTGCCCAAGATCAATCCGCCCGCTCCCCCCGCTCCGCCCCTGCCCGGGGCATCGGAAGAGCCGCCGCCGCCCCCGACCCCGCCGACGGAGGAGGTGCCGCCAGAGCGGGGCGCGGCCATAACGATCAAGACCGGATCGTTCCTCGGCTACAACATCGGGCACTGGGCAGCCATCGCCGACACGGCGTTTGGCCGATACTTCCTCGTGCTGGCATGGGCCGCGCTTTACTTTGCCCTGGCCAAAGCCGAGGAAGCCCGCGCCGCCGAGCGCCGGGAGGGGGAATACCGACGCGCTGCGGAGGCGGCGGAGCTGCGGTCCCTGCGTTATCAGGTGAATCCGCACTTCCTGTTCAACACGCTCAATTCCCTTTCGGCCCTCGTCATGGTCGGGCGGCAGGACGACGCGGAAGAGATGATCCAGACCCTTTCCACCTTCTATCGGCGTACGCTGTCCGGGGATCCCACCAACGATTTGTCCCTGGTTGACGAGATCGAGCTGCAGCGGCTCTACTTCGCGATCGAGGCGGTACGGTTCCCCAATCGATTGCTGACGCATATCGATGTTGACGAGGCCGTGCGCGATGCGAAAGTTCCCGGCATGATCCTGCAGCCCATCGTTGAGAACTCCGTGAAGTACGCCGTTGCCGCCACGCAGCAACCCGTCACGATCGCCATCGAGGCGCGCCGCGAAGGCGGCCAGCTGGTGATTACCGTCCATGACGATGGACCGGGCGGCAGCCGCGATCCGAAAGTCCGGGCGGAAGGCTGCGGCATCGGCCTTGCCAACGTGCGCGATCGTCTCCGCGCGCGCTACGGAGAGGCGGGCACTCTCACCTTCGGCAAGCTGCCCGGGGGCGGCTTTGCAACGGTGCTGCGCATGCCGCTGGAGGCCGGGAATGTCTGAGCCGCAGAACGCCGGAGGGCCGTTGCGTACCCTCATCGTCGATGACGAGCCGCTGGCGGTGGAGCGCATGCAAGTGATCTGCGCAAGGATCGAGGGCGTGTCCGTCATCGGGACCGCAAGCGATGGGCAGGCCGCGCTGCGCCTGATCGACGCGCTCTCGCCCGATCTCGTGCTGCTCGATCTCACGATGCCCGAGACAGACGGGCTGACCGTCGCGCGCAACCTGGGCGGGAGGGCGAACGCACCGGCGGTGATCTTCGTCACGGCGCACGACGAATTCGCCGTCGAGGCGTTCGATCTCGACGCTGTGGACTACGTGCTGAAGCCGGTGGCCCCGGATCGGTTGCAAAGGGCGGTCGGGCGCGTGGTGTCACGCCGGGGAGAGCGGTCGCAGCCTTCGCGCAGCGAGTGGCTGGAGGAGTTCTGGGTGCCGCACCGTTCGGAACTGGTCCGCGTTGCCGCCGCCGAGGTGCAGCGCATCGACGCGGAGCGGGATTACGTCCGGCTCCATGTCGGGTCGCAGAGCTATCTCCTGCTCCAGACGATCACCAGTCTGGAGGAGCGGCTCGATCCGGGGCAGTTCATCCGCATTCACCGCAGCTGCATTCTGCAGCGAAGCCATGTCACGGGTCTTCGCCACGAAGGCCTGGGCGTGTGGTCGGCGGAAACGCTCGACGGAGAAGCCTTGCGCATCGGCCGGACCTATCTTCCGGCGGTAAAGAAAATGGCGGGCCGTTAAGCCCGCCATCAAGTGTTTTTCCGGGTCTTTTCTCTTTTTGGGACCTCGGTGAAAGGGGGGCTCAGCCGCCGAGACGGGTGCCGTCGTCGGCCCGGGCGATCGCGGTGGCAACCGGTTCGCGGCTGTTCGACAGGGCTTGCTCGTAGCAGGCGTGATCGACCATGCCGGCGATGCGCGTTCCAGTGGTCGGGCGGTCGACGCGGCAGACCCTGCGCGCGGCGGTGGTGATCCGCTTGTCCAGTTCGGCCTGGCCGGATACGGTCGTCAGGTCGAGGTCGCCGTAAGTCACTTCGATGGACTTCGCGAAAGCGGCGGGCGCGGCGAACAGGCTGACGGTGCAGACAGCGGCGGCGACGATGGCTTGGGTCTTGAACATGATGCTTTCCTCCTCATGGTGTGAGCCTTGGGGAAGAAGGTTCCGTCCGGCTCGATGAGTGTCATGTGCACCACCCGGGGCGGCCCAGCATCCGGAGGTCGATTTTCAGCCGAGGGGGATCGACAAAGGCAAAGCGCGCCGGACAAGTGACGTTTGCAGCCGACGAACGACATGGAAGATGGCGGGCGACGGCATCCGTCAGGGACGAATCGCCCTCACCCGTGGCGCTGCGGCGATTCCCGCGCTAGGATTGCGCCCGCATGCTGCCGCTGATCATCGTCTTCTGCCTTGGGGTGCTCAATTTCGCCGCGCACAGGGCGGTGCTGGACAGCAATCATCCGATGCTGATGCAGGTGCCCTGGTTCTTCCAGGCACTGGGCGGCAGGCTCAGCCTCATCGTGGAGTTCGTGATGCTGCTCGGCGCGCTTGTGATGGTGGCGGCGGGATCGACCGGCTGGGCGCTCGTCTATGTGTTCTACAGCGGCCTCAATACGCTGTCGGCGTGGCTGATCTTCACCGGTCGGGTATGAACGTCCAAGGCTACGGGAACTTCGCAGGGCATCGGAGGCTTTTTGGCGCATGACACCTGCACGCGGCACGAAACCGTCCAAAGTCTGGCTCGTCTGCAATGCGGCCAGCGGCAGCAACAACGATGCGGCCGTCGATGAGCTTGTCCAGGCTTTCGCAGGCGCCGGAATGACCGTCGACCGCCTCCTGCGGTTCCCGGACGACCCGGCGCCCTCCCCGGCCGATCTGGACGCCGCGGGTGTGGAGATGCTGGCCGTGTTCGGTGGAGACGGCACCACGCACTCCATCGTCATGAAGGCCTGCGGCTGGGACAAGCCCGTGCTGGTGCTGCCCGGGGGGACGATGAACCTGCTGGCCAAGCGGATGCATGGCGAAGTGCCCGCTCCCGAGATCGTCGGGCGGCTGACGGGATCGCTGCGTACCGTCCGTCCCAGCGTGATCCGGTCCCGCCACGGGATCGGGCTCACCGGCGCGCTGGCCGGCCCCGGTACGGTGTGGAACGAGGTGCGCGAGGCGATGCGGGCGTTGAACGTCATCGATTTCGTGGCTTCCACCCGCGAAGCCATCGTGCAATCCACCGCCGGCCCCAAGGTTCACTGCGCCGGGATCGATTGCGGCCGGGAGGAAGGCTATGCGGCGATCACGGTGGTCCCGCACGAGGATGGGCTGCACGCCAGCGGCTATTATGCGGAGTCGCTTGCAGATTATGCCGGGCAGGGCATCGCGCTGCTCAACCGCAACTTCCGCGACGGCCCGCATGACGACCTGGGGCGGCATCCACGCCTGCGGCTGGTCTGCCCCGCAGGCGAACAGATGGGCTTGCTGATAGACGGCGAGCCGTTCGACGGGGCCGAAGAAGAAGAATTCGAGCTGGGCACCTGCGAGGTGGACCTGGTCACGACGAAGGAGTTCGAGACGTAATGCACGGGCAAGCCGCAGTGATGCGCAATGGTCCATTGCGGCTGTTTCACATCAGCGACATTCACTTCGGGTTGGAAGACACCCGTGCGCTGGACTGGGTGAAGAGCTGCATCGAAACCGAAAAGCCGGACGCGATCGCGATAACCGGCGATCTGACCATGCGGGCGCGCCATCCGGAATTCCGGGCAGCCTGTGAGTGGATCACGGCCCTCAAGGTGCCCGTGACGGTGGAAGTCGGCAATCACGACATTCCCTACTTCAATCTCTACCAGCGCTTCTTCGCGCCGTACAAGCGGTTCAAGGCAATCGAGCGGCTGGTGGAGACGGAGCTGGACCTGCCTGATCTGGCCATCGTACCGCTTCGCACGACCACGCGCGCCCAGTACCAGCGGTTTCCCTGGTCGAACGGGTGGGTGACGGAGCGCGCTCTCCGTCACACCCTGGATGCCATAGACGCCCTTCCTTCAGGAACGCGGATCCTCATCGCCTGCCACCATCCGCTGACCGAGCGGCGAGCGGATGGCAAGCTGCTGACCATCAACGGGACGCGCGCGATGGAAGCGCTCGCCGGCCGCAAGGTGATGGGTGTGCTCTCCGGGCATGTTCATGACGCCTTCGATCTCACGGAGCAAACGGCGGCCGGTCCACTGCGGATGATCGGCGCCGGCACGTTGTCGAAGCGGATCCGCTCGACCCCGCCCAGCTTCAACGAAATTGTCGTGGAAGGCGATCAGGTCCGGGTCACCGCACGCAATCTGGCCAAGGTTCCCACACGGGCCATGCAGATCGACGAGGTCCCGGAAAACGCCCTGCCCCCGCGCGAGCCGAGAGAGCCGGTCGCGCCCATTGCCACCGTGCCGCCGGTCGACCCACCGGTGCACTGAGGCGTCAGATCGCGCGTGAGCGCAAGTCCTGCAGGTCCGCGTAGACGTCCCGGGCGCGCTCGCAAGCCTCTTCCGAACCCTTGTCGCACTGACGCATGTGCTTTTGGTACTGCTTGTCCAGCCTGCCGATTTCCTCATCGCGCTTGCGCAAGGCGCGCCCACGCTTCTCGTCGGCTTCGGACTGGCTGGTCGTGGTCCAGTCGACAGCCTTGCCTGCCACGCGGATGGGTGCGGTGACGATGCTGGCGGCGGTACGGACGCAGCCGGAGAGCAGGAAGGCAGACGCCAGGGTCAGCACGATCGTAGAGCGGCGGATCATTCCAGTATCCTTCCTTGGCCTCATGCCGGCGCAAGCGCCGATGGGGCGCTCATAAACGAAGAGGCCGCTTCGGGGGAAGCGGCCTCCTGGTTCCACGTGGAACGCCTGTGTCAGGCGGTTTCGGCGCTGTCGTAGTACTTGGGTGCGTACTCGTTGAGGATCGCCAGGATCTTCTTGAGCGCTGCCGGCTCGTCGGTCTTTTCCATCGCTGCGAGTTCGCGCGCAAGACGCGAGGATGCGGCTTCGAAGATCTGACGTTCCGAGTAGCTCTGCTCCGGCTGGTCGTCCGCGCGGAACAGGTCGCGGGTCACCTCGGCGATCGAAACCAGATCACCCGAGTTGATCTTGGCTTCGTACTCCTGCGCGCGGCGCGACCACATGGTGCGCTTGACCTTGGGCTTGCCCTTGAGCGTGTCCAGGGCTTCGCGCAGGGTCTTGTCGGAGGACAGCTTGCGCATCCCGATGGATTCGACCTTGTTCACCGGTACGCGCAGCGTCATCCGCTCTTTTTCGAACCGCAGAACATAAAGCTCGAGCTGCATCCCGGCAATTTCCTGCTTCTGCAGCTCGATCACACGGCCTACGCCGTGCTTAGGATAAACGACGTAATCTCCAACATCGAAGGCGTCGGCCCTGGTTGCCATGTATCGTCCTTTCACCTGCAGGGTTGCCGTTCGTTTCGAATCGGGAGATAAACCGGAGGGTGCGACATGGAGACGTGCTGTCTCCGCCGTCCGGTCAGACTCTTCTCCCCAACCGTCTTCTTTCGAACCCTGCCTCGCACTGAAAATGCCTGCCGAACGGGCAGAAGCCCGGGCAGTTGAGCGATTATATAGCACCGATATGGCAAAAAAGCCAGAGGCGCGGAAACCTTTTCGTTTTCGCGCCCCCCGGCTCACTGCGGCAGCAGGGTCGTGCCCTGCTACGCGGTTCTGAATGTTTGAAAAAAGCAGTCTTCCTCGGACGGGCTGCTTTCTGCAGAAAAAATCAGTCGCCCTCGCCCGGTTCGGGCGAGAAGAACTTCTCGAACTTGCCTTCGACGCCCTTCATCTCGTCGGCGTCGGCAGGCGCGTCCTTCTTCGACGTGAGATTAGGCCATTCCGCCGAGTACTTGGCGTTCAGCTCCATCCACTGCTCGAGACCGCTTTCGGTGTCGGGAAGGATCGCCTCCGCCGGGCATTCCGGTTCGCACACGCCGCAGTCGATGCATTCGCTGGGGTTGATGACCAGCATGTTCTCACCCTCGTAGAAGCAATCCACGGGGCAGACCTCGACGCAGTCCATGTACTTGCACCTGATGCAGGCGTCGGTGACGACGTACGTCATGAGTGCGCTTTCCTTCCTTCACGCGTCAGTTGGTTGGCGGCGCTGCTATGGGATCGATGGCCCTGCCGTCAAGCACTCTGTAGCAACCCTGCGCTTCGCTATAGGGTCCGCGGCGCAGGGGCAAAGAAAGGACTTCTATCACCTTCACAGTGCCACCTATGGAGAGGGTGAGCACATCGCCGACCGCGATCTTCTGGTGTGCCCGGTCGATCCGCCGCCCGTTGAGCCGCATGTGGCCCTCCTCGGCCATGGTCTGTGCGACGGGCCGCGTCTTTGCGAGGCGGAGGAACCAGAGGAGCTTGTCGACCCTCACCGCACCATGTCCGCAAGCGCCGCGAACGCGCTGTCCCGCCGCACCTGGGCTGCAGGCTCTGCATCCGTGTGCCGGCGAGAGGGACGCCAGCGCCAGCGGACGGGAGCCGGTGGGCCGTGCTGGCCCTCGGCAAGCGCACGCGGCACGATAGCCTGGAAGCCACCCAGCTTGAGCAGGCGCGCATAACTTGCGGTGGTCAAACCCATGGATACGGCGCGCGCAGGATCGAGTGCGAAGGTGCCGCGCTTCTCGCCGGCGCGCTTCTCGCCGGCGTGCTTCTCGCCGCCGCGTGCATTGTGCGCCTCGCGCAGCAGCTTCTCGGCCATGTCGAGACGCAGGAACTGTTTGCCGAGGTTGCGGTAGCCGGCGGGCGGGCGACGGCTGCCGGCGGGCAGGGCGGGGGGCATCGCGGGGTCGGGCGCTGCACCGTCCTGCTTTCCGGCCACGCGCGCCAGCTGGCGCCAGAGCGTGATGGTCTGCGGCCGCAGCATTGCCGGGACGAAGAGATCGAGCGCACCGACCTTCACGCCCAGGCGGGAAAGCATAGTGCGCCGCTGCTTGTCGAGGCGGTCGACGCCGGACCCTTCGCGGGCGGCGATCCCGCCACGTTCCACCAGAGCGATGAGCAAGGCGCGCAAATCCGGACCGGCCTCGGTCGAGCGGCTTGCCTCGTCCAGCCTGGTGAGCGGCGCCAGGGGAGCAAGCGCCGTCTCCAGCCAGCGCTCGAGCGCGGCGACCAGCGCCTTGCGCGACGGCCCGGGCACGGCATCCAGCGCGCGGTCGGGAACGAGGATCGGCGTCAGCAGCGAGCGGCCGGGAGCCAGGGTCGCCAGCTTCTGGCCGTCCCAGACGAGCGCGCCGTTATCCAGTGCGATGTCGGCACAGCCTTCGTGCACCGCATCCACCAGCGTGTCCGCCCGCTTGCCAAGCAGAGTCGCGAGGTGCTTTTCCGCCGCTGCCAGAAGCAGCTTGCAGTCCGACAGCCGCGCCCCGGGATCGACCTGGAAGGTGAAGCCACGCAGGGAGCCGATGTGCTCGCCTTCGACCAGCACCTCCTCGTCTTCGAGCCGTACCGAAAGAAGGCCGGTGTCCGGGCCAAGTTTCTTCATCAGAACAGCTGTCCTGCGGTTGATGAATCGTTCCGTCAATTTGCCGTGAAGTGCGTCTGAAAGTCGAGCCTCCACGGCGCGGGCGCGGGCGGCCATCTCATCGCGGGCGAGCACCCAGTCGGGGCGCTGTGCGATATAGGCCCAGGACCGGATCGCGGCGATGCGACCCTGCAGCGTGTCGATATCGCCGCCGGTACGATCAAGTTGCGCGATCTGCGCCGCCACGAAATCGGCCCCAAGCTCTCCAGCGCGAAGATCCTGCCAAAGCCTGGCGACGAAGCGCGAATGCGTCTCCACGCCCTGCTGGCGGAAGTCCGGCAAGCGGCAGACGTCCCAGAAGCGGCGCACCTGACCGATGCCGCGCACGGTGTCGGCCACCGCGCCTTCATCCGCCAGGCGCTTTAGCACGGCAAGGTCGATGGCTTCGGGGGCGGAGGCAAGCTCGGGGCGGGAAGGGGGCGCCTCGAGATCGGCGATGAGCGTGGCAAGGGTGTCGAACCGCGGTTCCGGGTCGCGCCAGAACAGCTTGGTGAGAGGCGCGAAGCGATGTTCCTCGATCGCGTAGATCTCATCGGGCTCGAAATCGGAGTCGTGCCCGCCGGTGCCCGTGAGCGTGCCGAACGTACCGTCCTTCTGGTGACGACCGGCGCGTCCGGCGATCTGCGCCATCTCGGGTGGTGTCAGGCGGCGATGGCGGCGCCCGTCGTACTTGGACAGCCCGGCGAAGGCCACATGCTCGACATCGAGATTGAGGCCCATGCCGATGGCGTCCGTGGCGACGAGGTAATCCACTTCGCCCGACTGGTAGAGCGCCACCTGCGCGTTGCGGGTCTGGGGAGAAAGTGCGCCCATCACCACCGCCGCACCCCCTCGGAAGCGGCGCAGCATTTCGGCAATGGCGTAGACCTGCTCGGCCGAGAACGCCACGATGGCGCTGCGCGGCGGAACGCGGCTGAGCTTCTTCGCGCCTGCATGGGAGAGGGTGGAGAAGCGCGGACGGGTAACGATTTCCGCCTGCGGCACCAACGCCCGTACCAGCGGCTCCACAGTCGACGAGCCGAGAATCATCGTCTCCTCGCGTCCCCGGGCGTGCAGCAGGCGATCGGTAAAGACATGGCCGCGTTCGCGATCGGCCGCCAGCTGCGCCTCGTCGATGGCGACGAAGGCCATGGACCGCTCCGCCACGGGCATGGCTTCGACGGTACAGAGCCGATAGCGGGCTTCCTTCGGCTCGATCCGCTCTTCGCCGGTAATCAGCGCGACGCTTCGCTCGCCCTTGATCTTCACGACGCGATCGTAGACCTCGCGCGCCAGAAGGCGCAGCGGGAAGCCGATCATGCCGCTGGAGTGTGCGCAGAGACGCTCGATGGCGAGGTGAGTCTTGCCCGTGTTGGTCGGCCCGAGAACCGCCTTCACCCCGCCAGGAGCATCCTTCAAAGCCGAACCGTTCCGGTGCTGAACCATTATGACGATAGATGTGGCACTGCGACCCGCCGCTCGCAAGGGACGCAACGTCCGAAACACGCACGCAAATCCACAGTCTTAGGATGTTCGTAACCTTGTTCGGGCAGGGAAAGTCAGCGAGGTCCACCACGCGGGCCGAAAAAGGGTTGCTACGAGGGAACCGCGCATCTTGTTCAAAGCCGTCAAGCGCGCTCACACCGAACGGGCGGAAATTGACCACGAAAGTGGGCCGTCAGGGGCTGCGGGGGTACGCGCAGCGGCATGCGACGAGCCCGTCATCCTTGCCTTTCCGTCGAGCGCGAGCGTTCAGGAAGAACCGGTCCGGGGCGCCAGCCTGCGGGCAGCCATCGAGTCCTGGTGTGCCAGGGTCGATCTGGCGCCGGACCTTGCCAGCGACATCGGGAGCCGCACCTGGTTGCGCGGCCTTGCGACCTTGCTGGGGCTGGGAACAGCCGCGATTGCGCTGTGCCCCGGGTTCACCAGCGTCCAAACGGCAGCGGCGATGCCACTTGGCCAGCAAGAGCGCGAGGAGTTTCGCAGCCAGTCCATCGCACCGCTGGCGCTGGGCGCCGACAGTGGCCGCCACATGGGCGCTACTCCGCGCGTCAGTCCGTTGGCGGATGCGCCCGAGCGCCCGCGGGTGCAGTTGGTGTCCACGCTGGGGCAAGGGGACAGTCTCGGCCGACTGCTGGAACGGGCCGGCGTCGGGGCGGGTGATGCAGCTCGCGTGGCGCAACTGATCGCGCATGTTCTTCCCAACGAGGACATCGCGTCCGGCACGCAATTCGACATCACGCTGGGCCGCCGCCCGGCCGAAGGCGAGGCGCGGCTTCTCGAGAGCCTGGATTTCCGCGCCCGCTTCGACCTCGACCTGTCGATCGAGCGCAAGGGTAGCGGCCTGGCCGTGGTGCAGCACCCGATCCGGGTAGACGACACGCCGCTGCGGATCCGGGGCACCGTGGGCTCCAGTCTCTACCGCTCCGCTCGCAACGCCGGTGCACCGGTGGGCGCCATCCAGTCCTACCTCCAGGCCGTCGACAAGTACTTGAGCCTCGATGGCGACCTGCGGTCCGGGGACGGCTTTGACATGATCGTGAGTTACCGCCGGTCCGCGAAGGGCGAGCGGCAGGTGGGCGACCTGCTTTACGCCGGGGTGGAACGGGGCGGGAAGCCCAGGCTGCAACTGGTGCAGTGGGGCAAGGATAGGGCGATGTTTGCCGCGAGCGCGGTGGGACAGCCTCGCAGCGTGCCGATTGGCCAGCCCGTCGCCGGGCGTATCACATCAAACTACGGCGCACGGCGCCACCCGATCCTGCGCTATATGCGCATGCACGCCGGGATCGATTTCGGCGCGCGTCACGGCTCTCCAATCTATGCCGTCGCGGATGGCACCGTCACGTATGCCGGGCGTCATGGCGGCCACGGCAATTACGTCCGGCTCCAGCACGGGGGCGGATTGGGTACGGGCTACGCGCATATGAGCCGCATAGCCGTACGCAACGGCGGGCAGGTGCGGGCCGGGCAGGTCATCGGCTACGTGGGATCCACGGGCCTCTCCACCGGGCCGCATCTCCATTTCGAGGCGTACCGCAACGGCCGGACGATCAATCCGGCGGGTATCGCCGTGGTCCAGCGTCCGCAGATCGACGGGCGTGAGCGCGACGCCTTCAAGGCCCGCCTGAACGCTCTTCTGGCGGTCGAACCCGGGGCGGCGCTCGGCTCGCTGGCGCTCGAGGGTAGCGGCAGCGCGCAGGCGCAGCGCGAGATCGACAAGCTCGCGCCCTAGGGGCAGGCGCGTGGAACGCAAGCCACGCGTCGGCCTTGGCAAGCGCGTGCGATTGAACGCAGCGCCGTTTTCCGGCAAGCACCGCGCATGACCGGCACTTATCCCCACACCCGCCTCCGCCGCACCCGTGCAACCGCGTGGAGCCGTGCGCTTCACCGCGAAACCGTGCTTACCCCCGCGGACCTCATCTGGCCGCTGTTCATCACCGAGGGCGTCGGTGTGGAGCAGCCGGTGGAGGCTCTGCCGGGTGTATCGCGCTGGTCCGTGGACCTCATCGTTGAGCGCGCGCGCGAGGCCGTTGACCTTGGCATCCCGGTGCTGGCCCTGTTTCCCCATACCCAGCCGGAGCGCCGGAGCGAGGACGGGCGCGAAGCGCTCAATCCCGACAACCTCATGTGCCGCGCGATACGCGCGGTGCGCGATGCGCTGGGCGACCGTATCGGGCTGCTCACCGACGTCGCGCTCGACCCTTATACCAGCCACGGCCAGGATGGGCTGATCGATGAGGCCGGCTATGTCCTGAACGACAAGACGGTGGCGGCGCTGGTCGGGCAGGCAGTCAACCAGGCGAACGCGGGCGCTGACATCATCGCCCCTTCGGACATGATGGACGGCCGCATCGGCGCCATCCGCGATGCGCTGGAAGAAGGCGGGCACATCAACGTCCAGATCATGAGCTACGCGGCGAAGTACGCCTCGGCCTTCTACGGACCGTTCCGGGACGCCGTCGGCTCACGCGGGTTGCTGAAGGGTGACAAGAAGACTTACCAGATGGACCCGGCCAACGCGGAGGAAGCGCTGCGCGAGGTCGAGATGGACCTGGCCGAAGGCGCTGACAGCGTCATGGTCAAGCCCGGGCTGCCTTATCTCGACATCGTCCGCCGGGTGAAGGAAACCTTCGAGATTCCCGTTTTCGCCTACCAGGTCTCGGGTGAGTACGCGATGATCGAGCACGCGGTCGCGGCAGGCGCGGCGGATCGGGACGCGATGGTGCTGGAGACACTGCTTGCCTTCAAGAGGGCAGGGTGCTCCGGCGTGCTGACTTACCACGCCGCGCACGCCGCACGCCTGCTGCGCGGGTAAGTTCCGCCGATCGGCGCGCCGCCTCATGCCCTTTCGGCAGCGCGCAAGAGGTGTTTTCGGCGCAATGACCTGTTCTTGAGCAGCCCCGGCAGGTACGTCTCCTGTTCGTGAACAGACGGGGCGATATCCGGCATGAGGCAAACGGCTGAAGAAACGACGGACGGGGTAACAGCCGGGAAGAGCGCAAGGCGGGGGCTCTTCGTGGCGACGATCCTAGTGGGAAGCTTCCTGCTGTTTCTGCTTCAGCCCATGGTCGCGCGCATGGCGCTGCCGCGGCTGGGCGGCGCTCCGAACGTGTGGAACAGCGCCATGCTGGTCTATCAGGCGCTTCTGCTCGGCGGCTACGCCTATGCGCACTGGCTGGGCCGGTTCACCTTGCGCCGCCAGGCCGCGATTCATCTGGCCCTGCTTCTTCTTGCAGCCCTGATCTTGCCCGTGGCTCTGGTGGACCTGCCTCCGATCACAGGTCTGTCGGAGGCGGCGTGGGTGCCGCTTCTGCTCGGGGCGAGCATCGGGCCGGTGTTCTTCGCCGTTTCGGCACAGGCGCCACTCATGCAGAGGTGGTTCGCGGCGGACCCGGCGGCCGGGGCACCATGGGCGCTCTACGCGGCGTCCAATCTGGGCAGCTTCACGGGACTTATCGCTTACCCCCTGCTGGCCGAGCCGCTGCTAAGCGTGCGGGCGCAGAGCCTTGCATGGTCAGCGGGCTTCGGCCTGCTGGTGCTGCTGGTCGGCCTCTCTGCCCTGAGCCGCTGGAACGCGCCCGCACAGACGGCGCGAAGCTTCACCCAAGCGCGAGGTTCAGGTGGCGCTCCGATCGACAGGCGGACCGTCGCGTTGTGGCTCGTGCTTTCCGCCGTTCCTTCCGGCTTGATGCTGTCCACCACCACGCACCTGACGACCGACATCTTCGCCATGCCCCTCCTGTGGGTCATTCCCCTCGGCCTCTACCTTCTGAGCTTCGTGGTGGCTTTCGCGGACGGCCGCACCAACGCGCGCTCCGTCACCCGCATCGCTCCGCTCTTCGTGCTTTTCGCGGGAAGCTACGCCATGCTGTCCAATGGCTCGGGCACATTGTGGATCGTGGGCGGAACGTGCCTCCTGCTGTTCTGCGTAGCGACGGCTTTGCATTCGCGTCTTTACGACCTGCGGCCGAGCCCCGAGCATCTGACGCGGTTCTATCTCACCACGTCGGCGGGCGGCGCGCTGGGCGGCCTCTTCACCGCGCTGATCGCGCCGCTGGCGTTCGACTGGGCCTGGGAGCACCCCTTGCTTATCCTTGCGGCGGCACTTCTGATGCCGCTGAAGCCGCTGCTGAGATGGCGGGACTCGAACGGCGTCGAGCCGGGAATGGCGCGCATCGCTCTGGGCCTGCTGATGGTGGCCGCACTCTTCCTCGGCTGGGAACTGCTTCAGAGCCGTGCAGAGGGCGACAACGATCTTCTCGTGCTTCTCCTCACCATCTTTCTCGTGGGCGTCGGCGTGATGGTCATGGCCTGGCGCTGGGCCTTCGTGGTGGTGCTGCTTGTCGCGATGGTTGCGCAGGGCGGCTGGTGGACCATGCGCGCGACCTTGGATGGCGACCGGACGCGAAGCTACTTCGGGATCTACACCTTGCGCGATGATGCGGAGCGAAAGGTTCGCACGCTCGCCCACGGCACGACGCTGCACGGGATGCAGGCGCTGGATGCAGCGCGGGCGAGGCAGTCGCTTACCTACTATGGCCCCACTTCCGGGGTAGGGCTAGCGCTGGCCGCCACGCCGCACATCATCGGACCGGGCGCGCGCATCGGGGTCGTCGGGCTCGGCACCGGCTCGCTCGCCTGTCAGGCGCGACCGGGACAGCAATGGACCTTCTTCGAAATCGATCCGGTCGTGCTGCGCTTCTCGACCGAGGGCCGTTTCACCTTCCTGCGCGACTGTACGCCCGATGCCCACGTCGTCCTCGGCGATGCCCGCCTCGAGCTGACGAAATTTCCGCCGCGCACGCTGGACGTGCTGGTCATCGACGCCTTCTCGTCGGATGCCATTCCCATGCATCTCCTCACATCCGAGGCTCTGCAGGTCTACCGCAGGGTGCTGGCGCCCGGGGGGCTTCTGCTGCTGCATATCTCGAACCGCTACATTGAGCTTGCGCCCGTGGTCGGTGCGAATGCCGAGGCGAACGGGCTCCGTGCGCTTTCCCGGGAGGACCGGCCGAGCGACGAGAGCCGCTACGCGCCTTCGCGCTGGATCGCGCTTTCAGCCAAGGCCTCTGTGCTGGACGGGCTTGCGCGGGCCCGCTCCGATGCGCCATGGACGGTGCTGGAAGAGCGGGCGTCGCGCCCCTGGACGGACGATCACGCGTCCATCCTCCCGTACGTGCGCTGGAGCAGGATGACAGGGAACCCATGACCGTCGAAACCGCCGCAGACAGGCACAACATCACCATCGCCAGCATCCACGGCAAGGCGCCCCGCATCCATTCGAGCGCCTTCATCGCCCCGGGCTGCCGCATCATCGGCGATGTGGAGATCGGGCCGGACGCCAGCGTCTGGTACAACTGCGTAATTCGGGCCGACGTTCACCGCATCGTCATCGGCGCGCGCACCAACATACAGGACGGGACCGTCGTTCATTGCGACAGCCCCAAACCCTCGCGGCCGGAGGGCTACGCCACGATTATCGGCGAGGACGTGCTGATCGGTCACATGGCGATGCTGCACGGCTGCACTCTGGAGGACCGCGCCTTCGTCGGGCTCGGTGCGATCGTGATGGACGGCAGTCACATCGAATCCGACGGGATGCTCGCTGCGGGGTCGCAACTTACCGGCAAGCGCATCGCCTCGCGACAGCTCTGGATGGGCCGGCCCGCCAAATACGTGCGCGATCTGGATGACGCGGCGGTGGCAGCCAACCAGGCGGGCGTCCGGGGCTATGTCATCAACGCCGGACTGCATGCCGAGGCGCTTGGGCTGAAGGGCTGATGGCGCGCCCCTCTGCGGCGATACCACCGGCTGAGGCGGTCCGGCAGCTGATCGATGACGCCGGGCGCCTGGCGCTGCGGGTGACGCCCGGCGCAAGAATCGAAGGGCTGGAGATCGTCGAAGGCAGGTTGCAGGCGAAGGTCAGGGCCAAGCCGGAAGACGGCAAGGCGAACGCGGCGGTGCGGGATCTGCTGGCCATGGCTCTGGGGATTGCGCCTTCTCGTCTCGAACTGCTGCGCGGCGCAACTTCGCGCGACAAGCAGTTCCGCGTCACCTAACGGCTCATTCCTCGTGCAAGAGTGGCGAGCGCCTCACCCATGGCGGTGGCCATCGCCGCCGGTTGGGGTGCCACATCGGCAATCGCGCGCTGCATCGCTTCGGCCCACTGGGCCGCCACTGCGGGGTTGATGACGAAGGGCTTGTGAAGACTGACCATGCAACGTCCCGGATTGGAGTCGAACCAGTCGCGCGGACCGCCGGCCCATCCGGCCAGGAACTTCGGGAAAGAGCGGCGAATCGGATCGAGGTCAGGCGCATGCATCGCCCTCAGTTCGGCGTAGGCCGGATCCTGTTCCATCAGGTCATAGAAGCGGTTGCAGATTGCCTCGAAGACCGGCGCGCCGCCAAGACGGTGAAAGGGGGTGTCGGGCAAGTCGACGCTATCGGCGCTGTGATCGGCGGGCACGGCGGTCTCCGGGGCAGGTTGATGTTCTGCCCTCCTAGCCGCGGCGTTTCACGTGGAACTTGATCCTCGTCAATCTCGGATCAGTTTGCGCAGGGTGTCCATGCGGTCCGCCTCGTGGGCGGGCTTGTCCGTGCGGATGCGGCTGATGCGGGGGAAACGCATGGCCACGCCGGACTTATGGCGTTTGCTGACGTGTACAGAATCAAACGCGACCTCGAAGACCAGCGACCTGTCCGTTTCCCGAACGGGGCCGAAGCGGTCGACGGTGTGATTGCGCACATACCTGTCGAGCCACTTCAATTCCTCGTCGGTGAACCCGAAGTAAGCCTTGCCGACGGGAAGCAGGTCTGCGCCTTCGTCCGGATCGCCATCCCAGCAGCCGAAGGTATAGTCCGAGTAGAAGGAACTGCGCTTGCCCGAACCGCGCTGCGCGTACATCAGCACGCAATCGACCAGCAGCGGGTCGCGCTTCCACTTGTACCACAATCCCGTCCGCCGCCCCGCCACGTAAGGGCTGTCCCGCCGCTTCAACATGACACCTTCGATCGCGTCGTCCCGCGCGCGCTCGCGGATGGCCGAAAGCTCCGCGAAGTCCGCAGCGGCAATCACGGCCGAGAGGTCGAAACGCGCCGGGTCAAGCTGCGGAACGAGAGCTTCGAGGGCCATTCGCCGTTCGGACCAGGGCCGGGGGCGCAGATCCTTCCCTTCCACAATCAGGGCATCGTACAGCCGGACGAACGCGGGGTACTCCTCGCGCATCTTCTTGCTGACCGTCTTGCGCCCGAGCCGCTGCTGCAGGGCGTTGAAGCTGGCCGCGCCGCCTTCCTCTCCGCCTTGGTGTGCGCCCCGCACAAGGAGTTCTCCGTCCAGCACGGCGTCGATGTGGAGCGCTTCGGCGATTTCGGGAAACGTGGCTGAAATATCATCGCCCGATCGGGAGTAGACGCGTGTTGCGCCTCCAGCACGTACCACCTGCACGCGGATGCCGTCCCATTTCCATTCTGCCGCATAATCCGCGAGATCGACCTGGGTGTCCTCCAGTCCGTGCGCGAGCATGAAAGGCCGGAAGAGCGGGATGTCATCGGCGTTCGGCGGCTCGGCACCGTGAGCGGCCCAGTCGAACAGGGCGGTGTAGGGCGGGGTCTGTCCGTGCCAGTGCTCTTCCACGTCTTCGACCGAGACATCGAAGGCCTGTGCGAACGCGGTCTTGGCGAGACGCGCGGAAATGCCGATGCGCATGGCTCCCGTCGCAAGCTTGAGAAGTGCGTAGCGGCCGTTGCCATCGAGCCGGTCGAGCAGCCGGGGAAGTTCGGCCATGACAGTGGCCCGCGTCATGCGGGAGAGGGCGTCCACCGCTTCGGCAACGGTGGGGGGCGAAGGTGCCTCGGTCGGCTCAGGCCACAGGAGGCTCGCCGTCTCCGCCGAATCGCCCACATATTCGCGGCTGAGTGTCCACAGCACCGGATCGATCCGCTCCATGAGCAGGTTGCGGATGGTGGAGCTTTTCACGGCGGGGAAATCGAGCCCGTCCGTCAGCGCCGCCAGCGCCCAACCTCGGTCAGGGTCCGGGGTCGAGCGGAGGTAATCGGCCAGCAGCTTGAGCTTGGCGTTGCGACTTCGCGTGTAGACAAGCGCGTCGAGAAGGGCAGCGAACTCCTCCATCAGAGGAAGGCCCTCCGGTGCGTCTCAGGCGGTGAGCCGGCGGCGCGGAGCAGGGGGGCCGTCGCGCCCGGTCGGCGGCTCTCAGTCATCCTCGTCCTCATAGCCCACGAGCGCCAGAGCCCGCGCCTTGCGCTGGTTCAGCTGGCACCAGCGCAGCATCGCCTCCTCCCGGCCGTGCGTGATCCACGTCTCAGCCGGGTTTACCTCCACCACGGTCTGCGTCAGCTCGTTCCAGTCCGCGTGGTCGGAGATGACGAGCGGTAGCTCCACCATGCGCTGGCGGGCGCGTTGACGGACCTGCATCCAGCCCGATGCCATTGCCGTAATCGGATCGGGCAGGCGGCGGCTCCAGCGGTCGTTGAGCGCAGAGGGCGGAGCGACGATGATCGCACCGGCCAACTCACCTTTTCCGGCTTCGGACACAAGGTTGAGCGGGCCGAGGTCGATCCCCCAATCCTCGTAGAGCCGACACATGCGTTCCATCGCCCCGTGAAGCCAGATCGTGTCGCGGTGCCCCGCGCGGCGCAGCTCCGCGATCAGGCGCTGCGCCTTGCCCAGCGCGTAAGCGCCAACGAGGACGCAGCGCTCGGGGTTGGCGGCAAGGGCGGAAAGGAGTTTGGCGATCTCCTGTTCCACCGGAGGATGGCGGAAGACCGGAAGGCCGAAGGTGGCCTCGGTGATCAGCACATCGCAGTTCGTCACTTCGAACGGCGGACAGGTGGGATCGGGACGGCGCTTGAAATCTCCGGTTACGACTATGCGCTCCCCGGCATGCTCCAGGAGGATCTGGGCTGACCCGAGTACATGACCGGCAGGTATCCAGGTGGCGGCAACGCCGCCCGGCAGGGCAATGCGCTCTCCGTAAGGCACAGGCACCGCCCCTGCCTCGGTGGCGTAGCGCAGCTTCATGATAGCGAGCGTCTCAGGCGTGGCGAAAGTGGACCCGTGGCCGCCGCGCGCGTGATCGGCATGGCCGTGAGTGACAAGGGCCCTGTCGACGGGCCGGGACGGATCGATCCAGCAATCGGCAGGAACGACGTGAATTCCCCAGGGCTCGGGTCTGATCCAGGAGAAATCGCGGGCCATTCAAGGAAAATGGGGCGGGAACCACCTTGTTCCCGCCCCATCGTCAATCGTCAGGCAAAGCCCTCGCTATCAATCGTCGGCGCTGGCCTCGGGATGATTGCCCGGCTTCTTCGCCTGCTTCACGGGCACCTTCTTCTTCGCCTTGGCCATCTTCGGAGGCGACGGAGTCAGTTCGAAGTTGAGCGCGTTGTCCTTGACCGAAACATGCACTTCACCGCCATTGGCCAGCTTGCCGAACAGCAGTTCCTCCGCCAGTGGCTGCTTCACCTTCTCCTGGATGACGCGGCCCATCGGGCGCGCACCGTAGAGCTTGTCGTAACCGCGGTCCCCCAGCCATGCGCGGGCGTCGGAATCGAACTGGATGTGGACGTTCTGGTCCGCCAGCTGCAGTTCCAGCTGAAGGATGAACTTGTCCACAACCCGGCTGATGGTGTCCTTGGCCAGATAAGCGAAGGGCACGATCGCATCGAGGCGGTTGCGGAATTCCGGCGTGAACATCTGCTTCACGGCCTCTTCCCCGGCGTCGGCCTTGGACGTGTCACCGAAGCCGATGCCCTGCTTGGCCATGTCGGACGCGCCCGCGTTGGTGGTCATGATGAGCACAACGTTGCGGAAATCGACCGTCTTGCCGTGGTGATCGGTCAGGCGGCCGTTGTCCATCACCTGCAGCAGGATGTTGAACAGGTCAGGATGCGCCTTCTCGATCTCGTCGAGCAGGAGGACGCAATGCGGATTCTGGTCGATCGCGTCGGTCAGCAGGCCGCCCTGGTCGAAACCGACATAGCCCGGAGGCGCACCGATCAGGCGGCTGACGGAATGACGTTCCATGTACTCGGACATGTCGAAGCGCTTCAGCTCGATGCCCATGATCGTGGCGAGCTGGCGGGCCACTTCGGTCTTGCCGACGCCGGTGGGGCCGGAGAACAGGAACGAGCCGATCGGCTTGTCCGGGTCGCGCAGACCTGCCCGGCTCAGCTTCATCGCCGTGGAGAGGACGCCGATGGCCTTGTCCTGGCCGAAGACAACGCGCTTCAGGTCACGCTCGAGGTTCTCCAGCGCCTTCTTGTCGTCCGAGGAAACCGACTTGGGCGGGATGCGCGCCATCGTCGCGATCACGGCTTCGATCTCGCGCGCGGTGATGGTTTTCTTGCGGCGGCTGGGCGGCAGCAGCATCTGCATCGCGCCCACTTCGTCGATCACGTCGATCGCCTTGTCGGGCAGCTTGCGGTCGTTGATGTAGCGGGCCGAAAGCTCGACGGCGGTCTTGATCGCGTCAGGCGTGTACTTGACGCGGTGGTGTTCCTCGAACGCGCTGCGCAGGCCGCGCAGGATCTTGATCGTATCCTCCACGGTGGGTTCGTTCACGTCGATCTTCTGGAACCGGCGCAGCAGAGCGCGATCCTTCTCGAAGTGGTTGCGGAACTCCTTGTAGGTGGTCGAACCGATGCAGCGGATCGTCCCGCCCGACAGGGCCGGCTTGAGCAGGTTCGACGCATCCATCGCACCGCCGCTGGTGGCGCCAGCGCCGATCACAGTGTGGATCTCGTCGATGAAGAGGACCGCGTGCGGCATCTTCTCCAGTTCGGAGACGACCTGCTTGAGGCGTTCTTCGAAATCGCCGCGATAGCGCGTGCCCGCCAGGAGGCTTCCCATGTCAAGCGAGTAGATGACAGCTTCGGCCAGCACTTCGGGCACTTCGCCCTCAACGATCTTGCGCGCGAGGCCTTCGGCGATGGCGGTCTTGCCGACGCCCGGATCGCCGACGTAGAGCGGGTTGTTCTTGGAACGGCGGCACAGGATCTGGATCGTGCGGTCCACTTCGGGGCCGCGCCCGATCAGCGGGTCCACCTTGCCCGACAACGCCTTTTCATTGAGGTTGACGGTGAACTGGTCGAGCGCGGAGTCCTTCTTGCTGGCGGACGCCTTGGCCTCGGCCTTGTCCTCGGGCGTCGGCGGGGTTTCCTCCGATCCCTTCGGGCTGCGATCCTCGACCCGCTTGCCGCCCTTGCCGATGCCGTGGCTGATGTAGCTGACGGCGTCGAGACGGCTCATGTCCTGCTGCTGCAGGAAGTAGACCGCATACGAATCGCGTTCGGAGAACAAGGCGACGAGCACGTTGGCGCCGGTCACGGTGTCCTTGCCGGACGACTGGACATGCAGGATCGCGCGTTGGATCACGCGCTGGAAGCCGGCGGTAGGGGCGGGGTCGCCCTTTTCCTCGGTCTTGAGCGACTGGTATTCCTGATCGAGGTACTGACGCACCACGTCTCCGAGGTCGCCAAGCTCCACGCCGCAAGCCTGCATGACCTGGGCTGCGTCGCTGTCGTCGATCAGCGCGAGCAGGAGATGCTCGAGCGTCGCGTACTCGTGGCTCCGCTCAGACGCGTGAGACAGAGCCGAGTGCAGGGTCTTTTCAAGGCTTTGGGCGAAACTTGGCATTTAAGCGACCTTCATTGTGAGGGACGGCTCTCCCGGGAGGTAAATGGCCCGCAGGGGAGATTGGCGAGCCATGCTTTGGGTCTTGATATAGGAAACGATCGATAGTCTTGCGAGGTTGCCCCTCACCAACCTTTTAGAGCGGCCGGCTGAGGCTGCGCCCGTCATTCTGATCGGGGCCTGAACAAGGCTTCCGCCGCAAGCCGATGGGCCGCCGACCTTTCGCGATGCTGTCGAATGCGGTCAATTTCTGCGTCAAGGAGGGCAAGTCGCGCGTCGAGCTCATCCAGCGAGTAGCGCTCCAGGCTTTCGCTGGCGAGAAGGCTGGCAGCGCCCAAGTCATACTTGGACGACCGCAGCGGCGGTCGATCATCGTCGTCCATTGCACCGCAGCATCCAACGGGAACCCCTTCGAGTCAATGGCCGGCAAGGGCGGGCGCGGAAAGGGTGTTCCCCAGAGCCGCGATCCTGTGGCACAGGGAAGCTCATGGTAGCAGACCTTCCCGCAACGATGACGGCGGTGGGCTTCGACGCCCCCGGCGGTCCTGAAGTCCTCCGTCCCGAGACCCTGCCGGTGCCACGGCCCGGCGCCGGGGAAGTGCTGATCAAGGTTGCCTATGCGGGGGTGAACCGCCCCGATGTCGTCCAGCGTCAGGGCAGTTACCCTCCGCCTCCCGGCGCCTCGCCCATTCCGGGGCTGGAAATTTCCGGCACTGTCGCCGCGCTGGGCGAGGGCGTGACGCAGTTCGTGCCGGGCGAGCCGCTGTGCGCACTCGTGTCCGGCGGCGGTTATGCGCAGTACTGTATCGCCAAGGCCAGCCACTGCCTGCCCGTGCCGGATGGCCTGGGCATGGATCAGGCCGCAGCCTTGCCGGAAACGCTGTTCACCGTGTGGCACAACGTGTTCGAGCGCGGACACGCGCGGGAGGGCGAGTGGCTGCTCGTTCATGGGGGAACGAGCGGGATCGGCACGATGGCGTCCATGCTGGGTCGTCATTTCGGTCTGACAGTCATCGTCACCTGCGGGTCGGCGCAGAAGTGCGAGGCGGCGCTGGCGATCGGCGCTCACCATGCGATCGACTACAAGGCGACTGACTTCGTGGAGGAAGTCGCGCGCATCACGCAGGGGCGCGGCGTGGACGTCGTGCTGGACATGGTGGCCGGCAGCTATGTTCCGCGCAATCTCAAGTGCCTTGCGCCGGACGGGCGGCATGTGACCATCGCAGTGCAGGGTGGTGCGAAGGCGGAGCTGAACATGGCGGTCGTGATGACACGGCGGTACACGCTGACTGGCTCCACGCTGCGCCCCCGTTCGGATGAGTTCAAGGGGCTCGTGGCAGAAGAGATCCTCGACAACGCCTGGCCGCTCGTGGAGGAGGGCCTGCTGCGACCGGTCATGGACGTGCAGTTCCCGCTGGCCGAGGCGGCGGCTGCGCACGCCCGGATGGAAGCCGGAGATCACGTAGGCAAGATCGTCCTCTCGGCTGCATGAGCCAGGCCTGTTGGCGCCGCACTCCTTCGCGCGGAAAATAGCGTTCCACGTGGAACCTATCGGGGGCACGACGCAAATTCCCGCCCCTTTTGCTTGCTCCCCCGGCAAAAGTTTCCTAAATCGGTACCGGTGAGGCCGCTCCGCGAAGGGGCGGCCCTTATTGTTTCCGCCGGAGATAGAGACATGAGCCAGCCCACTCCGCTGATGCCGCACGCGACCGCCTCCTGGCTGGTCGACAATACCGCGCTGACGTTTGAGCAGATTGCCGAGTTTTGCGGTCTGCACATGCTCGAGGTTCAGGCGATGGCCGATGATCTTGCCTCCAGCAAGTACACCGGCCGTGATCCCGTGCGCTCGGGCGAACTGACGATGGAAGAGATCGAGAAGGGGCAGGCCGATCCCGAGTACAAGCTGCGCATGCACAAGGTGCCGCTCGCGCAGAACCGTACCAAGGGCCCGCGCTACACCCCGGTCTCGAAGCGCCAGGACAAGCCGGACGGCATCGCCTGGATCCTGCGCAACCACCCCGAAGTGTCGGACGCGCAGATCGGCAAGCTGATCGGCACGACCCGCAACACGATCGCGGCGATCCGCGATCGCTCGCACTGGAACATCAACAACATCACGCCCAAGGACCCGGTGACGCTGGGCCTGTGCTCGCAGCGCGAACTGGACGCTCTGGTGGCCAAGGCCGCCAAGAAGGCCGGCATCGAAGAGGACCGTCAGAGCGACGAACGCTTGGTCGATGACCGTCAGGCCCTGATCGACGAGCTTCGTGCCGAGCGTGAAGCCGCGTCGCGGGCCGCCAGCGAAGCCGCTCAGGAAGCGGAAGTCGCTGCCTGGCTTGAGGCCAAGCGCGCGGCTGAGGCCGCCGAGAGCCGGGGCGAGTAAGCCGACGCAGGCCGAAGACAAAAAAGGGCCGCGGAAGTCGATTTCCGCGGCCCTTTTTTCGTGCTCGGTCTAATTCGCCCAGCGTCGGGCTACTGAAAACCTCTACTCTGCCGCAGCCGGCAGGATCAGGTCGTCGTCCAGCTTCGGCAGGCGAGCAATCGGGGTCGCTGCCGTCTGCGTCGCGCCTGGCGAAAGCCGGCCGTCGAGCCGAGCTCCCTGTTCGATCGTGAGCGTTTCGTAGGACACGTCACCCTCGATCCGCGCGGTCTTGAGGATGACCACATCGCGGGCGGAGACAGAGCCGCGAACCAGCCCCCCTATGCGAACGGACTGCGCACGGATCGCGCCGTGGATCTCGCTGCCTTCGCCCTGAATCAGTGCGTTGCAGCTCAGGTCCCCCTGTACGTTGCCGTCAACGTGAAGGTCGGCGCTGGCGGTGATGTCGCCATTCACCGTCACGTCGGCGCCGAGCATGGAGAAGCTTGAGCCGACGGGTGTCGAGCGCGCGCTTATGAAAGCCTTGGCCATGTTAGTGTGTCTCCCTCTGACCCCTGTTGGTACCCCCCTGAAGACGTGCCGCTTCGAGGAACGGTCGCGGGTTGACCGGACGGTCGTTCACGCGAACCTCGAAGTGGAGATGCGGACCGGTAGAGCGACCGGTGCTGCCCATCGCACCAATCAGCGCACCGGCTTCGACTTCCTGGCCTACGCGGGTGCGAAAGCCGGAAAGATGGCCGTAGCGGGTCATGAGACCGTTACCGTGAGTGACTTCGATGCAGTTGCCGTAGCCGTGCTTCTGGCCTGCAAAGGTGACCCGCCCCTTGGCGGCGGCGTAGATGGGAGAACCCATCGGCCCCGGGAAGTCGAGCCCGGCGTGGAACGCCGCGCCACCCGTGAATGGGTCGGAGCGATAGCCGAAACTGGACGAGACGTAGGCCACATGCGCAGGGCTCACCTGCGGTACCAAGGTGAGGCCGTTCTCCAGTGCGCTCATTCGTGCAAGGCTGCGACCCATACGGGCGAAGCGCGAGTCGAGGCGGCCATCGGCCTGAGTCGCGAGCTTCACCAGCGGACCACCTTCGCCGCCCTGGCCGGCCTTGCGACTGGAAGCCAGGAGCGTCTGGGGGTTGAGTCCCAGCTTGCGGATGGATGCGATCGCGGCCTGGGACCGCGCATCGGCGTGCTCCGTCAGGCGCTCCACAAGCGCAAGCTGTTCAGCCTCGATATGAGCCAGCGCGCTGGCGTCAGGGAAGGCGGTGCTCACGCGATTCACCATCGCGCGGGTTTTGGGAGTTACCTGCGTGTCGGGCTGCCCTTCGGGAATCTCGGCGACATGAGCGTCGATCATCTGCTCGATGAACTGCTGCCGGTGAGCGAGATCGGACGTCAGCGTCCTGATGTCCTTACGGTAACGCTGCACCTCGCCTTCCGCCCGGGCGACCTGGGCTTCCCGCTGGTTCAGGTCGGCAAGGGCACTTCGGGAGGAGTATTGCGACACCGCCGCTGAAGCGAGGCTAGCAACCGCAAGGCCCAGCACGGCGCCGGCCGCGATCATCTGGCTGCGTGGAGAGACACGAAGGAAACGGACCTGACCCTGCGAACGCATGATGAATTCACGTTCAGGGAATACTGTCCGGAGACGCTGCAAAAGCATCCCGGCTGATGTGAACTGCAAAACGACCCCGCTGGCAAATTGTCTGTGGTGAATTTGGCGCGCAGCTAGCAGCGGTGTAAATCGAACGCGAATCGGTTGGCCTCGAACCAGTGCTGTTTCGCGCCGAAACGCGGTAGTCGTCGGGTGAATTGAGGGAAACATCCGTCGTGATGCTGCGAAGTGCTTTCCGGCTTCACGAGTAATGGTCAAAACTGCTCGCTGGGACTCGGGGGGGCGGCTCGCGCCGGTGGCAACCCAAGCGTCGGTGACAGCCGCGTTTCCCGATGCTACCCGATCGTTATGACCACCACGATCGCTCCGCTCGCCGATACCGCCGCGCCGCTCTCCCCGGAGGCGCTCGTGGAACAACTTGCCCGGGACGGGCGCGCGGCGCAGCGCGTCCTCGCGCGGCTCAGCGATGCCGAAAAAGCAGCGGCCCTGCGCGCCGCCGCAGCGGCATTGCGCCGTGCTGAGGGCGACATCCTTGCCGCCAACGCCCGAGACATCGCCGCCGGGGAGGAGAAGGGCCTCTCGGCCGCGCTCCTCGACCGGCTGCGCCTTGATCCCGCGCGCCTTGCCGGGATCGCCGACGCGGTCGACCAGGTGGCGGCCCTTCCCGATCCGGTGGGTGAAGTGCTGTCGGCGAGCGAACGACCCAACGGGTTGAAGCTGTCGCGGGTTCGCATCCCCATCGGCCTCATCGGCATCATCTATGAAAGCCGCCCCAACGTCACCGCCGACGCTGCCGCGTTGTGCCTGCGTTCGGGCAATGCGGTTCTCCTTCGTGGCGGCAGCGAAGCGCTGAATTCCAACCGCGCGATCCGTGCCGCCTTTGCCGAAGGGCTGGAGAGCGTCGGACTGCCGCCTGCGGCGATCCAGCTGGTACCCACACAGGATCGCGCGGTCGTCGGCGCCATGCTGACTGCCGCCGGCCTCATCGACATGATCGTGCCGCGCGGGGGCAAGAGCCTCGTAGCGCGGGTGCAGGCGGATGCGCGCGTGCCGGTTCTGGCTCACCTCGATGGCATCTGCCACACTTACGTCCACGCCGCCGCCGATGCTGAGATGGCGCGCCAGGTCACGCTGAATGCCAAGATGCGGCGTACCGGTATCTGCGGCGCGATGGAGACGCTTCTCCTTGATACCCAGTTCCCCGCAAGTGAGACGGTAATCGCCAGTCTCATCGACGCCGGTTGCGAACTGCGCGGTGATGCGCGGGCGCAGGCCCTTGATCCGCGCGTCCGGCCCGCCGCGAGCGAGGACTGGGACACCGAGTACCTCGATGCCGTGCTGTCCGTCGCCGTGGTCGATGGGGTGGAGGCAGCGCTGGAGCACATCGCGGCGCACTCCTCGCACCACACCGATGCGATCGTGACGGACGATGCGGAAACGGCCGACCGGTTCCTTTCCGAAGTGGACAGCGCGATCGTGATGGTGAATGCGTCCAGCCAGTTCGCTGACGGCGGGGAGTTCGGCCTGGGGGCGGAGATCGGCATCGCCACCGGACGGCTGCACGCTCGCGGACCCGTCGCGCTGGAGGGACTGACCACCTATAAGTGGCAGGTGCGCGGTGCGGGCCAGACCCGCCCCTGAGGTCATCGTTGAACAGGACAGGAAAGATCCGCAGGGGCCCGGTGACGGGTCTGCTGGGAGGCAGCTTCAACCCCGCGCACGGTGGGCACCGCCGAATCACCCTTTTCACCATGAAGGCGCTGGCGCTGGACGAGGTGTGGTGGCTGGTGTCACCGGGGAACCCGCTCAAGCCAGCGGCCGGCATGGCGCCGCTGCCGGCACGCGTCGCCTCCGCCCGCGCGCAGGCGCGTCGTGCCCGCATCAGGCCCACCGCGATCGAGCGGGAACTGGGCACGCGCTACACCGTAGACACTCTTCGCGCGCTTCTTCGCCGCTACCCTCAACGCCGCTTCATCTGGCTCATGGGAGCCGACAATCTGGCCCAGTTGCACCGCTGGAGAGACTGGCGGAATCTGGCCCGACTCATGCCGATTGCGGTAATCGCGCGTCCGGGGTATGATGGCGTCGCCCTCGCGAGCCCCGCGATGGCCTGGCTGGGGAGATTCCGGAGACCCCTGACCAGTCTTCGCGGTCCGGAAAGGTGGAGCGCACCAGCGCTTGTGACATTGCGATTTGACCCCGATACGCGGTCTGCCACGGCACTACGCCGAGCAGATCCGGACTGGGCACGGAGGTTCGGCAAAGGGCCTTCGCGGGACGCAGTCACGCACCACCCCATCCCCGGGACGGCGGAATGAACGGCCTTCAGGCCTTCTTACCGCATATCCGGCTTACACGGCATACGATCGAACGCGGCAGGGTGGCTTCCATCCTGTCTCGCCGATTTTGAAAGGAGCAGAACCTAACCCAAATGCCACAGGCACAGATACAGCCGGACTCAACCGGCGCCACCCCGCCCGCGGCGATAGTCGAGAGCGACGATCCGTTGCTCAACCTCGTGCTTCGGTCTCTTGATGACGACCAGGCACAGGAACTCGTCACTATCGACCTCGAGGGCAAATCCAGCATCGCTGACTTCATGGTGATCGCCTCGGGCCGTTCGACCCGACAGGTTGCCGCGATGGCACAGAAGCTGGGCGAACGCCTGAAGGACGCAGGCTTCGGCCACCCGCGCGTGGAAGGCCTTCCCGCTGCGGACTGGGTCCTCGTCGACGCTGGCAGCGTGGTCGTACATCTCTTCCGTCCGGAAGTGCGCAGCTTCTACAACCTTGAGCGGATGTGGGGCTTCGACGGACCGTCCGGCGCGGCCTGATCGCCGCAAGGGAACGCGCTCGATTCTTCTGCCCGGCTGCTGGCGCGGCCGGTCTTTGAAAGGAAACCACGCGGGCGACACTGCTCCGTCCCCGCGTCCTGGCTTATGCTGCTTCACATCATCGCTCGCGGGAAGATCGCCCGTTCGCCAGAGGGCGAGTTGCTCGATCGGTATGCGAAGCGCATCACATGGCCCTTCCGGCACAGCGAACTGCCGGACGTCGGCGGCAAGGTGCCGCCCCCCACTCAAACCCCCGTACGCGAAGTGCTGCTCGACGAGCGCGGCAAGGCGATGAGCTCGGAGGAGTTCGCCGCTCTGCTGGGCCGCTGGCGGGATGAAGGGGTGCGGGAATGCCGCTTCCTGATCGGCGCGGCGGACGGGCACGGCGACGAAGCCCGCGCCCGTGCCGACCGTCTTCTGTGTTTCGGCCGGATGACATGGCCCCATCTCATGGCCCGCGCCATGCTGGCCGAGCAGCTGTGGCGGGCGACGGCCATTCTCGCCGGGCACCCCTACCACCGTTCCGGCTGACGCGCTCCAATCGCAACGTGAAACCCAGGGGCGAAAGCGTGGGACGAAGGCTCAAGATCTACTTCGACGGCGGCTGCCGCCCCAACCCGGGGCCGGTGGAGGTTGCGGTGGTGATCCGCGGCACCGCCCATGTGTTCACCGGTCTGGCGGATGGTACGAACAGCGATGCGGAATGGTGCGCACTGATCCACGCCCTCGAACTGAGCCGTGACCACAATCTCGGCGAGGTGGACTTCGTAGGAGACGCTCTGGAAGTGGTCCGGCAGGCCAACCATGCTTTGAAGACCGGGGGAGGGCCGCAGCCGCATGCGGCGCGGCTCGTGGCGCTGGCTCGTGAACTGCCGCCGTTTCGCATACGCTGGGTGCGCCGCGCGCAGAACCTTGCCGGCGTGGCTCTGGCGGCCCGTCATCCACGCTGATGGCAGCGCTATTTCCATTTCCTCTCTTTTCGGGCGAGTCGGCCTGCCCTAATCACGCGGCGTGAAGTCTGCCGCCCGCCTCGTCCTGACTCTTGCGGTCGCCGGTTGCGTGGTGTTCGGCACACGGGCGATGACGCAGCCGGGCGGGCTCGTCGTCCTCGACCCGTCCGTAAGCGCGGGGCAGGCGCGGCAGGATATGCTCGCGGCGCAGCGGGAAGGGGCGGCCGCTCGCGTCCGGGCCGAGAAACTGGAGCACAGGGCGCGTGCCGTTTCCCGGCAGGCGGACGCCACCGCCAGGGAAGCGGCTGCCGTCGCCGCTCGTATCCAGGAAGCCGATGCGCAGATCGCGGTTCAGGACGCGCAGTTACGCCTCATCACCTCCCAGCGCGCCGTCCTGCGGCGGCAGCTGGCGAAGAAGCAGGAACCTCTGGCGCGGCTGACGGCCTCGTTGCAGCGCCTCTCCCGCCGGCCGCCGCTGCTCGCTGTCCTGCGGCCGGGTTCGGTCAGGGACGCGGTCTACATGCGCGCGCTGCTGGACACGATGCTGCCCGAGGTGGAGCGGCGTACCCGAAGCCTTCGCGCCTCGATCGAGCAGGGGCGGGCCCTGGAGCAGCAGGCAAAGGCGGCCGCTGCGGGTCTGGTGCGTGCGCAATCAGTCCTGCGCGAACGCCGCCAGCAGCTTGCCGCGATCGAGACACGCCAGCGTCTCGACGGACGCAAGGTGAGCGGCATCGCGGCGCGAGAGAGCGAGCGTGCGCTTGCCCTTGCGGAGAAGGCGCGGGATCTGGGCGATCTCGTGACCGAAGTCGGCAAGCAGGGGCGACTACGGGCGCAACTCGCCGCTCTGCCCGGCCCCATCATGCGTCCGGCTCGCCCGGAGGACGCGCGGGTCATAGGGTCGGGACACTTCGATGCTTTGCCGGAAGGGCTCTCCAGCTATGTGCTGCCGGTGACGGGCCGTGTGCTGACCGGTTTCGGAGAGGATGCTCCCGGGGAGGCGCGTTCAAGAGGGCTGGTGCTGGCCCCGCGCGCGCATGCGCAGGTCATTGCGCCGGCGGCCGGACGGATCGCCTTCGCAGGACCCTATCGCGGCTATGGCAGCATTGTCATCGTGGAGCATGCGAGCGGCTGGACATCGCTTGTCACAGGTCTTGCGCGGGCGGCGGTGGAGGTGGGTGAAAGCGTCGTCGCCGGCTCTCCGATCGGGACCGCCGGACCGCTATCGCCGCGGATCATGGTCGAGCTGCGGCACGATGGGGTGCCGGTGAACCCGTTGCAGTATGTCCGATCGCTGTGATTTGCGCTGACCAGGCGCATCTGCGGGGGCGGCGCAGAATTCTTCTCCTAGCCTCAGGACATCCTTCGGAGCCGTTCCTATATGTGCCGCGACACCGCCGTTCCGCTGGCGTTCAAGGTCAACGGGCGATAGGATGGAACTATGACACCGGATCGGCGCGTCTTGCGCCGGATCGAATAAGAAGAAGGCATCAGCCTGATGAAGATCGCCCCCTTCCTTCGCGCCGCGCTGCTGGTCTCGGCCGTGGCCGTCGTGCCCGTCGCGACATCCGGCCTTGCGGCGGTGGACTCGCGCACCAGCCATGAGTTCGACAAGCTCTTCACGATCTATCAGATCGTCAAGGACAACTATGTCGACCAGGTGGATGACGACAAGTTGCTCAAGGGTGCGATCGACGGCATGCTTGCCAGCCTCGATCCTCACTCCAACTACCTGGACGGCCAGTCGCTTCAGCGTCTGGAAACGATGATCGATGGTAAGTACACCGGCCTCGGCCTCTCGGTCGTGGAAGATGACGGAGCCGTGAAGATCGTGTCGCCCTTCAAGGGCAGCCCGGCGGAGAAGGCGGGGCTGAAGGCGGGTGACTACATCACGCATCTCGACGGCGTGCTCTACTACGAGCGCGACCTGGATGAAGCCGTGTCGAAGATGCGCGGAGAGGCAGGAACGTCGATCCGGCTGACGATCTTCCGCCCCGGCCGCGACGAGCCCTTCGACGTGACGGTCACGCGCGGCGTGATCGAACTGGAACCCGTTACGTGGGAGTACAAGGACAACGTCGGCGTCATCTCCGTGAACGAGTTCTCACGCGATGTCGGCAACGACGTGAACACCGCCATCGCCGACCTGAAGAAGCAGGCGGCGGTGAAGGGCGGCGGCAAACTGGCCGGCCTCGTGCTCGACCTGCGCTCCAACCCCGGCGGTTCGCTGGACGAAGCAGTCGCCCTGTCCGACCTGTTCCTCGAAAAGGGGGATATCGTCTCGCAACGTGGCCGCAATCCCAGTGAGAACCAGTTCTACCGCGCCGAATCCGTGTTCCGCGGCGATGCGGCCAAGGATCTGCCGGTGGTGGTGCTGGTGGACGCCGGCTCCGCATCCGCTTCCGAAATCGTGGCCGGGGCGTTGCAGGACCAGCGTCGCGCGGTCGTGATGGGTGAGCGCACCTTCGGCAAGGGATCGGTCCAGTCGTTCCTGCCGCTCGATTCGAAAAGCGCGATCAAGCTCACCACGGCGCGGTATTTCACGCCCGCCGGCCACTCGGTGCAGGAGGGCGGCATCACGCCCGATATCAAGGTGCCCCAGCTTTCCGACCCGGATGCGCGGGCCAGGGCGGAGCGTGCCGTGCGCGAATCCGATCTGCGCGGTCATCTCATCAACGAGGCGGCGATCAAGGACAAGGATCTCGAGACCGACAAGCAGGACGACCCCCGTTTCAAGGTCACGGCCGCCGAGCTCGAAAAGCAGGGTATCAAGGACTTCCAGCTTCACTACGCCATCAGCACGCTCCAGCGCACCAGCGGCAAACCCGCTTTCGCCGCCGCGACGAAGAACTGACGGTCGGGTCGCGAATGCCTATTCCGGTTGCCGCACCCGTGCGCGCCGCCCGCGCGCTCGCCCTTGGTCTGTCTGTCGGCCTGCTCGGCGGTGCCCTGGTGAGCGAATACGTCTTCGGGCTTTATCCATGCGAGATGTGCTGGTGGCAGCGCTACCCGCATGCGGTTGCGATCGTGCTGGCGGGGCTGGCGTTCTTCTGGCGCCCGGCCCGGCCCCTTGTGGCCGTGGCCGCGCTGGCGATCCTGGCCTCCGGCCTGATCGGCGGCTTCCATGCCGGCGTGGAATACGGCTGGTGGGAGGGGATGAGCGCCTGCACCGCAGATACCTTCGCGGCCGGTGGCGATCCGCTGGATGCGATCATGAGTGCGCCGGTGATTCGTTGCGATGTGGCACCCTGGAGCGTCCTGGGCGTCTCTCTGGCAGGATGGAACTTCCTGTTCTCAACGGCCGGCGCCCTGGCCATCTTCGGCCTCATCGCCCGCAGTGAAGGAAAGGCATGACGTGAAGGCAATGAGCAAGACCAAGGAGCGCATGCTTCGCGTGGACCAGGCGGGTGAATACGGCGCCACCCGGATCTATGCGGGCCAGCTGGCGGTGATGGGATCGCGCGCGCCGCACTCGGCCGAAGTCGCCAGCATGGCCTCGCAGGAGGCGGAGCATCAGGCCAAATTCGATGCCATGATCGCCGAGCGCGGCGTGCGCCCGACACTGCTCCAGCCGGTTTGGTCCGCCGCCGGGTACGTCCTTGGCGCGGCGACCGCGCTGATCGGACCCGAAGCGGCGATGGCCTGTACGGCGGCGATCGAGACCGAGATCGACCGGCACTACACCGAACAGCTTGAGGAGTTGGGCGATGAAGATCCCGAACTCGGCGCAACGATCCGCAAGTTCCGCGACGAGGAGCGGGAGCATCGCGATGCCGCGCTTGCCGCCGGAGCGGAGAAGGCGCCGGCCTACCCGGTGCTGTTCAACGCCATCCGCCTGGGCTGCCGGGTCGCCATAAAGCTTTCGGAACGGATATGATCGTCCCGGGGTTCTTCCCTTAAGCTGTCATTCAATCCGCCGCTTCCCTATGGCAGGGCGGAAAAATCGCCGATCTGACCTGTTGGAGCAACCGATGACCCGCCGCCTCGCTTCCGCCGCTATCGTAGCTCTCTCGCTGGCGGCCGCGCCTGCCTTCGCTCAGGAAGGTGCGATGGTCGATCCCGGCGGTGACAAGGTGAACCAGCTTATCGTCTACGGTGACGATCCGTGCCCGACGTCGGCGTCCGGGGAGATCACCGTCTGTGCCCGCAAGCCGGAGGAAGAGCGCTACCGTATACCCGAACCGCTACGAGGCATAGACAAGCCTCAATCGGAAGCCTGGGCGAACAAGGTGCAGGCTTACGAGACGGTGGGCCGCTTCGGCACGCTCAGCTGTTCCCCGGTCGGGGCGGGCGGCTCTCTCGGCTGCACGCAGCAGCTCGTGAACCGCGCCTTCGCCGAAAGGGCGAACAGCTCGGAAGTGCGCTTCAGCGAACTGATCGAGGAAGAGCGTGAGAAGCGGCTCTCGACGATCGACGCTCAGGCCGCGGCGGAGCAGGCTCGGGTCGAAGAGGCCGAGCAGGCCTACTTCGAGCAGCAGCAGCGCCAGCAGGCTGAGCGCGACACCGCCGAAGGAGGTACTGACGCACCGCTTCCTCCTCCGGGCGAGTCACCCCGCAAGTAAGCTGGGCTTGCCCGGCTGAAACGGTAAACCTGCTTGTCTTGCGCTGGGGAACCGGCTGCAAGACGGGGGTAAGGGGCATGAAGCGGGCGCATCCCTGCGCATGCCCCTGTGCGGGAGGGGCGAGCCTTGGGCGTAACCGAAACGATCGACATCTACCATGCTATCGCGGGGCTGTTCGTGGGTGGCCTCGTCGGCCTTACCGGCGTAGGCGGCGGCTCGCTGATGACGCCCCTGCTGGTGCTCCTGTTCGGCGTCAGCGCGAAGACCGCAGTCGGCACCGACCTTCTCTTTGCCGCCCTTACCAAGATTGCCGGTTCGGCCGTTCACGGCTCCCGGGAAACGGTGGAATGGACGATCGTCAGGCGCATGGCACTTGGCAGCATCCCCGCCGCTCTCGTCACGCTGGTGGTCCTGGCCCTGATCGGCAAGGTGGGCGAATCAACCGAGCAGATCATTCTGGTATCGCTGGCCTGCCTTCTCGCCTTGACCTCGCTGGCGGTCATTGGGCGAAAGTGGCTTTTTCGCCATGCCCATGATTGCAGCGCCCGCCGATCCGCGGGCCGAGAAGTGGGCGGAACGATCGTGCTCGGCGCGCTCATCGGCCTTGCCGTCTCAATCTCCTCCGTGGGCGCCGGTGCGATCGGCGTTACCGTGCTGCTCGTGCTGTACCCCCAGCTTCAGGTCGCACGGATCGTGGGGTCCGACATCGCCCACGCCGTCCCGCTGGCGCTAATCGCCGGCACCGGGCACTGGATCATGGGGGACGTCGACGGAACCCTGCTAACGAACCTGCTGATCGGCTCCATCCCGGGCGTCGTGGTTGGCAGCTATCTGTCCACGCACGCCCCGGACCGCGTGTTGCAGCCCCTGCTGGCGGCGGTGCTCGCGATTTCGTCGTGGCAGCTCTTCGTCAAGGCGACAGCGCCCGAGAAGGTGAAGATCGAGGCGATCGCCCCCGCCCGGGCCGTGGAGACCCCGTAGAGCGTCATCAGAAAAACAAAAGGCCGGAAGTTTCCCTCCGGCCCTTTCGTCGTGGTGGCGCCGGTCAGGCCAGGGCAATGTCAGGCGCGTCTTCCTGCTTCATGCCGACGAGGTGGTAACCCGAATCGACGTGGTGCGTCTCACCCGTCACGCCCGAGGACAGATCGGACAGGAAGTAGAGTGCCGAACCGCCGACGTCTTCGATCGTGGTGTTGCGACGCAGCGGCGAATTCAGCTCGTTCCATTTCAGGATGTAGCGGAAATCACCGATGCCGCTGGCCGCCAAGGTCTTGACCGGTCCCGCCGAGATCGCGTTGACGCGGATGCCCTGCGGGCCAAGGTCGTTGGCAAGGTACATGACCGAGGATTCGAGGGCGGCCTTGGCCACGCCCATCACGTTGTAGTGCGGCACGACCTTCTCTGCGCCGTAATAGGTCAGCGTGAGGATGGACCCACCGTTCGGCATCATCGCCATCGCGCGCTTGGTGACGGCTACCAGCGAATAGGCCGAGACGTTCATGGTAAGCAGGAAGTTGTCGAGGCTGGTGTCGACGTACTTGCCGCGCAGTTCGTTCTTGTCCGAGAAGCCGATCGCGTGAACGACGAAGTCGATTGTCTCCCAGCGCTCCGCCAGGGTGGCGAAGGCCGCGTCGAGCGCCTCCATGCTCGACACGTCGCAGTCGATGAGGAAATCGGAGCCGAGGCTTGCGGCCAGCGGCTTCACCCGCTTGGCGAGGGCGTCGCCCTGATAGGAGAACGCCAGTTCGGCGCCCTGTTCGTGCAGCTTCTTCGCAATACCCCAGGCCAGCGACTTGTCGTTGGCAAGGCCCATGATGAGGCCCCTCTTACCGTGCATCAGACCGGTCATTCGTTTCTTCCTGTAAACTATTCGTCGTTGGGCCGTGAGGCCGTGTCGGCCGTCGATGGCGGGCTTGCGGGGCCGACTGTCGCCTCGTTTGCCTGCGCAAGCGCCGCGTTAAGTTCGGCGCCTATGACCATCCCTAGTCCCACAAGCCAGAAAAAGAAAAGCGCGATCATCACTCCGGCAAGGCTTCCGTATGTCAGGTCGTACATGAGAAAGCTCTGCAGGACTTTCGGGAGGGCCCAGGCGACGAGCAGCCACCAGGCTGTCACGAAGACCGCTCCGGGCCATTTGAGGTAGCCGCGCCCCTGATAGTCGGATGGGGTAAGCAGATAGAACAGCAGGTAAATCGACACGAAGATGCCGCCCGCGCTGACGGCCGTCGAGACCGCCATCTGGTCCGAAAGAGTGCCGAGCCTTGGGAAAAGCGTGGCGAGGATCGTCTCGGCGGCGGAAAGCAGCACTTGCGAGGACAGGGAGATGAGCAGCAGCAGGACGGATCCGAAGATGACCGCGCTTGACACGAGGCGCGAGCGCCAAAAGTGCAGGCGCTTCTTCACGTCGTAGGCCCGGTGGAGGATGTCGCGGATCGTCTCCACCAGACTGCCCGCCGTCCACAGGCCGAGAAAGCCGCCGATCCACAGCAGCCAGCCGTGCCGCGCTGCGGCTACGTCGTAGGCCACCGGCCGCAGCACGTCGGCGACACGCGGCGGCAGGGTGTGGAGAATCGTGTCGATGGAAGCGCCCATCTGGTCCTGCTCTCCCAGCACGGACAGGATGGCGGCAAGGGCAATGAAGAACGGAAACAGCGCCAGCAGCGACATGTAGGCAAGGTTCCCGGCGTGAATGAAGCCGTCGTCCCACGTGCCGCCGGCAATGCGCATCACTACCCGAAAGACGCGCGTCCCCGGCCCGGCCCGGCGGCGAATGTTGTGTTTCAGCTTCCGCCGCAAAGCGTCGGTGCGTTCATGCTCCGCCGGGGCGGCGCGCGTCGGCGCGTCAGACGCCAAGTTTTCCGCGTACGTCGCGCGTGTCCTGCCAGCCTTCGAGACGGCGGGCGAGATCGGCTGCCGCTTCGCTCGCCGCCTCCGGCAGGACGATCTGGAGGGTGATGAGCTGGTCGCCCCGCGTGCCGTCCTTGCGGGTCATGCCGCGACCCTTCAGGCGCAGCACTTTGCCGGAACTGGCGCCGGCCGGAACTGACAGCATCACCGCGCCGGACGCGGTCGGAGCCTTGATCCGGGCCCCGGCCACCGCCTCATCCAGGGTGACGGGAAGGTCCAGGCGAAGGTCGTCGCCATCGCGCTTGAAGAAGGCGTGAGGCTGGATCTGGATGGTGACAGTGGCATCGCCAGCGCCGCCGGGCCCGGGCTCGCCCTTGCCGGCCAGCCGCATCTGAGTTCCGTCCTCCACACCGGCTGGCAGCTTGAGGTCGATCGTCTTGCCGTCGGAGAGGGTGATGCGCTGCGGCTTCAGCTCCGCCGCGTCGGTCAACGACACGGCAAGCCGGTAGTTCACATTCGCGCCGCGCGGGGCCGCACGGCCGCGTCCGCCGCCCATGCCCCCCATGCCGCCACCACGTCCACCGGCGCCGCCACCGAAGATACCGCCGAAGATGTCCTCCAGATCGATACCGTCTTCTGCGCCGAAGCCGCCGCCAAATCCACGCTGCCCGCCGGGACCGCCGCCAAAGCCGCCCCCGTAGCCACCGCCGAACGGGTTCGTCGGATTGCCTTCCGCATCGATCTCGCCGCGATCGAACTGGGCCCGCTTCGTCTTGTCCGAAAGCAGGTCGTAGGCGCCGGTCACTTCGCTGAAGCGTTCCGCCGCACGCGGGTTGTTCGTGTTGGTGTCCGGGTGAAGTTCCTTCGCCAGCTTGCGATAGGCGGACTTGATGTCCTTCTCGCTTGCGCCGCGGGAAACGCCCAAGATGGAATAAGGATCTGCTGCCATGTGGCCTAGCTAGGTTGCGGCCGGGGTTTGGACAAGCGGTCGTGTGGCTATTCCGGTGGGTTGCACGTCTACGGCAGGTCCCTTAATCGCTTTTCGAATTGTCCATGATCAAGGCGCAGCCTTGCGCAACCGGGGCAACGGCGGGCGAGTTGCCCTTTCTCAACGGCAGGACATGCACATCATGACCCCTTCGTCTCCCACCGAATCCATCGTCAGCGGCGATCCCGAGCAGGTCCGTGAGGTCATCCCTCATGGCGATCCCTTCAGGCTGTTCGCGCAGTGGTACGAGGAAGCGCGCGCTTCGGAGCCGAACGATTCCAATGCGATGGCGCTGGCCACGGCCACGCCGGACGGCCTGCCTTCGGTTCGCATGGTGCTGCTGAAGGATCATGGGCCGGAAGGCTTCGTGTTCTACACCAACGGCCACAGCCGCAAGGGGCGCGAGATCGTGGCGAACCCGAACGTCGCGCTGCTCTTCCACTGGAAGAGCCTGCGCCGCCAGATACGGATCGAAGGTGTGGTGTCGCCGGTCAGCGACGCCGAAGCCGAAGCCTACTTCCATTCGCGTGCCCGCGATTCGCAACTGGGCGCGGTTGCTTCCGACCAGTCCGCCCCCCTGGATGCGCGGTCCACCTTCCTCTCCCGCTATGAGCGCGCACGCGCACGGTTCGAGGGCGAGGACGTCGAGCGGCCCCGGCACTGGGGCGGCTGGCGGGTCCGGCCGCAGGCGATGGAGTTCTGGCACGACAGGCCGTTCCGTCTCCACGAACGCCGCCGCTTCGAACACGGTCCCGACGGGTGGGCCAGCACGCTGCTTTACCCGTGAGCCGCACTTCGGCCGACCTCAACCGCAGCGCCGCGATGGCCAGCATCGCGGCGGGGGGGATCCTCCTCGGGATCAAGGGTTGGGCGGCTTGGTCCACCGGTTCCACGGCGATGCTGGGCAGCCTGGCCGATACCGCGCTCGATCTGGTGGCGAGCGTTGCGACTCTGATTGGCGTAGGGATCGCGGCGCATCCTCCCGACGACAAGCACCGCTTCGGCCATGGCAAGGCGGAGGCGATCGCTGCTCTCTTCCAGATCGTGCTGATCTCGCTCTCGGCGCTGGGTATCGCCAGCCGGGCGGTGGAGCAGTTCTTCGCGGGCAGTCGCGTGCAGTCAGCCGGTAACGGGATCGGCGTCTCCCTGGCGGCTATCGCGGTGACCTTGCTGCTGGTCGGCTGGCAGCGCCACGTGGTGCGCCGCACCGGAAGCCTCGCCATCAGCACGGACAGCACCCATTACCAATCAGATCTCCTGCTTAACCTGGCGGTGATCGCGGCGCTTGTCCTCGACCGGTATGCGGGGCTGTCGGGCGCAGACCCGCTTTTCGGTCTCGCCATCGCAGGCTGGCTGGGCTGGGGGGCCTGGGGCGCCTCGAAGCAGGTGCTGGACCAGCTGATGGATCACGAATGGCCGTCGGAGAAAAAGGAGCGCCTGCTGGCGCTTCTCGCTGGCAATCCGGACATCAGCGGCGTTCACGACCTGCGCACGCGCACATCGGGCAACAGGGACTTCGTCCAGTTCCACGTCTGGGTCGATGCCGACATGACCGTGCGGGAGGCGCACAAGGTCACGGACGCGCTGGAAAGCAAATTGCGAAGCGCGTTTCCCGATACCGAAATCCTCATCCACACCGACCCTGAAGGTCTGGTCGATGAAGCGGGCGCGGCGGGCAAGGACATCCTCCCGCCGATCCGGGTAAGCTGAGGCTACCTCTTCAGAGCGGCGACACAAGCGGCGCGGTCGACGTTCTGGCCGTCGGAGCTGCGGCGTGCCTCGACGTAGGTTGCGTGCGGCTCCCTCGAGGTGGAGCTGGGATAGAGGAAGACGTCGAGGACGCAGGCGGTTCCGCTGAACTGCAGCTTGCGGGCGTCACCCTCCCAGACGTCAAGGCGCGGCTGTCCGAAGGTGCGGACAAGCTGGCCCTGGTTCGCCCCGATCACGCCTTCAAGGCCGGGGGCCATCTGGATGGCGGCATCGCGCGGCGCGGCCCGGCTGGGCTGCCGCACGGCCGGAACGCCCTTTATGCGCTTCGGAGCCGACGTGCTCGGGATCGCGCCACCGGCGCAGGCCGAGACGGCGAGCGCCAGTGTCACCGCCGCAAGCGGTGCGGCAAGGCGGCGGTTCAGGGCGGCTCGGGCATTGAGGGTGTTGCTCATGGTCGGGCCGGGGCATTGCGCGCCCCGGCTTTCGAGTCAACGCCCCTTCGTCCGGGCAGCGCTTGCCGAGCGGCAAGCCGCACGCTACTCGCCTTGGCAACACTTTTTCCGGACACGAAGGACTTATCAACCCCATGACGCAACCCCGTCTGGACGTAATCGCCATTGGCAACGCCATCATCGACGTCATTGGCAACTGCTCGGATACCCAGATCGAGGAGCTTGGCCTTTCCCGTGGCGGCATGATGCTGATCGACGCGGACCAGGCGCGCACCCTGTACGACGCCATGGGCCCGGCGCGGGAAATATCAGGCGGCTCCGCTGCGAACACCCTTGCAGGCCTTGCCGCGCTCGGCGCGAAGTGCGGTTTCATCGGTCAGGTCGCCGAGGATCAGCTGGGCGAGGTCTTCACGCACGATATCCGCGCCGCCGGCATCGAATTCGACGTCCCGGCCCGCCCGGGTCAGCCGCCGACGGCGCGCTGCCTGATCTTCGTGACGCCCGATGGCCAGCGCACGATGAACACCTTCCTCGGCGCCTCGCACCTGCTGCCGGCCGAGAAGCTGGACGCGGCAAAGATCGCCGAGGCCGCCGTCCTCTATCTCGAAGGCTACCTGTGGGATCCGGAAGAGCCGCGCGCGGCCATGCGCAAGGCCATCGCGGCCGCACGGGACGCGGGCCGCAAGATCGCCTTCACGCCCTCGGAAAGCTTCGTGATCGAGCGGCACCGGGGCGACTTCCTCGCGCTGATCGAAGAGGGTGCGATCGACCTGCTGTTTTGCAACGAACATGAAATGGCGACGCTCACCGGCACGTCCTCGTTCGAAGACGGCATCGCCATGCTGTCGGACAAGGTGCAGGTGCTGGTCGTCACCAAGGGCGCGGAAGGCGCCGTGGCGCTTACGAACGGAGAGCGGGCCGAGGTGGCCGCGCAGCCGATCGACCGGGTGATCGACACCACCGGCGCCGGGGATCTTTTCGCGGCCGGCTTCCTCTATGGTCACGTTCGGGGCAAATCCCTGCAGGAGTGCCTGCAGATGGGTTCGATCTGTGCCAGCGAAATCATTTCGCACTACGGGGCCCGCCCGGAATGCGATCTGGCAGAGTACGTGAACCGCCGCATGGGCTGAACCGGAAAGGAACGCGCTTGAGCTGTCCCGCGCTGATCGACTTCGAAGCGAGCTGCCTGCCCGATTATGGGCAGTCCTACCCCATCGAAGTTGCCCTGGCGCGCAGCGACGGCTCAAGCCGCGCCTGGCTGATCCGCCCGGTGGAAGCCTGGCGCTACTGGGACTGGTCGCCCGAGGCAGAGGCCCTGCACGGCATCTCCCGCGCGCTGCTGGAGACACAGGGCCTTACCGCGGAGCACGTCCTCGACGAGATGGCGGATTTCGCCAAGGACTGCCGTGTCTACGCCGATGCGGATCTCGACCAGTACTGGCTGGAAGTCCTGTGCCAGGCGGTGCGCCGACCCTTGCCGTTTCCCGTTCATCACCTTGGCGAATTGCTGCAGGAACACCGCTTCACCCGCGATCAGGTGGCCGCTGCGGTGGAAGCGGCGAGAAAGCGGCTTCCCCGGCAGCACCTTGCACGCGACGATGCCCAGCGGCTTGCGCTCATGGTCAACCTTCTGGTGAACGGCGAGGTCTGACACCTCGCCTCCGTCCTGCTGCAGGAACTAGGGCTGCGCCCGTTGCGCCGTCTGCAGCTGGGCGGCGCACTGTCCCTTGCGCTGATCCCGTGCATCCGAAAGCGACTGCGCGGTCCGGCTGGGCAGTGCGCAATCCTGCGCAGGCCGGATCGGATGCCGCGCAAGGCAGCCGCCGCGCGTGCTGAAGAAGTCGTCCGCGCAATCGTCGAAAGCCGCGCGATCCGCATCGTGCATCGCCTCGCATGCCTGGTTCCAGCGCTGGCGATAGGCCATTTCGCTGGACGTCACGCACTGTTCATAAGCGGCCTGCGCCTCCCGCTCCCGCTGCGCGCGGATGGCGAGGGCCTTTGCCTGCTCCGCCGCGCGGGACTGCTTTTCCGCCATGGCAAGCGTCTGTCGGCGGATGTCCTGCGCGGGCAGGTATATACCGAAATAGTAGCCCACGCCTGCCCCGGCCAGAAGGGTACCGAGCGCCAGGCAGAGCTTCAGGATGGGGTCGGCGTGCTTAAGCATGGGCCTTTTCGCGCGCCACCTCTCGCCAGCCGATGTCGCGGCGACAGAAGCCGGAGGTGAAGTCGATCCGATCGACCGCCGCATAAGCGCTTGCCTGCGCTTCAGTCACGCTTCCGGCACGGGCGGTGACAGCCAGGACGCGGCCACCGCTGGCGACAAGGCTCCCGTCCTTCATGGCCGTGCCCGCGTGGAAGACTTTCGCTCCTTCGCCTTCGGCCGCGTCGATGTTGCGGATCGTTCCGCCCTTCTCGGGCGTGCCGGGGTAGCCGTTGGCAGCCATCACGACCGTCAGCGCGACATCGTCCGAGAAACGCGGAGGCTGAATGGCCGCGAGGCGGTTCTCGGCACAGGCGTGCAGCAGTTCGACGAGATCGCTTTCGAGGCGCATCATCATGACCTGGCATTCCGGATCGCCAAAACGGCAGTTATACTCGATTAGCTGCGGCCCCTTGGCGGTCAGCATGAGGCCGAGGAACAGCACGCCGGAATAGGGCATGCCTTCATTCGCCAGAGTCTTCACCGTAGGCGCGATGATCCGGGTCATCGCTTCGGCCTGAAGTTCGGGCGTGAGAACGCGCGCGGGGCTGTAGGCGCCCATGCCGCCCGTGTTCGGCCCGGTGTCCCCATCGCCCACCCGCTTGTGATCCTGCGCCGAGGCGAAGGGAACGATGGTGGCGCCGTCGGTCAGGGCGAAGAAGCTCGCCTCCTCACCTTCGAGGAACTCCTCGATCACGGCTTCCGCGCCGGCTTCCCCGAAGCGTCCGGCGAAGATGTCCTGAATGGCCGCTTCCGCCTCCTCCATCGTCATGGCGACGGTGACGCCTTTGCCCGCGGCAAGACCATCGGCCTTGATGACGACCGGGGCACCGAAGCGCTCCAGCGCGGCCTGGCCATCGGCCAGGGTGGAGACGCGTTCGTAGCCGCCGGTCGGGATGCCGGCGCGTGCGCACAGGTCTTTGGTAAACCCCTTCGACCCTTCAAGCTGTGCGGCGGCCTTGCTGGGGCCGAAGACGGCGACCCCGCCCGCCCGCAGGGAATCCGCCAGGCCGTCGACCAGCGGCGCTTCCGGGCCGACCACGACGAGACCGATCGCCTTTTCGTCGCAGAACTTCAGGATGGCCGCGTGATCGGTGGCGTCCAGATCGATGCAGGTTGCCTCTTCCGCGATCCCGGGATTTCCAGGCGCCGCCCACAGGGCATCACAGCGCGGGGATTGCGCCAGCTTCCAGGCCAGCGCATGTTCGCGGCCGCCCGAACCCAGTAGCAGGATGTTCATTTCCCGTGCCTTCCAGTCAGTTCTTCGATGATAACGATGACGCTCGTTCCGGGGGGCTGGTAGCGAAGGAGACCGCCGGGGACAACGCCGCGCCGCTTTCGATCAGCGAGATTTCGAACCTGCTGAAGAGGACCGTGGAGGACCGCTTCGGTTTCGTGCGCCTGCGCGGGGAACTGTCCGGTGTGAAGCGGGCGGCGTCGGGGCATCTTTACTGCGCTCTCAAGGACGACAAGGCCGTTATCGATGGGGTGATGTGGAAAGGCGGCGCACAGCGGCTGGCCTTCCGGCCCGAGGACGGCGTGGAAGTCATCGCGACCGGCAAGCTGACCACTTATCCGGGGCGTTCCAAGTACCAGATCGTCATCGAAACGATGGAGATCGCGGGGGAGGGCGCGTTGCTGGCGCTGCTGGAGAAGCTCCGCGCCCGCCTTGCCGCTGAAGGACTCTTCGCGCCGGAGCGCAAGCGCCCTCTGCCTTTCCTGCCGCAGGTCATTGGCGTGGTCACGTCGCCCACCGGGGCGGTGATTCGCGATATTCTGCACCGTCTCGCCGATCGGTTCCCGAGCCGGGTGCTCGTCTGGCCGGTGCTCGTGCAGGGCGAAGGTGCCGCCGCGCAGGTCGCAGGCGCCGTGCGCGGGTTTTCCGCAATCCAACCCGGCGGCCCGATACCGCGCCCCGATCTGGTGATCGTCGCCCGGGGCGGTGGCTCGATCGAGGATCTGTGGAGCTTCAACGAGGAAGTCGTTGTGCGCGCCGTCGCCGAATCGACAATCCCCGTGATTTCGGCGGTTGGGCACGAGACGGATACGACGCTGTGCGACCACGCGGCGGATCGCCGCGCGCCCACGCCCACGGCCGCTGCGGAAATGGCGGTGCCGGTGCGGTTCGAACTCTCCGCGCAGCTTGCCGATCTGGCGCTTCGCAAGCGCAAGTGCGCGCTGCGGCCGGTGATGCTGGGCCGTGAGCGGCTCGAGGCGCGGGTGCAGCGTCTGCCGAAGCCGGAAGCCATCTTAGCGGCCAGGGCGCAGCGGCTCGATGAACTTTCGGAGCGGCTGCGGCGCGGCCTGCGCGATGAGGCCGCAGCCAAGGGGCGGGCGTTACAGCAGGTGGCGGGCCGGCTCTCGCTACCTTTGCTGCGCCACCGTGTGCAGCTTTGCGACGAACGCCTCGGTCGGATCGGCCTTGCGCCGCGCCTGCTTGAGCGCCGGTGGGCGCTCGCACGCGACGCACTCGCTCCGACGGCCCGGGTGCTGCCCCAGCTCGATCCGCGCTTGCCGCTGCAGCGCGGATATGCGCTGGTCAAGTCGCCGGACGGGGCGGCTCTGACCAGCAAGGAGGCCGCAGCGGCGCAGAACCGGCTCGTGATAGAGTTTCGTGACGGAGAATTGTCAGTCCTGCGGGAAGGGCAGACATCGCCGCCGCCGGCCTCTCGCAAGCCTGCGCGACCGGCACGCGCCCCCTCGCGGCAGGGCGATTTGTTCTGACGAAAAGGTTTTGCTAGGATCGGTCCATGTTGATGTCCTCTGCAGACCGTCCGGCGAAGCTTGCCTATGGCCCCAATGGCTTTCGCGTGCTCAGCCCCGGCCATTACGTCACCTGTGCCGTCACCGGAGAGAAGATCGCGCTGGAAGCTCTCCGCTACTGGAGCGCGGACCGGCAGGAGCCTTATGCCACGGCCGAGATCGCGACACGGCGCCTTCTGGAGCCGGCATGACCCGGCGGACCGGGCGCCGCATCTCGAAACGTACGTTCTTCATGGTGGCCTTGCTTCTCGGGCTGCCCGTCGCCCTGGGGGCAGCCGCGAAGCCGCGCCCGGCGCGCGGAATCCTGGCGCCAAGGCCGGTGACGCTGCCGTTTACGGGTGAGTTGACGCAAGGGGGATGGCTGCGCGGGACCCTGCCGGCCGGAGTGCGCGCGCTGTCGCTGGATGGAACACCGGTGAAGGTCGCCCAGGACGGCCAGTGGTTCGTCGCCTTCGATCGCGATGCTGCCCCAAATGCGCTGTTGCGCGTCACTTATGCCGACGGCAGCGCGGGCGAGCAGCACCTGGCGGTCGCCCCGCGGGACTGGCGGATCGAGCATGTGAACGTCGCACGGCGACCGGGCGGCCCCTCCGAAGCCTTCATGAAGGTGCGCCGCCCCGAACTTGCTCTAATCCAAGCCGCACGGGCGCGGGTGACGGATGCGCAGGGTTGGCGTCAGCGCTTCATCTGGCCCGCTCAGGGAAGGATTTCCGGCCGCTTCGGCTCGCAGCGCGTCTATCGCGGGGAGCCGGGCGCTTACCATTCAGGCCTCGATATCAGTACGGGCGGAGCGGGCGCACCGTTCGTGGCGCCCGCCGACGGTGTCGTGATCCTGTCTGCCGAGCGACCCTTCTCGCTGGAGGGAAACCTGCTGATGCTGGATCACGGCATGGGCCTCAACAGCGCTTTCCTGCATGCCTCCCAGATCCTGGTAAAGGAAGGCGAGCATGTGAAGCAGGGGCAGGTGATCGGCCGCATCGGCATGACGGGCCGCGCGACCGGGCCGCACCTGCACTGGTCGATCAAGTGGGCCGACGCGCGCCTCGATCCGCTCCTGTTCACAGGGCCGATGACCTGAGCGGGCCAAGGCGGTTGCCATTCCGGCGACCGACCTTATGCACGCCCCGTGCGCCGTAGCCTTCCTCTTGTGACCCTCGCTTTTCCCCTTCTGTGGGCCACGTGGGCGCGCAGCGAGCGGCCGCAGACGGTGCAGGGCGCCGATGCGGAATTGACGATCGAGCGGCAGAAGCTGCCCGCGCGCCCGGTTCTTGACGCTTACCTTGGACCTTTGCGCCTGGAGGGGGCGTGGCAGTACCGCTCCCCCAATCAGCGGATTTCCGGGTATTCAGCCCTGGTAGCGTTGAAGGACGGCCGCTTGCGTGCCTTCAGTGACAGCGGAGAAGTCCTGTCCTTTCCGCGCCCACCGGGACCAGGCAGCGGCGCGCGCACCGTATCGCTGCGCTTCTCGTTGCCGCGAAACGACAAGGCGGGACGCGACGTCGAGTCCGTGGCCTTCGACCCGAAGACCGGTCGGCAGTGGGTAGCCCTCGAAGGCAGCAACCGCATCGTCCGTCTCTCCCCGAAGCTGCGGGAGACGGGGCATGTTCATCCGGCGGGAATGGCGCGGTGGGGCCGGAACAGCGGCGCTGAAGCGATGGCCCGTCTGCGCGACGGGCGCTTCGTGGTCATACGCGAGGTCACGACGTCGATCCTCGAAAGCCGACGCCACGAAGCCTTGCTGTTCGCGGGCGATCCAGTGGACCATCCTGTGGCGCAGGCGTTCCACTTCGAAGGGCCGGACAACTTTTCGGTCGTCGACATGGCGGTGCTGCCGGATGGCCGCGCGCTTGTCCTGATGCGGCGGCTGCTCTGGCCCCTGCCGATGCGGTACGCAGGCCGAATCGTTTTGGCCGACACGGCCCAGATCAGGCCCGGCACCGTGTGGCGCTCAACGCCCGTGGCCTCACTTGCCTCCGTGCTGCCCGGCGACAACTTCGAAGCCATCGCGGCCGTTCCTGGCAAGGATGGCCGTATCGTCGTCTGGCTAATGTCCGATGACAACGCGATGCGGGTGCTGCAGCGTACGCTGCTCTGGAAGCTGTCGGTCCATCCCGCCGACCTGCCGGGCCCCCGCTAACCCATTCTTCAACGCGAAAAAGCGCGCGAAGAATGCCTTCGCACGCTTTTTCGAGAACCGTATCCTGGCACGCTCCCCGAAGGGAGCGGACGATCAGGCGGCCTGCTGCTTCTTGAGCTCGCGCTTCACCTTGACGGCGCGCGGCGAAAGCTTCGTGTCCGCAGTCTTCAGCAGCCAGTTGTCGAGGCCGCCGTTGTGCTCGACCGAACGCAGGCCGTGCGTCGAAACGCGGAACTTGAAGCTGCGGTCCAGGCCTTCCGACAGCAGCGTTACGTTCTGCAGGTTGGGCAGGAAGACACGCTTGGTCTTGTTGTTGGCATGGCTGACGTTGCAGCCAACCTGGCGGCCCTTGCCGGTCAGTTCGCAGATGCGGGACATGGTCTTTCTCGCTCGAAATTTGTTTGCCGTTAAGTACGGGAAGGCGCGCCCTTACCGATTCCCCCTTGGAACGTCAAGTTGCGCACAGGTTTTTAGCGGGCTAGCGCAAACGCATGACTCGCTGGCCGCTCCCTCCAAACATGGCGCTCGCTCTCGCTCAAGCCCGCGAAGCGGCGGATTCCGGTGAAGTGCCCATAGGCGCCGTCGTGGTGAAGGACGGTCGCATCGTGTCGGTGGGGCGCAATGGCCCACGTGAGCGGCATGACCCCACCAGCCATGCTGAAATCGAGGCGATTCGCAGCGCCGCCCGGGCGCTCGGCAACGAGCGACTCGACGGGTGTGAGTTGTGGGTGACGCTGGAGCCCTGCGCCATGTGCGCAGGCGCCATCGTCCATGCGCGGATTGCGCGCCTCTATTACGCTGCTTCCGATGCCAAGGGCGGTGCCGTGGAGCACGGCGCCCGGGTGTTCGAGCATGACCAGTGCCTCCACAAGCCGGAAGTCTACGCTGGTATAGGCGAGAAGGAATCGGCGGAGTTGTTGCGGCGCTTCTTCCGGGAACGTCGATAGGCCCTCAAAGGCCGCGCCAGATCTTCATCGGGGCGGCATCGGCCGCACCCTGTTGACGTCGCGCGCAGGTCCGGGGCCGGAAGTCCTTGCCATAGCAAAGGCGTACCTCGCGGAGCCAACCCGTCCGGGTGAGCTGGACGCCGATTGCTCCACGCGGCCAACCGGAATTGGCGGCCACGAACTCATCCCGCAGATCCGCGACGGTGAGCCCCTTTTTTCGCGACAGACGGTCTGCGTCGGGCCAGCGTATGGATCGCCAGAGTATCGCGCTGATCCGGAAGTACTTCTGCGGGCTGGCCACCATGCAACTGCCGTGCTTTGCCCATTCGCGTGCAAGCAGCGTAGCAGAGGGCGTCATGCACAGATGCTCCCTCAGCTGCTGGGGAGAGGGCAGGGGGCGATTCGCACACCACTGCGGCGACGGCCCTCGTTTCGCTTCAGGCCACAGGCCATGTAGAATAAAACCGAAGCGGCCGTTGTCGCGGTTGCACTGCATGGAACGGGTGTCGCCGCTCGTCTGGCAGTAGTTGGGCGACCAGCTGGCGGCCAGGGTGTAGCTGGAGATCGGCGTTCGACGCGCCGGCCCCTCCGGCTTCACCGGGCCGACAGGTGGCACCGTTCGCGGCAGGGTGCATTGGTAAGCCTGCCCTGGCGCCGGTGCCGGGGCGCCGGCAAGAGCGACAAGCAGCGCCGCGGCGCGAACGGCCAGCTTGTTCAAAGCGGAGTGAAGTCCAGCCCGATATCGGCGGCGGGCGCGCTTTGGGTGAGACGGCCTACCGATACGTAAGTAACGCCGCTGGCGGCGATGGCGCCGATCGTGGAGAGATTCACGCCGCCCGAGGCCTCGGTCGGCACCCGGCCCGCAACGATCGCGACGGCTTCGCGCAGCGTGTCAGGACCCATGTTGTCCAGCAGCAGGTGATGGGCGCCTGCCGCGATGGCGGGCTCGATCTGGTCGAGGTGGTCCACCTCGCAGATGATCTGAGCTACGCCGGCCGCCTTCGCGCGGGCAACCGCCGGGCCGACGCCGCCCGCGACGAGGACGTGGTTGTCCTTGATCATCGCGGCGTCCCACAGGCCCATGCGGTGGTTGCGCGCGCCGCCCATGCGGGTTGCGTACTTTTCCAGATGACGCAGACCGGGGATCGTCTTGCGGGTGTCCAGCAGCGTGGCGTTGCCGTTCATGGCGTCCACATAGGTGCGGGTCATCGTGGCGATGCCGGAAAGGTGCTGGACCGTGTTGAGCGCGCCACGCTCCGCCGTCAGCATGGCGCGGGCATTGCCGCTCAGGCGCATGAGGTGGGTGCCCGGCGTTACCGCTGCGCCTTCTTCGACGAGGATCTCGATCTGCATGGCGGGATCGAGCTTGCGGAAGAAGGCAGCCGCGATGGGAAGGCCTGCCACGGTGATGGCATCGCGCGAGTCCATCACGCCCGAAAACCGCGCCTCTGCGTCGATCACGCTTTCGGACGTGACGTCGCGGCCGCCGCCTTCAAGTCCGACGCCGAGATCCTCGGCAAGCGTGGCATCGACGAAGGCGGCAAGGTCAAAGCCCTGGAGCGTGAACTGGGTCATGGGCGCTCTCTTGCGCGTTCCCGCCGGGATGTCGAGGGGGAGAGAACCGGCGGGCGGCGTTCATCGCGGGCAGAGCAGCCCGGTGCCGCCCGCGATGCGGCTCAGTGGACGAAGCGGGCGATCACGTCCCGGTACGAGCGGCTGACCTTGACCTGGGCGCCGGAGTCCAGAACCAGGAAGCACTCGCCGTTCGTATGCGGCTTCACCTGGCGCACCTGGTTGAGGTTGACGATGGTGGAGCGATGGACGCGCTGGAACACGCGCGGATCCAGACGGCGCTCCAGATCCTTCATCGTCTCGCGCAGGATCAGCGAGTTGTCGGCGGTGCGGATGCACATGTAGTCGCCCGCCGCCTCGATATGCTCAATCGAATCCACGTCGATCCGGAAGATCTGCCCGCGGTCCTTGATGTTGATGAGCTTTTCGTAGCGATCCGCGTTGGCGTCGACCTCCTCCGGGATCTGGTCCACCGCATCCGGCGCCACTTCAGCGAGCACGGTCTTCAGCTTCTCGGCCTCGTCGGCGGAACGCTTCTCGGAGAGACGCTGGCGCACGCGGGCGAGGGTGTCGTCCAGCTTGCTTTCGTCCACCGGCTTCATCAGGTAGTTGACCGCGTTCGCCTCAAAGGCGCGGACGGCGTGTTCCTGGTAGGCGGTCACGAAGACGAAGAGCGGAGGCTCGATCTCCATCACGCCCTTCACAACCGAGAAGCCGTCGAAGCCGGGCATCTGGATATCGAGGAAGACGAGGTCGGGCTTTTCGGTCTTGATCTTCCGGATGGCCTCGCGCCCGTTCGCGCAAGTGTCGATGATCTCGACGTCGGGATATTTCTCTAGCCGTAGCTGCAGGCCCTGGATGGCGAGTTTCTCGTCGTCGACAAGGATCGTGCGGATTGTCATATGTTAGTTTCTCCGGACCGGCAAACGCGCGCGGCCCAAAATTGTTTCATCGCCCGGGAACCGCTTGCGCAGGAACGGTCTGGCGCTCGGCTTCGGGCATGTCCTCGGTGATTTCGCTGCGCTCGAAAGGAAGCTCGATGACGACCGCAAAGCCGCCTTCCATCGGCTCGATCGTATCGAAGCGGTGGTTTTCGCCATAGGCCTGCGACAGACGGTCGCGGATGTTGGACAATCCCACACCGGTCGAGACCGGCTCCCCTCCATCGTAGGTCATGCCGGACAGCCTGTTATCGGTCGTGGGACTTTGCAAGCCCGGCCCGGTGTCGGAGACGGTGATGCGAAGCATGGGGCCGACGAGTTGCGAGGCGATGGTGATTTCGGCCCCGCTCTCCTGCTGGCTGACCGCATACTTGATGGCATTCTCCACCAGCGGCTGCAGGAGGAGCGAGGGCAGCAGCGCGGCCTCGGTTGCCGGGTCGATGGTGAACGTGGTGCGCAGCCGTTCCTCGAAGCGCATGCGCTCGATATCGAGGTAGAGCTGCAGCGTCTCGACCTCCTGCGCCACAGTGACGCGGGCGGAGGGCTTGTTCACGAGCGTGTAGCGCAGGAACGAAGAGAGGCGGCTGAGCATCGCGTTGGCGGGCTCCGTCTGCTTGAGCAGCACCAGCGTCGAGATTGAATTCAGCGTGTTGAAGAGGAAGTGGGGATTGAGCTGGTAGCGCAGCATGGCAAGCTGGGCGCTCGTCGCCTGGTTCTCCAGCTGGATCAACTGGTCGTTCTGCTCTTCCACCTGCAGGTAGAAGTTGACCATGTAGTAGAGCGCCGTCCACGCACCCAGCAGCGTCGCGTCCAGGTAGAAGACGCCGACGAAGATCTGGGCGAAACTGGTGTCGGCATCCACGCGCCAGAGGGAGATCACCCAGCCGTCGATGAACGCGTGAAGCGCCACGGCGACAGGCAGCACGAGGATCGTCAAGCCCCATGTCACCAGCGCCCGTTTCCGGATCAGCGTCCGATAGATCACCGAGAGCACCAGCGAGATCGAAAAGCCGGTGATGGTCGCGATGACAGGCTGCACCAGCGCCGTCAGCGGCAGATCGTTGGCCAGCAGGGACATCGAACGCAGCACTAGGGCGCCGCCCCAGCCAATCAGCTGCAGGCGCCAGAAGGCACGGTCCTTGTCGGCGAAAAAGGGAATAGGCTGAATAGGCAGGACGCTCATGCCTGCCAGCCTAGACGATCTTCGGGAGGTTGCAAAACGTGGTACTGCCGCGATCAACCGCCGCGCGCTGCGTCGACGGCTTGGGACAGCTGGTCGAAGCCGACGGCGCCGGGGATCAGCTTGTCACCGGCCACCCAGCTAGGGGTGCCGGAGAAGCCGAGCCGCTGGGCCAGTTCCATGCTGCGGCTGATCTCCGCCTCGACCGTCGGGCTGGCAGCCACCCGGCGAGCGCGCTCCATGTCGAGGCCGACCTTTTTGGCCACGGCCTCGATGGTGGGCGCATCGACCTGACCGGCGGAATACATGGCCTGGTGGAACTGCGCGTACTTCCCCTGCTCGGCCGCCGCGAGGGCCATGCGGGCGGCCTCGGCGCTGTGCGGGCTGATGATCGGCAGTTCGCGCACAACGATGCGCAGGTCCGGGTTCGCGGCAATGAGCCGGTCGATATCGGGCAGGCTCTGGCGGCAGTAGCCGCAGGCGTAGTCCGAGAATTCGACAAGGGTGATCGCGCCCTGCGGATTGCCGAGGATGGCCCCCGGGAACGGCGTCTCGACTGTCTGTCGTACGCCCGCCAGCGCCTTGGAGGCTTCCCTGCGGCGTAACTCGTCCATCGCCTGCGGAAGGATCTCCGGATTCTGCAGGATGTAATCGTGAACGACACGCTCGACGGCGATCCGACCGCCGAACCATCCTCCCGCGGCGATCACAGCGATACCGGCGGCGACGACGGTGAACTTGGCGGCTTTACTCATGATGGATGCGATTACCTGTCAGCTTTGATTGATCGGCACGTGCCTAGCGGTGCTTGCTGTCACGTTCCAGTTCCGCGCGGGCCTGCATCTCGATGTCCTGCGCCCGCAGCCAGTCGGGCGTGCCGGTGGGCAGGCCGGCGACCGCCGCCTGGGCGCTGCGCAGCGCGTCGTCCATGCGGCCGGCCAGCACTTGCTGCTCCGCGCTGGCCAGATAAGCGCGCGGCATGTCTCCCTTGGCCGCATAGATCACGCCGAGCTGGTACCAGGTGAACGGGTTTTCCCGGTCCCGCGCCACGGCATTCCGGAGGACGCGCTCAGCCTCCTTGTAATTGGTCGGATCTTCCGTCGCCATCAACGCGTGACCGAAAAGCGTGGCGATCAGGGGGGAATTGCCGGACAGTTCGGTTGCCTTGCGCAGCGCAGGCAAGGCCTCGGCAGCCTTGCCGCCCTCCAGCAGGATCTGACCGTCGAGCTCCAGAAAATACGGATCGTTCGGATCAGCCGCCATGAGGGCCTCCGTCTCCTCCCGCGCCTCGGCGAACTTCGATTCGCGGTGGTAGGCATAGGCCCGCGCATAGCGGGCGGGTATCGATGTGTCCGTCGGGGGGTACTTGCGAAGGACCTGCCGGGGTTCGGCTATGAAACCGTAGAGCTTGGCCTTGGCCCGCAGGAAGCGCTTCTGGATCGACGCGTCGTCCGGCTTCTCCCAGGCTGGATCCTTTTCGTAAGTGTCCTGCAGTGTCGTGATGCGATCGCTGGTCAGGGGATGGCTGGAATAGAACTCGTCGCCGTCCTTGGGACGATAGCCGTAGCGGAACTCGAGGTTCTGTAGCTTCTTGAAAAAGGCGATCGAACCGCGTCCGCTGATGCCGGCCGTGGAGAGGTATTGCGCCCCGGCGGCATCCGCCGATGCCTCCTGCGAACGGTTGTAGGCGAGATACTTGCCCATGGCCGCCTGCTGCCCGGCCATAATGACCCCCATCGCCGCCTCGCCGCCACCGGCTGCCGCTGCCGCCGCTCCCAGGAGCAGCGACAGGAGGGAAATGTTGGTCGCGCTCTTGCCGCCCATATTGAGGACGGCGTGGCCACCGGTGACGTGGCCGAGTTCGTGCGCGATCACCCCTTGCACTTCGGCGGCGGTATCCGCCTCGTTGATGAGCCCGGCGTTCACATAGACCGCCTGCCCGCCCGCCACGAAGGCGTTGACCGAGTTGTCGTTGACCAGGACGACGTCGACATTGCCGGCGCCGAGGCCGGAAGCCGCGACGAGAGGGGCTGCCATATCGCGCAACAGCGCCTCTGTTTCCGCGTCCCGAAGAATCGATTGGGCAGAGGCAGGGGCCGTGAAACCGACGAGCGCCGGGATCGCGAGGAGCAGTGCGGGAATTCGCAGCTTCGGCATCAGTCCTCTTTGAGGCTACTGGGACTTAACCCGCGATGAAGCAGCCTGAATGCACTGTTCGCCGCCTGAAGTCGAGCGGGGCGGTGCCTTGCGTGGGTCCACGAAGTTGCACGTGGAACATCACGGATGCCGTTCCGCCGGACGAGCCTTCGTCAGGCGCTTGTACGCGAGTCCAGAAGCGTGCGTGCCGCCCGCTGCAGGAGCGCATCGTCGCCAGCGACTTCGCCGACCAGCACGACCTCGCCATCCGGCAGCCGCCGCGCGACGAGGACCGTGAACTCCTCGCCTTGATCCGCAAGTTCAGTCAGCGGGCGCGATTCGATCGTGCGCAGGTCGCTGGCAAGGCGCTCCCAGCTGTCGGCGGGCGTTGTGCCGGCTTCGATGCGGCGAAGGCGGCGTTCCTCCCGCACCAGCGCCTTCAAGCCGCCCGGCGTCGTGGAGAGGTAGGACGCCAGCGTGCCACGCTCCAGGCCGATGCGCCGGCCATGCGCCACCACAGTGGCAAACTCGGTCAGGCGCGTCTTGTCGTAATCCGCGCCGAAGACGAGCTTCATGAGCGGAAGAAGCGGCGCACGCTCCTGCACGGTGAGACCGGCATCCGCGATCAGGTCGTCGAGATCGCCGGGGGCGCTCTGGGCTGCAAGAGCGAAGTCGTAGGCGCGGCCGACGGCGTCATAGAGCGCCTGGTGCGAGCGTTCCTCGCAATGGGTGGCAAGAAGTGCCAGCTCGCGGGCCGAAGCGAGCCAGTCGGCAAGCTCCATGGCGCTATCGAAGGGCGCGGGCTCAGCCTCGAAGGCGAAGCCGGGGGTCGGCAGTTCGAGCGGCGTATACGTATCAAGGGAAGGAAGCGTGTAATCGGAAGGCCCGAACTCGGGCATACTCACATCGAGCGGGGCGTCGGCCCATTCGGCAAGAGGTTCTGGTGCCCTGGGCCGGACAGGTGCTTCAGTCGCGGCCGGCCCGCTGGCGGGAACGCGCTCGCCCGCAGGGGTCGTCCGCTCCTTCCAGTTGATGACGCCGTAGATGTAGTCGATCCTGTCACCGCTACGGGAAAACGGCATGAGAATGCCGCGATAGAGGATCGTGACGCCGCGCGTGTTGACGTATTCGGCCTCGAAGCCAATCGGGGCCTCGTTGGCGAGAATTTGCATGTAATGATCAGTGATGCGCGACAGCAGCGAATCGCCCGGGACTTCGGCAAGCCGGCGGATTGTGTCCGTAGCGCCGCATTCCTGGGTCAGCATCGCACCGACATAGGCGATGGCGGGATCCTCGATCCCGTCACTGAAGTCGAGCAGGACGCTGCGCGGGCCGAAGTCGGGCAGGTCGGACGGATCGAGATCCGCAATGTCGGGAAACGTCTTCTCGCCCAGCAGGCTGGCCCAGAAGTTGTAGGCCCGCACCTGCATCCGGCGTTCGTCTGCGGCAGCCTTCTTCGGCGCGGAAGAAGCGCCCACGGGCTCCTCGTCAGGCCCTTCATTGCCGGGAAAGTCACCGCGCGGATTGTCCATGTCGAGCCCTGATTCGCCTGTCCAGAACACACTTGTGGCGCAACATCGTGTATTAAGGATTAAGTTGCGCCGATTGGACGCAGACGTCACCCCGATTTCAGGATGCCTTCACCGAGGCGGGGCAGAGGCGCCACCACGCGCAGGACAACGAACGACACCACGAGAAACACCGAACCGGCATGAAGGGCAAAGGACAGGCCCTGCCAGTCCGCCACCGCACCCCAGGTCCAGGAACCCAGCGCCATGCCGCCGAAGGTCGCGGCTTGGTAGATCGAGAGACAGCGGCCGAGGATCGCATCCGGTGATCGCAACTGCACCGCGGTATTGAGCGTGGTCAGGATCATCACCCAGGCCATGCCCGCCACAAGCGCGGCCGGAAGCGCATGGAGAAGCTGTTCCACCTCGGCGATCAGGGAGAGCGAGAAGACGAACATCGCCGCTCCGACCGCAAGGATACCTTCCAGACCGATCCGGCGGCGTATCGCTCCGGCAAACGGCGCGGCGGTGATGGAGCCGATGCCGAAAAGGCCGAGCAGTATGCCAAAGTCCAGTTCCGTCCCGTGGATCGGGCCGTTCACAACGATGGGCAGCAGCGACTGGTAAGCGGCAAGGCTGAAACCGAGGGCGATCCCGCGCAGCAGGATCCGGCGGACCGGTCTGTTTCCTGCGCAGAAACGCAGCCCCACGGCCACTGCGGGCAGTATGGGCCGCCGCTCGATCGGGCGGGACTCGGGCTTCCACCAGAGCAGGACGCCGATGAGGCCGATGTAACTGATGGCATTGAACGCGAAGGCGAACGACACATCCCAGATGGAGATCAGGAGCCCGCCAAGGGCCGGACCCACCGACCGGGCGATGTTGAAGGAGATGGAGTTCAGGGCGATGGCCTGCGTAAGTTCGCGCTGGGGCACCTGCTGGCGCACCGAAGCTTGCCATGCCGGCGAATTCAGCGCCGTCCCGATCCCGACGCTCAAGGTAAAGGCGAGGAGGAGGAACGGGGTGAGTAACTGGGCATAGGCAAGGGCGGCCAGCGCTGCGGAGACGACAAGCATCCCCACCTGCGCCGTCAGCATGACGAGGCGGCGGTCGTAATTGTCGGCGATGGCGCCTGCAAAAACGCCAAACAGCATGATCGGGACGGTGGCGGATGCCTGAACCAGTGCCACCAGTTGGTGCGACGTCGTCAGTTCGGTCATCAACCAGGCGGCCGCCACGCCCTGAAGCGTGGCGCCGAGGTTGGAAAACAGGTTCGCGATCCAGATGGCGCGGAACACCGGGTAGCGGAACGGGGAGAAGGGGCCCGCCTGTGGCGCGGTAGTCGCCGCTGTGTCCCCGGCTGGCTCCCTCATTCTGACATCATCTCTCTTCACGGTTCAACGGTATGCCGCCACCCCAAACCGGGCAAGGTCGCTAAAGCAGGTAGCGCATCCGGATCGTCATGCGGACGGGTTCTGCACCGACTTCAAAGGCAGCGCTGTCGAACTTGGGAGGCCCCATTCGGACAGCCGCATCGCGGGAGAAACCGTAGCCCTCCCGCGGGATGATGAGCCGCGTGTCCAGCTTGCCATTGGCGTTCTCGTCGTGGATCAGCGATATCGCATAACGCCCGTGCGGTACGACGCCGAAATGCAGTTCCATCGGCTCGCGCGTGGGGACGGTGAGTTTTCGCGCCTGCGGATCCTTTGCGCAATCCGGGAACGCCTTGGGCTGCGTGGTGAGGCAGGCGAGGACCTGGCCCTTGGTCGAGCGCAGATTGGTGACGGCGACGGTAACGTCCGTCTGCTGGGCAGGCGATGCGCCGCCAAGCGCGATAAAGGAGGCTACCGGGAGGAGAAAGCTTCCGAGAGCCCGGTGTCGGTTCCGCAGAGGTGATCCCAATGGCGAAAGTAGAGTCCGTAATTGCATCGATAGCTTTCGTGGTGTCGCTGGTGGTGGCTGGCAGTTATGAGCCAGCGGCCGAGGCGCGAATGGACCAGCGTGCGGGGGAACATTTCCCAACCCATGTGATTGGTGATGCCCATAACCGTCATGATGGTTAGCACGATGCCCAAAGCTCCCACATGAATGGGAACGAGGAGGACCAGCGCGGGTATCACGACGGCCCCGGTCAGTGCTTCGATCGGATGGAAGCTCATCGCTGCCCACGCGGTAGGCGGGCGGCTGGCGTGGTGGACGGCATGCGCGATGCGAAACACGCGGGGCTCATGCATCCACCGGTGCGTCCAGTAGAACCAGGCATCATGCAGCAGCAGGTAGGCCAGCACCGAGGCGGGCAGCCACCATAGCGGATAGGTGTGGACGTCGGTGTAGATGCGGGTCCAGCCGTGTTCCTGCCAACCCCAGGCGACGACCCCTGCCGGGATGCCGTAGATCGCGGCGGAGGCGAGCGACCAGCCAATCTCCTTGCGGATCTGGCCGTGAAGCCCCGTGTAGTGTCCCGGGCGTACCCGTGAGGTTATCCAGGCGAACAGGCCCGACGTTGCCAGATAGCGTAAGCCGACGATGGCGGTCATGGCGCAGGCGGAAACAAGCACTGCAAGAGGAGGGCCATCGGTTGCCATGGCTGCGGGCTTATGCCCTCGCTCGGGCGAGGGGAAGCGAAAAAACGGGGCTCGCTGCGGTGAGCGGCCCCGTCCTGTGGGATCTTTTATGGTTCAGAAGGCAAGGGCGGGTGGGACTGTAATCCCGCCCGCCGCCATTCAGCCTGCGCGCTTCACAGCGGCCTTGTGGGCGCCGAGGCCCTTGGGGCCGCGCGGACGGAAGCGGCGCTTGCGCTCACCCTCCTCGCCGCCGCCTTCACGACGATCCCCGCGCGGTGCATCGGAACGGTTGCGATCGCCTTGCGGGCGATCACCGCGCTGGCCGTCGCGACGCGGCTGGCTGCGACCTCCGGAGGACCGGCTGCCATCGCGACGTCCGCCGCCGCTCGCCTGCGACTCCGGAGCCTTGCGCGAGGGTGCCGGCAGGCGCGCGGCCTTCTGAGTGAAGTCTTCGGGAAGGCCAAGGGCTTCCAGCTTCACGCGGGTCAGGCGCTCGATATCGCGGATGTAAGGCTTTTCGTCGGGCGCGACGAAGCTGATCGCCACGCCGTCCGCACCTGCGCGCGCGGTGCGACCGATGCGGTGGACGTACTGTTCCGGCACGTTGGGAATTTCGAAGTTGTAGACGTGGCTGACCCCGGTCACGTCGATGCCGCGCGCCGCGATGTCGGTGGCGACGAGGACGCGCACGGTGCCCTGGCGGAACCCGCCGAGCGCGGCGGTGCGCTGTGCCTGGCTCTTGTTGCCGTGGATGGCGGCGGCCGGGATGCCGGCGGCCACGAGGTGGCGCACCACGCGATCCGCGCCGTGTTTGGTGCGCGTGAAGACGAGCGCGCGGTCGATAGCGCCGTGCTCCGCCTTTTCGGCGGCATCGGGTGCGAGACCCTCGCGAAGTCGGATCGTCAGCAGCGCCTGTTTCTCGGCCTGATTGATGAAGGTGGCGTACTGCTCCACGCGCTCGGCGGTGGTGGACTGCGGCGCCACTTCGACGCGGACCGGATCGTTGATGAACTGGCGGCCCAGTTCCGCAATCGCCTGCGGCATGGTCGCGGAGAAGAACAGGCTCTGGCGCTTCTTGGGAAGCAGCGCGGCGACGCGCTTGAGAGGCACGATGAAGCCCAGGTCCATCATCTGGTCCGCTTCGTCGAGCACGAAGATCTCGACGTGCCGCAGCGTCAACGCACGGCTGTCGATGAGATCGAGCAGGCGGCCCGGCGTCGCGACCAGGATATCCGTCCCGCGCTCAAGTGCCCGTGCCTGCTTGCCGGCGGGAACGCCGCCGAAGATGCACTGGACGTTGAGGTTGAGGAACTTGGCATAGCCGCGCATGTTCTCGGCGATCTGGGCGGCCAGTTCGCGGGTCGGGGAAAGGACCAGCATGCGGCAGCCGGCGTTCTGGCGGGGCTTGGGATCCTGCGCGAGGCGGTGCAGCGAAGGCAGCGAGAACGCGGCGGTCTTGCCGGTGCCGGTCTGCGCGATGCCGAGCAGGTCGCGGCCTTCCAGCAGCGAAGGAATAGCCTTGCGCTGGATGGGCGAGGGATCAGTATAGCCCTTGGCCTCGAGCGCACGGAGAATGGGCTCGGCGAGGCCAAGTTCGGAAAAATAGGACATGCGTCACTTTCAAAAGTGCGGGGCGCGCAAGGCTTTTGAAAAAGGCGCGCGCACGGCAAGGTGTCGTTTCGGGCGACCCTGCGTGAGGAAGGAAGCTGGTTGGGCGCAATCGTAAGTCCGAGCGGCCTTGGCGCCTGGTGCGCCGCGGCCTCACGCTGCTCCTGGATTGCGGCGGGTGGACCCGCACGCCGATTGCCCGCCCTACATAGGGCGCATTCCACCAATGCGCAAGAAAATTGCGGATGAGCGGGTGCTATCCCTCCGCGCCCCACTGGACGGTATGAGGATCGCAGAGGTTCGCCAGGCGGCGCAGGGATGCGCGTGCCAGCCGTTCCGTCTCCACCTTGCGGCGGGCGGCTGCCAGCTGGCGCAGCGGTGCGGGACGAAGGATTTCCGCATCGTATCCGTCAGCGACGATCACGCCGCAGCAGTCCGGCAGGAACGCTTCGCTATCAAGCGGGCTACGATCCAGGGCCGGGGAAAGGCCCCAGTAGAACCGGTCGCAAAAGTCGAGGTAATCTGTCCACTTGCCATCGCCAAGCAGATCGCCGCGAGCGACCTTGATCTCCACGATGATGACGTGCCCTTTCGCGTCGATCCCCATGAGGTCGGCACGACGGCCGCAACGCAGCGGCATTTCGGGCATGCACCATATGCCGTTGCGGGCAAACAGGCGCGTGATGCCGCGCGCGACGTCTGTAGCGGCGTGCAGCGCGCCCGGCGCGAGGGAAATCGAATCAGCTTCGGCCATGCTCCGCATCATAGGAACATAGCAAGAACTTTCAAGCCTTCCCCAGCAAATGGAATTTGGCGCTGGAAACCCTCATCATCGTCTGCTAACCGCCCCTCCACTGCACCCGTAGCTCAGCTGGATAGAGCGCTGCCCTCCGAAGGCAGAGGCCACAGGTTCGAATCCTGTCGGGTGCGCCATTTTCTTCCTCTTCGATCAAGGCACTAACGGCCCCGCCCGGCTGTTTGCGGGTGCGGCCACTCAGACTTTCACGAGATGGGGTGTGTCCACCCGGACCGGCTCGAGGTCTACCGTAGACGGCTGCGCTTCCACGATGCCCGGCTCCGGGACGCGGAAGAACTTGGCCTTCGCCGCGCGGCGTCCCAGGCTTTCGCTCGACGACAGGCTGATGAGCCAGGGCGAGAGGAACAGGCCGGCGATGATCGGCAGCAGCCAGAGCGCGGTCATCGTGTCGAGGAACACCGTGGCGGTAAAGGCGGCGCCAAGCAGCAGGTGCTCGCGCAGGTCCGGCAGCACTTCCCGAATCGTGATGCGGCGCGCGTCGCGAGTCTGCGTGTTCCACCCGGCGGAGATGCCGAGAAGCAGGCCCAGCAGGGCTTTGGTCTGCGTCACCATGGTGATGGGCGCAAGCAGCATGCTCAGCACGATTTCGAGCGCCACCGAGCGGATGATTCCGGAAGCGCCGCCAAAGCTCTGGCGGCGGTCCCGGTCGGCCAGCATCCAGATCAGCCCCATGATCTTGGGACCGAAAAGCAGAGTCACCGTGAGCGCGAGCACGCTGGGCGGTGCGAGCGTGATGAAGCCTCCGGTACCCTGCGTCGCCACCTGCCCGATCATCGTCAGGATCAGCAGCAGCCAGCCCGGCGAAGTGAGATAGGCTGAGGCGCCGATGAGGAGGTGTAGACGACTGGTCCAGTGGAGGCCCGAGGCGCCGAGCAGTTGCAGGTGCTGCAGGTTGCCCTGCATCCAGCGCCGGTCGCGAATGGCCAGGTCGACGATCGTGGGCGGGAACTCTTCGTAGGAGCCGCCGATCATGACCATGTGGACCGCCCAGCCGCGGCGCCGGAGCAAGGCGGACTCGAACATGTCATGGCTGAGGATGTGCCCGCCGAACGGCGGTTTGCCCGGAAGTTCCGGAAGGCCGCAGGATTGGGCGAAGGCACGGGTGCGCACGATCGCATTGTGGCCCCAGAAGTTCGCTTCCGCCCCGGACCACCACAGCAGCCCGGCGCTGGCGATCGGCCCGTAGGCCTCGCTGGCGAACTGCATCCAGCGCTGAAACAGCGTGCGGGCGTTGGTGATCATCGGCACCGTCTGCAGCAGGCCGATGGACGGGCGCTCCTCCATGATAGAGGCCATGCCCACGATGGTCTCGCCGCTCATCATGGAATCGGCATCGAGCACCAGCATGTTCTCGTAGGATCCGCCGAAACGCGTCACCCACTCCGCGATGTTGCCGGGCTTGCGGGCGATGTTCTTCTCGCGCCGGCGATAGTAGACCTTGATCGGAGCGTGCGCCGCGAGTTCCGCCCATGCGGCTTCTTCGCGCTTGCCGTGAAACGGGTTGGAATCGCTGAGGACGAAGAAGTCGATCCAGGCCGCGCCGCCGGCCTCGGCAATCGAGTAGGCCATCGCCCGCACGCGCGCGAACACCTCCTCGACGCTCTCGTTGTAGACCGGCATCAGCACTGCCGTCTTGTGGCGGAGGCTGGATGCGGGGCTCGGCAGGGCAGTGAAGCCCGGGTGTTCGCCGGTGATGAGCTTGAGAAAGCCCATAGTCGCAGTCACGAAGCCAAAGGATATCCAGCAGAACAGCGGCACAAAGAACACCAGCAGAGCGACCTCGACCCAGTCTAGGCCGTCGCGCGAAAGCTCCATCCGGACTGTGCTGGACGCGGCAAGCCCGATCACGGCCGTCAGCGCAATGAGCAGCGCACGCTTTATGAGCATCCCCTGCGGCGCAGTAAGGACTTCCCGTGCCCCCGGGGGGTTGCCCCACAGGTTCTGGACCGGCATCGCCATCGGCGATTCGGCCGGTAGCATCGGCAGGTGGCTCATGGGCGTCGAACTCACGTTTCTATGGCCTTGATAACGGTTTCGGTAAGGGCAGAGTTGCCGCGCTTCAGGAACAGGCGAAATTCAGAGCGGTTAAGGGCGGACGAACGCACGTCGAGCATGGCGCGCCAACGTCCTTCCGAGCCGGCGACAGGATAAGCCACGGCCGCCACGATCGCTTCCCCGGGCAGATCCGTTTCGGCCGTGACGCCGCTACTGCGGCCAAGACCGGAAAGGGAGGGGCCGCTGAAATCAAAGACGAACTTGCGCACTCCCTGCAGCGGGGGTGACCCGGGCGCTCCCCCCGGTCCATCATAGACATCGACGCAGCGTGCCGCGCGATCGGCCGTCGGATCGTTGGAGGTCCAGGTAAGCCGGTAGGCGAAGTCCCGGCGCTGCCCGGCCCGTGCGGGCCGGTCGCTGCGCCAGAACAGCGCGATGTTGTCGAGCGTCTCGCTGCTGGTGGGCATCTCGTAGAGGCCCACGGCTCCCGGTCCCCAGTCGCCCCTGGGTTCGACCCAGAGTGACGGCCGGCGATCGTAGAATACGCCGTCGTCCTGATAATGCGCGAAGACCTGATCCCTCTGCAGCAAGCCGAAGCCTTTCGGCGCATCGGCGCGGAAGCTGTGCAGGTGGGCGACCGACGGGTTCTCCAAAGGCCGCCACACCCGTTCCCCGTCGGCCGTCCAGATGGCAAGCCCGTCGGAGTCGTGGATCTCCGGCCTCCAGTCGGTACGGGAACGGGGCGGGCTGGACTGATCGTACCAGAACATGCTGGACGCGGCGGCGATGCCGAGTTGTTCGACGTCGCGGCGCAGGAACAGCGATGCCGTCACGTCCTGCGTGACGCCCTGCGCAGTCTTGCGGCAGTCGAAGACATAAGCGCCGGTCAGGCTCGGTCCATCGAGCAGCGCGTAAATGCGCACGCTGTCGGTGCCGGTCTGCTCTATCCAGAACCGGGTGAAGTCCGGAAATTCCTCGCCCTTCGCCAGCCCCGTGTCGATGGCAACGGCGCGGGCCGAAAGGCCGTACTGATCGCGTGAGCCGGAGGACCGGAAATAGCTTGCCCCCTGGAAGGCCAGCCAGTCGCTGCGGTTCGTTCCGTCCATCACTCGAAAGCCGACCGCATCCGTATTGAGGCCACCGACGAAGAGCCCGCTGGTGTCCACGATCTCCCGCGCCTGCCCGCCCTCGACAACGGCAATACGCACCGGCTTTGGTGCCGTGTTGCGGACGGCGGGGAAGAGCCGGATGTTTCCAGCGATGTTCGCGGCATCGCCGTAAGTGAGCTTGCCGGCCGCGTCATAGTCAGCGGCGGCGCGGGTCGATGCCGGGATCGGCTGGTGCGGCTTGCGGGCAAGAGTCCGCGCCTGCGCCACCAGGCCATCCCATGAGAAGGGCTGCGGATTCCCGAGCTGGCGCGCAGTCGCGGCCCTCAAGCCGCCCGGAAGGGAAGTGGCGGCTGCGGCCGCTGCAAGCAAACGCAGGGCCGTTCGGCGCGGCATGTGAGCGGTGTCGTTTGCGATGGCGTTCACCCTTGCTGGCGAGATTCTGGTCGAGTGCCCATACGCACAGGCCCCTCTATTGTTGCCGCACGAACCTTTCAGCGCGCTGGCTGCCGTGCTCCGGCCGCCGCATCTCGCCAACCGATGATCGCTTGATCGCCCGGTTTGAGGCCACTGGCGAAGACTTCCGTGTGCTTCCCGTCGCTGCCGCCCACGGTGACATAGACGCGGCGGGGCTCGCCGCCATCCAACACATAGATTCGCTCGCGCCGCTGCGGGTTGCGGCTGCCCGGTTCAAACTCCAGCGCGGCGTCCGGCACCAGCAGGACGTTGCGGCGCTGGGGCAGACGGATCTCCACTGTCGCCGCCATTCCCGGGCGAATATCGGGGCCGGGCCGGGCAAGCGTGAACACCGCACGCCGCGGCGCCGTGGATGGAGCAGGCGGAACCCGTAGAAGGGTAAGCGTTGCCGGGTGGACCTGATCGGGCGCGGCATCGAGCCGGATCTGCGCCGGCGTTCCCGCCTCAAGCGGGCCGGGTTGTGCGCTGAGCGGCACTTCGATGGTCAAGGGCGCGGTGCCCTGCGCGATCGTGAACAGGGGCTGGCGTTCGGCGATGATCTGTCCCTGCCGCACATGACGCACTGCCAGCGTGCCCGAAACTGGAGCCTTCACGTGCGAGCCCGCCTTGCGGGCCTCGGCATCCGCGACCCGCAGCTCGGCCCGCTTTACGTCGGCGCGGGCGGCGGAGACCGCCAGGTCGGCCTGCCGGGCATCGGCGCGCGCGCGTTCGATTTCGTTGAGTGAGGGCGCCCGTCCACCCGAACGACGCCAGACACTTTCGTAGCGCGCAAGACGGGAGCCTGTGTCCTGCGCGGCGACCTCCGCGGCCTGAAGAAGGGATCGGGCACCGGTCAGCTGCGCGCGGGCATCCGCGATCAGGGCATCGACGTCTCCGGCATCGATGATGGCGAGGAGTTCCCCTTTCTCCACCTCCGCATCGCTCTTGGCGGAAATCCAGGTGATGCGTCCCGGGAGCTTTGACACGACGGTAACTTCGCCCGAGCCGCGGATTTTGCCGCGTTCGGACACCAGAGGGAGCAGATTTCCTCGCTCCACCGGTGTGGAATAGTACGGTGAGTCCTCACCACTCACGAACCGGATGAGAAAGACCACCGCGCCCAGCGCGGCCAGGGTGAGGACCAGGAGGCTGAGCCAGTGGCGCAGCACGCCGCGGGGAGCCGCACCGAGGAGGGCGTCGAGCGGCGTATGCTCGTTCCGTTCAGTCACAGCCGGCAGTTACCGTTATGGTGGCATCGGATGACAGGGAGGTGGGGCCGACGACCGGCTCCAGGCCTTCACGCGCCCAGCGTTCATCCTGTCCGGACCAGATGTCCAGGGTCGTGGCGACGCGGTCGGCCCGTGCGCTGACCAGCGCCAGCTCCACCGCAAGCGCGGCGGCTTCCGCGACATAGAGTGTCGCGAAGCTGCCGACTCCTTCCCGATACGCTGTGCGGGCGTCCTTGACGGTGCGGCGTGCTTCGGAAAGGGACTGGCTCAGGCGGGCTTCCCGCAGGATGGCATCGGCCAGACCCGCCCGCCGGGGCTCGCCCGGACCAGCGACCGCCAGCGGGTCCACGGGAGGATCCGGAAGAACGCCGGGAGAACCCAGCTTGCCGGCGAGCGCCTCCGGTCTATCCCCGACGAGGCGCGCGAGCTCGGCGATGGCGTGGCTGGATCGCCCTTGCGCAATGCCAAGTTCACCCGCCATGGCTTCGTCTTGGGATCGGGCAAGCGAGCCATCGATCGCAGGAACGAGGCCGGCCTCCCGCCGAAACCGGGCGACCTGCGCATTGTCCTTGTATTGGGCGATGAGAGAAGAGCGCAGCGCAGCGTCCTGCTGCAGGCGCCGGACTTCGATATAGGCAAGTGCGATTCGCCGGGCGACCCGCAGTCGCTCCGAGGCAACGCGCTCGACCTTGGCGTCTCTCAACCGCGGGATGTCCTCACGGCTCCGGGCGCCCAACAGTTTGCTAAGCCTGGTGCCCAGACGCTGCGCGTCTTGCGCCGTCTCCTGATCGAATTGACGCAGCGCGCCGATGCGGCAAGCGACCTCGGGACTCTGGTCGAGACCCTGCTGCACCAGAGTGGCAAGAACCGGGTCTCCGGCTTCACGCCACCAGGGTGCCGCTGCCGCAATTGCCGGGTGAGCCGCCGCCGAGGCGTCCTGCTCCACCGGCGCGCTGACCGGTCTGCCGCCTTGGCTTGCGCAACCCGCGCAGGCGAGCAGCACCAGCATGAGGGCCGGGCCCGCCGTGCGCCCGCGATATATCAACGTCCTAGACACCGGCATCCGATAGCACCTGACCCCGTCGAAGCAATCATGCTGCAACGCCGAACGCAGGAATCGCCGCTTAGTGGCAAACGGATCCTGGATTGCGCCATCCTTGTCGATGATCGGGCAGGCCAGCCCATTCCGGATCGGCACGCGGAACTCGAAAACCGCAGAAAACAGCGAGACGATCATTTTTATGAAACATTTTTGAAATTAGTGTTTGACCGAATCGCGGGGTCACCTTAGAGGGCGCTTCACCGCAGCGGACCACACGGTTTTGCAGCGGTCGCCAAGAGAGACGGACAGCTGGTTTCCCCCGGTCGCAAGAATGGGGGAGCGATGGTTGTCCGGCTTTACTGTTCGGCGGGACCTTCGAAAGGGGGTTCGGATCTTTGACATTGTAGTTTTTGATGAAGGGACATGTGGGCGACGGCGCCTGCGCCTTGGGAGCTTCGGGCTCTATTGCGTAGTTTGAATTTGCC